>NZ_JAHBDE010000066.1:0-258464 GCF_019956175.1 Pseudomonas sp. BF-R-30 | reverse complement strand
ACATAGATACTGACTGACACCCC
Source organism: Pseudomonas sp. BF-R-30 (assembly GCF_019956175.1). NCBI lineage: Bacteria > Pseudomonadati > Pseudomonadota > Gammaproteobacteria > Pseudomonadales > Pseudomonadaceae > Pseudomonas > Pseudomonas sp. BF-R-30. The sequence goes on along the minus strand of NZ_JAHBDE010000066.1, from coordinate 258,441 downwards.
GCTTTCGCGAGCAAGCCCGCTCCCACAGTTTGAGATCACAAGCTTTTAGATCCCCTGCGGAGTCTCTTCGCCACCCAGCGCTTCAACCAACGCCGGCAGGAAATCGCCGAAGGTCAGCATCATCAGGGTGAAGCTGGCGTCCAGTTGGCCCAGGGCTTCGTCGCCGCCGTCCTGTTCCGCCTGGTCTTGCAGCAGGTCTTCGAACTTCAGGCGCTTGACCACCATTTTGTCGTCGAGGACGAAGGACAGTTTGTCCTGCCAGGCCAGGGACAGTTGAGTGACCACTTTGCCGGTGCTCAGGTGCAGCTGGATTTCTTCGCTGGTCAGGTCCTGGCGCTTGCAACGCACGATGCCGCCGTCTTCGTGGGTGTCGCGCAGTTCGCACTCGTCCAGCACAAAGAAGTCGTCCGCGGCTTTCTGGGTGGTGACCCACTCGGTCATGGTCGCGGTCGGGGACATCTTCACGGTCAGCGGACGCACCGGCAGGGTGCCGATCACTTCACGCAGGGTCGACAGCAAGTCTTCGGCGCGTTTCGGGCTGGCCGAGTTGACCAGGATCAGGCCCTGTTTCGGCGCGATGGCGGCGAAGGTCGACGAGCGGCGGATAAAGGCGCGGGGCAGGAAGGCCTGGATGATTTCATCCTTGATCTGATCGCGCTCCTTCTTATAGACCTTGCGCATTTGCTCGGCTTCGATCTCTTCGACCTTTTCCTTGACGGCGTCACGCACGACGCTGCCCGGCAAAATACGTTCTTCCTTGCGTGCGGACACCAGCAGGAAGTCAGCGCTGACGTGTACCAGTGGTGCATCTTCGCCTTTGCCGAATGGCGCGACGAAACCGTAGGTGGTCAACTCCTGGCTTGCACATGGGCGCGCCAGTTTGGTGGCCAGTGCAGTTTCCAACGCCTCGGCATCAACAGGCAGATCTTGGGTCAGGCGATAGATAAGCAGGTTTTTGAACCACATGGGGTGAGTCTCTCCTTTATACAAAGGGGGGCATTATTGTCTTCGCCGTGCCATAGGCCAACCTTTCTCTAAGCCTTTGGAAGGGCTGAGAAAATTATTTTAAAAAGTGCTTGCCAGAGGTTGGGTCGCTCCGTAGAATGCGCGCCACACCGAAGCGAAGGGTGATTAGCTCAGCTGGGAGAGCGTCTGCCTTACAAGCAGAATGTCGGCGGTTCGATCCCGTCATCACCCACCATTCGTTTTCAGTGTTACGCGCAGCGGTAGTTCAGTCGGTTAGAATACCGGCCTGTCACGCCGGGGGTCGCGGGTTCGAGTCCCGTCCGCTGCGCCATATTCGGTAACCTGGAACACTGAACGCCAGGTCACCACGGAAAAACCCGCTAACGCGGGTTTTTTTCTGTTCCAAGTTTGTATGTTGTTCCTGCAGGTTGCATCGTTTCACCGGTTTTTAGATTTTTTTGAAAAAACTTCAAATAAATCAACACTTTATAAAAACCTGTGGCATAATGTGCCCCGCAACGAAGGTAAAGGGTGATTAGCTCAGCTGGGAGAGCGTCTGCCTTACAAGCAGAATGTCGGCGGTTCGATCCCGTCATCACCCACCACTTTCAACGCTACGCGCAGCGGTAGTTCAGTCGGTTAGAATACCGGCCTGTCACGCCGGGGGTCGCGGGTTCGAGTCCCGTCCGCTGCGCCATATTCGGTAACCTGGAACACTGAACTCCAGGTCACCACAGAAAGCCCGCCTTGTGCGGGCTTTTTGCTGTCCGGGATTTGGCTTTCCTCGCTCCCCGTAGGAGCGAGCTGGCTCGCGATGGTCGTTAACGATAACGCGTAGATTCAGATAGCCTGCGGCGCCCATGGGTTTTTCGCGAGCAAGCTCGCTCCTACAGTTCGGCGTTACGGCTGTGCCGGTAGTCGCTGACGGCTTCATACACGGCCTTGCGCAGGCGATTGATCCCGCCAATCGGTCGGTGCGCCTCGACGCCGAACCAGGGATTGAACGACTGGTTGTCACATTGCAGGTTCAGCGCCGGTGTATCGAAGTCCTGCGCCGGAACCTTGATCCGCGCCACCGTCTCGAAAGGCGCATCGCTCTCGCGCCACTCAATGCTGGTGTCTTCAATCGGCATGTACCTGTTGGCGTCCTGTCGCTGGATTTGCAAGGCGAAACACGCAGGCACCCGGTCGGTCGACAGCTGTTGGCTCAGCGCATTGCGCAGAAAGTTCGGCAGCTTGCGATTCTGTTCCGGCAGGTTGTAGGCCGGGCAGCTATCGGGATCGGGCATGACCCGGAACTTCGCATTGGCTTCACCGAATTTGTAGGGTGAAACCGAAAAGTACGTCGTCTGGGTCGGGCTCGACGGGGCAGGGGCCAGTGTCGCCAGGGCAATGAACAGGTGGCGAACCTGCCAGGTGCGTGGGTCCCGGCCGGGGAAGAAGGCCATCATCTTTTTACCGTTGGCCTGGGCGGCGACGTTCTGACGGTACTCGGCGACATTACTGACAAAGAAGTTCGGGTGGTTGAACATCACAAAGTCCTGTTCGCCTCGGCCCTGCCGGTCGCTCAACAGTTGCTTGCCCGGCACATCGAACAGTTTGATCGCCATGCCCCGGGCGTCGCGGATGCTGTCGAACTGCGGGTAGGCATTGCCGTTGGACAGGCGCATTGTCGCTTGCCAGGTTTTGCCCGGCTCGCTGAACACACCCTGGCGCAGTTCACCTGGCAGTTCCGGCAGCACCTGAACCTCGGCCTTCACACAGCCATGGGCCTTGGCATGGGCGTCGCGCAGGTAGCGGGTGCTTTCACGGTGCTGATCGACGATGCGCACGGCGGTCTGGATGATGTCCTGGGTCATCGCCGCTTCGTCGTCCGCAATCAACTCCTGCGCCGAGACCGGCCCGCGATGCTGCCAGGCAAACCAGGCGCTGGCCAGGGCCCAGCCCAGCACGCCGAGGACCAGTGACCACAGCAACAGCCTGGCGAGGAAGGCGCCCAGGCGCAGCCAGAGCGTTATCAGCATGGGAACGTTCTCCTGACTGAGGCAGTGGTCATGGCAATTGCGCCTCCAGCGGGCCGCCCAGCACTTTCAGATACTCCAGCAATGCCCAGCGTTCTTGCGGCTGCAACCCGCGGCCGATCACGCCATTGCCAAGTTTGCCGGCACGGAATTCATGGCCACTGTTGTGGTTGCCGGTGATACGCGTGTCGAACAGGAAGCCATTGGCAAAGGCTTCGGTGCGGTAACCCAGGTGTCCCGGGTCGTATTCGAAAGTGCCTTTATAGAACGTGGTCGCACGCTCATCCTGAGGCGACAGCAGTTGATAAATACTCGGTACCGAACCGTTGTGCAGAAACGGCGGTGTCGCCCATACACCCGCCAATGGCCTGGCCTTGTACGAACGCAATTCGCGCACTCCGATTGGCAGACCGAAACCGTCCATTTCAGGGCGCTCGACAGGGGTGACATTGGCGTCTTGATACGCACGGTCCTGGACATAGGCGGTGACATAGGCCAGTCCCTTGGCCACGGACATCTTGCTCAGGTCCAGAGGCTCGTCGGGTTTTGGCTCGACATCGAGTTTTTCCAGTTCGGCCTGCTTCCATTGCAGCGCTGTCAGGTCGAAGCGGTGGTCGGCGATGTTGTTGGCCGCGCCGGGGTCAGTGCCGATGTAATCCACTGGGAGCATTTTCAGGTGCTGGACGTATCGTCCGTCGCCCTGGCTGGTGCGCGGTACATGGCAACCCGCGCAGTTTTCTGCGAACAAGGTTCGCCCCTGGGCTGCCAGAGGCTTGTCGACCGTGCCCAACAGATCTTCCGGCCAGGCCGGAGGCGAGAGTCGTTGCAGGGTTTCTTCGATCAGGTGCAGATCGCGCACGCGGACACTGGACGGATAGCGGGCATCGCCCATCAGTGGCTGGCCGTTCTTGTCGAAGAAGTTCAGCGTGGCGCCGACGCCCAACGCCTCGCCGATGTTGCGGGCCATGGGTTGTTTCGCCGAGCCGTTCCACTGCACCCATTCGAACGTCCACATGTCCCACAGCTGTGGATAATCGACCGGGGCATTGGCCACGCGGTAGTTGTCGGGGGAAATCGCATCACCGAAGCTGGCGTTGGCGATGCGCCCGAAGGCGTCTGTGCGCCCCGGGCCTTCCTCGGTCGGATAGAGCCCGCGATGGGTGTCGTTCCAGGCCACTTTGAGGAATGTATCCAGTGAAGATTTGAAATCTTTGCGCAACTGTTGGTGGCGCGTCTCGTAGTCCTGGCCAAGCACGTTGCGTGCGAAGCGCTCGAATTTCCACGGGTTGTAGTAAGTGGAGGCGAGGCTGGCCACCAGGGCCTGTCCGAAACTGCCGCCTTTGAGCGTAGGAACACTGGACGGCAGCACATGCTGCGCCGAGCCGCCGTCGATACGCAGGGCTTGACCCTTGTAGCGCAGTTCACCGGTGTGGCAGGCCGCGCAGGTGATATCCAGAAACACATCCGGGCTCCCCGCGTTCTGGTGCCGGGTAAAGCCCGCCGGGAGGTTGCCGGGGTTGTTCGGTGTTGGTGCCTGGCCGGGGTCCACCAGGAAACCGAAGCGGGCGAGGTATTCGGGGGTGGCGAAGCGTTGTTGCGAGAAGGGCAGTTCGAGGGCAGTGAACCAGTCATAGCGCAAGCCTTTGACCTGAGTGCCCTGGGGCGTGAAGTAATAAGTATCTCGATCGGCGGCGCTCCATTGCTCCAGGTAATGCACCTGTTGTGCGGGCGACCAGGCCGGTAATTTCGGGTTGGCGACGTAATAGAGAACCACGGCGATGACCAGCCCGAGCAGTAGTGCGATGAGAATCAGCAAACGAAAGAAGAGGCGCAAAATAAACTTCCTTGTCGAATGATCATGCCGTTATGCCCGAGCACTCAGGGTGGGGCAAGAGGCCATTACGCCAGATATTGTAGGTTCAGGAATCAGCCTGCGTCGGAGCAAGATGAAAGAAGCTTCATCGACACGAATTGTGAAATGCGTTTAAACACCTGAACTTATCAATTGTTTCCGGCTCTCATGCCGGTAGCCATTGGTCGTGGCGGCCTGATAAGCTCGCGGCTTTACTCGATTGCCCTTTAGGCGCATGAACAAGGAAATAGCATGAAACAGCATCGGTTGGCGGCGGCGGTAGCCCTGGTTGGCCTGGTACTCGCGGGTTGTGATTCGCAGACCAGCGTAGAGCTGAAAACTCCGGCGCAAAAAGCTTCCTACGGCATTGGCCTGAACATGGGCAAGAGCCTGGCTCAGGAAGGCATGGATGACCTGGATTCCAAGGCTGTAGCCCAGGGCATCGAAGACGCCGTCGGCAAGAAAGAGCAGAAGCTCAAAGACGAAGAACTGGTCGAGGCGTTCGCCGCACTGCAAAAGCGTGCCGAAGAGCGCATGGCCAAGATGAGCGAAGAGTCGGCGGCTGCCGGCAAGAAATTCCTCGAAGACAACGCCAAGAAAGCTGGCGTGACCACCACCGCTTCGGGCTTGCAGTACGAAGTCGTGCAGAAAGCCGATGGTCCTCAGCCAAAGCCGACTGACGTAGTGACCGTTCACTACACCGGCAAGCTGACCAATGGCACCGTATTCGACAGCTCCGTCGAGCGCGGCAGCCCGATTGATCTGCCGGTCAGCGGTGTGATCCCGGGTTGGGTCGAAGGCCTGCAACTGATGCACGTTGGCGAGAAGTACAAGCTGTACATCCCTGCTGACCTGGCTTACGGCGCTCAAAGCCCAAGCCCGGCGATTCCAGCCAACTCGGTCCTGGTATTCGACCTGGAACTGCTGGCCATCAAGGATCCGGGAAAAGAAGACGCCGCTGCCAAGTAACCAGCGCCTGCTTCGATAACAACGCCTCGCTCATGCGGGGCGTTGTTGCATCTGGCGTTCGGCACGGGTAAACAAAACGAACAGACGCTCTAGGCTGGAGTCTTAGGCATAGTAGTGTTGGCGGTAGACGCACAAGGCCGCCAAGTCAATGAAATTATGGGTTTTTTTTGATGAGTAAAAAACGCCCGATCTGAACGCGGGCCTTGTAAAACGGGGCTTACAGCGATGAAAAGCAGCTCTGTTCACAAGGTTATCCACAATTTGTGTGGATAACATTTCAACGGGAGGAATGATGAAAACGCCCTGGAGTTTCGCTCGTTTCCTGCCACTGGCCGGACGTCTGCTGGCACGCGGTCGATTGCCAACCCTGTTGTTCGCGGTCGCCAGTAAAGGCGCAAGCCAGGGTAATCGATTGGGCAAGATCAAGGACGACTTGAAGCTGTTGCAGGCACTCTGCCTGGCCTATTGGCGTGGTGAGTATCGCGCCATCAGCCCCAAGGCGCTGGTATCGGTTGTCGCGGGCCTGATGTATTTCCTCAGTCCGGTGGATGCGATCCTGGATTTCATTCCAGTGTTTGGCATGCTCGATGACATCGCGGTACTGGCATGGCTGATGAAAGTGCTCGACGACGAGCTCAATGCCTTCCGCGCCTGGCGCAAACGGCAGGTGCCGGAGAAGCTCGCGGTGGTTGAGCGTCTGCCTGATACCCCCGAGCAACTTCAACTTCAAGGCCCGAAAAAACACTGATTCGATTTTGATGAGTTCATAGATTGATGCCCCCCGCGACCTTGGCCGCTGTTAGGATTACACTTCTAGGGAAAAGTGCCGACTCGCTAAGTGTTGTTGTCCTACGGGGTAGTGATGGATATTCAGATAATTACACGCGAAGGCGAGCCCGAGTATGCGGTTCTGCCATGGGCTCAGTATCAGGCGTTATTGAAAGCAGCGGGCATCAAAGAGCAAGCGTCGCCTCAAGCCACGAAGCCTCAGGCGGCGACACCAGACGCGATACTTCCGGGTCTGGATCAACTACGCAGTTTGCGCGAGGGGAAGGGCATCGCCATCGAGGCGTTGGCCCGCACGGTAGGCATCAGCCCGTCTTACCTGGCCATGATCGAAAGTGGCGAGCGTCTGCCCGACGCCGCGATTCGCCGTAGCCTGGCCTGGGAATTGACGGTGCCAGGGTGGAGGGATGAATCGTGAGCGTACGCATCAGTCGTCAACATTGGGACGGATTGCTCGGCGAACTGGATCAGGCGCGTCGCCAGCGCCATCTGTTGACGTATCGGGCATTGCTGGAGCGTTTGCAGCTGCCGACCCCGGCCATGCAGACCCTGACGGCGGCCCTTGAGCATCTGGCGGCCTTGGACGCCAGGGCGGAGCAGCCATTGCGCAGTTCACTGGTGATCAGTCAGGGCGCCAGCCGCTTGCCGCGCACTGGATTCTTTGAATGTGTCGAGCGTCTCGGGCGTTTTTCCGGGCCGTCTGACGGCGTTGCCGCCGCGTCCTGGCATGCTTCGGAAGTGGTGCGGGTGTTCGAGTACGAATACCCGGAATCGGCCGAGGCCTGAGTGTTTTTACAACTCAAGGCGCGGGCCGGTTACTGGCTCGCGCGCCGATTGTTTCACTGGTCATGGTTTGTCCGTCAGCCACGTGGCTGGCGCTGGCTCGAAGGCCAGTTCGCACGCATGGCCAACCTGGGCAATGTCGGCGCCCAGAGCTTCTATGGGCACATCCTGGCGTTTCGAGGTGTCGGCCTCGGTGCTCGTGAGGAGGGCGTGCGTTTGTTGCGCCTGGCGGCGTTGGCGGGCGATGGCAAGGCGGCGTATCAGGTGGGCGTGATCACACTGGCCGGGACGGCGAGCAAGTCTCCCGATCCGGTCGAAGCGGCGCGATTCTGGGAGATGGCGGCGAAGGCCGGGCATCCATTGGCGCCGATCAAGCTCGAAGAGCTGAAGTCTTCCTCGGCGCCTCGTTGATCCGAGTGAAACCGGAAAGCGCCCTTATCGATGCCCGGAAACGAGCAGCTCTTCAACAGTCGAAACCACCCGGCTATCAATCACATGCACGCTATAGCCCTGCACATTCTTCGCATGGTGCTTGGCCTGTGATGCCATATCGGCCAACTGGCTCGCATCGAGTTGTCCACAGGCCTGTGGATGCAAATGCACCACGCCGATCGACAGCGACAACAACGCAAACTCCTGGCGCTGCCCCTGGCGATTGGGTGCGATGAAGCAGCCGGCTTCCAGGTGCTCGCTGCGGTAGAAGCGCCGGCACTGGCTCTGGAAGTCGTCGAGCAACTGGTTCAAACGTTTGCGCCAGTCTTCCGGGCCTAGCACCAGCAGGAAATCATCGCCGCCGATGTGGCCGACGAAGTCGCGGGACGGGTCGACGCGATCGTTCAGGCATTGCGCCAGGCACAGCAGGACTTCGTCGCCGCGACCATAGCCGTAGATGTCGTTGAAAGGTTTGAAGCTATCAATGTCCACGTAGCAGATCACCGATTCCCTTCGCTGTTGCAGCAGTCGCGTCAGGCATTGCTGAATCGGCACGTTGCCCGGAAGCAAGGTCAACGGGTTGGCGTAGCGGGCCTGCTGGATCTTCAGTTCCGTGATCAGCTTGAGCACGTCGATCACCCGGCCCAACCCCAGGTAACCGCCGTTGAGGGTAATGATGAAGTCTTCTTCGATGCGCTGGCGGGCACGGCTGGTGATCAGGCGGCTGACTTGTTGCAGCGACTGGCTCAGCTCGACGGCGAGGAAGTCATCGTTCATCAGGCGGCTGATGGGCTTGCGGGCGAACAGGTCGGTGGCAAAGGGCTTGAGCAGGGCGTCGGAGAGCGAATGACGATGGACAATGCCGCAGGGTTGACCCTGTTCATCCAGGACTGCCAGCGAGTTCAGGTTGGCCTGGCGGCGAAAGGCTTCGAGCACCGTGGCGGTCGGCGTGTCGCGGTTCACTGCGGGCAGCTCGTTGAGCAGGGCGCTGAGGTCGCTGCCGTCTTCGCTCAGTGCAACGGCGGTGCTGTCCTGTCGGGGCATCAATGTCCGGGCATCCCGTGGCGGGTGTTCCTGGGGGCGGCAGAGCAGATAGCCCTGCACCAGGTCCACGCCCATTTCGGTCAGCACCGTGAGTTCTTCGGGGAGCTCGATACCTTCGGCGATGACTTGCGCCCGCGAGGCCTTGGCGATTTGCAGGATCGAGCCGACGAACTCGCGCTTGAGCGCATCCTGATGAATGCCATCAATGAAATGCCGGTCGATTTTCACGTAATCCGGCCGTAGCTCGGACCACAAGCGCAAACTCGAATAGCCCGCGCCCAGATCATCCAGCGCAATCGAAAACCCCATCGCCCGATAGTGATGCAGGGCGGTTTGCAGCAGCTGGAAATCATCCGTCGGCGTCTGTTCCGTGAGCTCGATGACCACCTGGCTTGGCGCAATGCCGAAATCCTGCAGCAATTGCAGGGTGCGCCCCGGTTGATGGGCCGCTTCGAGCAGGGACTCCGGGGACACGTTAAGGAACAGCAGGCCAGGCAGTTGTTGCTCATTGAAGCGTCGGCAAGCGCTTTTGCGGCAGGCAATTTCCAGTTCGCTCAGGCGTCCGGCCTGACGGGCGACGGCGAACAGGGCGACAGGGGAGTGCAGAGGGCTGTTGGAGGGGCCACGACTGAGGGCTTCGTAACCGAGGATGCGTCGTTCAGAGAGGCTGATGATCGGTTGGAACAGGCTGTGTAAACCGCTTTGACTCAGGATCGAGCTCAAGGCACTCAGCTGTTCGGTTGTGGTCATGGCGATCTCTGGCAATAAAAAAAGGACCGGGCGTGCCCTTGGTAAAAAGAGCACGCCCGGTCCTTTATTTCACGACAGAATGATGACTGTTTGATGACGCTACCGGGGCGTCAGCATTAAATTGCCATCAGTTGTTTGTACAAACTCAGTGCTTGGCCACTGCCGTGTTGAGTTTCAGGTAGTCCAGCAGAATCCGCCCTGTTTCGCTGAGGTAGGCGTCGTCTTCCGGTTTGGTCTTGTCATCCTCGGCCGCGATGGCGTCCTCGTCTTCTTTCTTCAGCTCCTTGAGCGGCTCTTCGCCCTTGGCCTTGCGACGGATGTTTTCCATGGCCAGCTGTTTGGCTTCGATGTCGGCGTGCTGGGCACGACGCTCGACTTCGTTGAGGCTGACGGTTTTCTCGGCCATCAGTTTCTGCGCCAGGGCCAGCTTGTCGCGGATGAACACGAACTCCGCATCTTTGGCCGTACGCACGTCATGCTCGGACTGGAGTTGCGAAATGTACGGCTTGAACGGGTCGAGCGCAGGCTTGATCGCCGCCTTGATGGTGTCCCACGGCATGGCTTCCGGCAGGGCGCTTTCACCGATTTCCTTGGTATCGATGATCGACGGGTAATCGATGTCCGGCAAGACGCCCTGATGCTGGGTGCTCTGCCCGGAAACCCGGTAGAACTTGGCCAGGGTCAGTTTCAGTTCGCCATGGTTGAGCGGCTGAATGGTCTGCACGGTGCCTTTGCCGAAGGTCTGGCCGCCGATGATCAGCGCGCGGTGGTAGTCCTGCATGGCACCGGCAAAAATCTCCGAAGCCGAGGCGGACAGGCGGTTGACGAGCAACGCCATCGGGCCTTTGTAGAACGCGCCCGGATTTTCATCCTCCAGGACATCGACCCGGCCATCGGCGTTACGCACGAGCACGGTCGGGCCTTTGTCGATGAACAGGCTGGTCAGCTCGGTGGCCTCTTGCAAGGAACCGCCGCCGTTGTTGCGCAGGTCGATGACCACGCCGTCGACTTTCTCTTTCTGCAATTCGGTCAGCAGTTTCTTGACGTCGCGGGTGGTGCTCTTGTAATCCGGATCGCCGGCACGGAAGGCCTTGAAGTCCAGATAGAACGCCGGGATCTCGATGACGCCGAGCTTGTAGTCCTTGCCGTCCTGCTTCAGATTCAAGACCGACTTCTTCACGGCCTGATCTTCGAGTTTCACCGCTTCACGGGTGATCGGCACGATCTTGGTGGTCTGGTCGTTCGGTGCATTGCTGGCCGGGATAACTTCCAGGCGCACCACGGTGCCCTTCGGACCACGGATCAGCTTGACCACTTCGTCCAGGCGCCAGCCCACGACGTCGACCATTTCCTTGTTGCCCTGGGCAACGCCGATGATCTTGTCGGCCGGTGCAACCTGCTTGGTCTTGTCCGCCGGACCTGCCGGCACCAGGCGCACGACTTTCACCTGGTCGTTATCGCTTTGCAACACGGCACCGATGCCCTCGAGGGACAGGCTCATGTTGATGTCGAAGTTCTCCGCGTTATCCGGCGACAGATAGTTGGTGTGCGGGTCGTAGGACATGGCGAAGGTGTTGATGTACGCCTGGAAGATGTCTTCCGCGCGGGTCTGGTCCAGGCGCGCCAGCTGGTTCTTGTAGCGCTTGGTCAGGGTTTCCTGGATCTGCTTGGAATCCTTGCCGGCGATCTTCTGACGCAGGACTTCGTCCTTGACGCGTTTGCGCCACAGGTCGTCGAGTTCTGCGGTGGATTTGAGCCAAGGGGCGTCCTTGCGGTCGATCAGCAAGGTTTCCCTGGTGGTGAAGTCGATCTTGTCGACGCCTTTGTTCAGCTCGGCAATAGCGAAGTCCAGACGCGCCTTGACGCGGTCCAGGTAGCGCTTGTAGATGGTGAACCCGGCGTTCAGGTCGCCGCTCTTGAGGAAATCGTCGAACTGCGTCTTCCACTTGTCGAATTCGGCAATGTCGCTGGCCATGAAGTAGCTGCGCGACGGATCCAGCAGCTTGAGGTAGCTGTCGTAGATGATTACCGAGCGTGCGTCATCGAGCGGCGGCTTGCTGTAGTGGTGGCGCTTGAGCAACTCCACGACGTTCAGACTGGCGATCACTTCGTCACGATCGGGTTGAAGCTTGTCCCAGCTATTGGCTGCGAATGTATTGCTCGACATCGGCAGCAAGCCGATACCGATGAATAAAGCGAGGGCAGTGCTGGGGAACAGATGCTTCATGCTGATTCGACGCGGGGACAATTGATAACGCATATTAGGCCGTCTTTGAAGTCGCCGGTTCTTTGGGAGCCGGTCGCATAATGCAAAAAACCCGACGCTATAGCTTCGGGCTCAGTCCAGACTCACTATGGAGGCACTGTGAAAGCATTGCAAGGCGTTGACGGTCAAGTGGTATGGGTTGATGAGCCGAGTCCTGCATGCGATGTAGGACAAGTTCGTATACGAGTGGCGGCAGCGGGCCTCAATCGTGCCGATTTGTTGCAGAAGGCCGGCCTTTACCCGCCCCCGCCAGGGGCCAGTCAAGTGCTCGGTCTAGAGTGCTCGGGGGTCATCAGCGAGGTGGGCGCCGGGTCCTCCTGGCAGGTTGGCGATCGGGTTTGCGCCTTGCTGGCCGGGGGCGGGATGGCCGAAGAGGTGGTTGTCGACGGGCGGCATGTGCTGCCGGTTCCCGATGGAATGTCACTGTTCGAAGCGGCTGCATTGCCCGAAGTTTATGCAACAGTCTGGCTGAATTTGTTTCAACTGGCTGCGCTCAAACCGGGTCAGAAAGTTCTTCTGCATGCCGGGGCAAGTGGAATCGGTTCAGCTGCCATTCAGCTGTGCAAGGCGTTCGGCAATCCGTGTTGGGTCAGTGTCGGCTCCGCAGAGCGATTGGCGTATTGCGAAGCGCTGGGCGCCCAGGGCGGCGTGGTGCGTAATGGCGATCTGGAGAGCCTGCGGGATCTGGGGCCGTTCGATGTGATTCTAGATCCGGTGGGCGGCAATTACGCGGCCTTGAACCTCAAGCTGCTGACGCAGGATGGCCGCTGGGTGTTGATCGGTCTGATGGGCGGCCGCGAGGCCAAGCTGGATCTGGCCCAAGTGCTGGCAAAGCGTGTGCAGTTGCTGGGTTCGACTTTGCGCAGTCGCGACGATCAGTTCAAGGCCGATCTGTTCAGTGATTTGGGCCAGCATGTGTGGCCGTTGTTTGCCGAGGGGCGCTTGAGCCCGCAACTGGCCGGGACATTCCCGATCAAGGATGCCGAGGCGGCGTTTGCCGAGTTGGCGAGTAATACCGTGGCGGGGAAAGTGGTGCTGGTGATTGACGAAAGCCTGGGCTGATAACACAAAAAAAACTGTGGGAGCGAGCTTGCTCGCGATGGCGGTCTGTCTGTCGGCATTAACGTTGACTGACACACTGCTATCGCGAGCAAGCTCGCTCCCACAGGGGATCCGGGTTATTTCCAGATATGGATCGGCCAGCCGGCTTTTTCGGCCTGCTCGAGCAACACCGGATCCGGGTTGACCACGTGGGGGAAATCCACCTTCAGCAACAGCGGCAGGTCATTGCGGGAGTCGGAATAGAAGCTCGCGCCTTCGAGGTTTTCCTCCTCTGCATCCAGCCACTCCAGCAAGCGTGTGATCTTGCCTTCGCGGTAGGTCAGGGTGCCAACGGTGTGGCCGGTGTAGACGCCATGGGCCACTTCCAGTTCGATGCCCAGAATCTCGTCGATGCCCAGGCGCTCGGCGATGGGACCGACCAGGTGGGTGCCCGAGGCCGAGATCACCAGGATCCGGTCGCCGGCCTTGCGGTGCGCGGCGATGGCTTTGGTGGCATCGCTGAAAATGATCGGCTCGATGAAGTCCTCTACCCACGGACCAACCAGGTGCGCGACTTCTTCAGGCGTACGACCAATCAACGGTTCCAGGCTGAAGGCCATGTAGTCCTCCATGGCCAGATGGCCCCTGCCGTAGGCATCCATCAATTCCTTGTCGCGACGCAGGAACGACTCGCCATCGACCCAGCCGAGGCGGACCATTTGCTCGCTCCACAGTGAGGCGCAGTCGCCGTGGATCAGGGTTTCGTCCAGATCAAAAATTGCCAGGGCCATCAGTGCAGTTCTCTCTTCAGCGTCAGCAAAGGCATCAGGCTACCTCACACAGGGCCGTCGGATCGATGGAAAGCGCCAGGCGCTGACCATCGGGATGCAGGTCGGCCGCCGAGCGGTTCAGCACATCCACCACCAATTCTACGCCCCGGGCTTCGACCCGGTAGCGAATCACGTTGCCCAGCAGGCTGTGGCTGCGCACTTGCGCGTCCAGTTCACCGTCAAGGCTCAGTTCGATGGCTTCCGGGCGAATGGCAATGCGCTTGTTGATCGGTCGCTGCAACAGCTTCGAGGCGCTGTCGGCGTCCAGCAGGTTGTAGTTGCCGATGAACCCGGCGGCGAACACATCGACTGGCGCAGTGTAGAGGGTTTCGGCGTCACCACTTTGTACGATCTTTCCCTGATTCATCAGGAAAATCCGGTCAGACATGGTCAGGGCTTCTTCCTGATCGTGTGTGACGAAAATCGTGGTCAAGCCCAGTTCGCGCTGGATCTGACGGATCTGTTCGCGCAGGTGTTTGCGAATCCGCGCGTCCAGGGCCGACAACGGTTCATCCAGCAACAACAGGCGTGGCCGGGTCACCAGGGAGCGGGCGAGGGCCACGCGCTGGCACTGACCGCCCGACAGTTGGTGCGGGTAACGCGCGGCAAAGTCATTGAGCTCCACCAGTTTGAGCACTTCTGCGACTCGTTTGCGGCTGTCATCGGCATTGACCTTTTGCATGCGCAGGCCGAAGGCGACGTTTTGCTCCACGGTCATGTTGGGGAACAGCGCATAGCTTTGGAACACCATGCCGATCCCGCGTTTCTGCGGGCTCACCGGCACGATATCGGCACCATCGAGCAGGATTTTGCCGCCATCCACCGAAGTCAGGCCGGCGATGCAGCGCAGCAGGGTGGATTTGCCGCAACCGGACGGACCGAGCAGGGTGACGAATTCACCTTTCTGGATTTCGCAATTGATGTCGCTGAACACCGTGGTGCCGGCGAAGCTTTTCTGAAGATGTTGGACGCTGACATAGCTCATTCGCTTTTGTCCCTGTTCAAGATATTGGCAATCCAGGTCAGAACCAGCACAAAGAAGAAGTAGGAAATCACCAGCGCACTGGTGAAATGACCGCTGCTGTTGCGCATGTTGTTGAGGTAGACCTGCAGGGTTTCGTAGCGGGTACCGACAAGGATGTTGGCGAACACGAACTCACCGAACAGGAACGAGAACGACAGCAGCAACGCCACCATCAGGCCCTTGCGCAAGTTCGGCAGCACCACCAGGAAGGCGGCTTGAAAGGTGCTGGCGCCGAGCAACTGGGCGGCATCCATCAGGTCGCGCAGGTTGATCGCTTGCAGGTTGTTGGTGATCGCCCGGTACATGAACGGCAGCGCCACGGTGAAGTAGCAACCGATCAGGATCCACGGCGTGCCGACCATGGCGAATGGTCCGGAACCATAAAGCTGCAACAGCCCCACCGACGACACCACCGGCGGCACGGCGAAGGGCAGCAGGATCAGGATGTTCATCAGCGCGTCGAGTTTCGGGAAGTGGTAATGCACCACGAACAGCAACGGCAGAATCAGCACTACCGAAAGAATCAGCGAACCGACGCAGACCAGCAGCGACTGCCCGAACGCATTCAGGAAGCGCGGATCGCTCCACAGCTGGATGTACCACTTGAGGGTGAAGCCACTGGGCAGAATGGTCGCCGACCAACTGCTGGAGATCGAATAGATCAGCGTGCCGAGCAGCGGCAACAGCAGGATGGCAAACAGCAGATACACCACGACGCGGTGGTAGACACCGGCGGGCCCCAGTTCAGCGCGAGACATGGTAGCTCCTCTTCAACAGCAACTGATGCACGATGGTCACCAGGGTCATCAAGGCCACAAGCACCACGGCCAGGGCGCTGGCCAGGTTCGGGTCCAGGGAAATGTCACCGGACACCATCGCCGCGATGCGGATCGGCAGCACGTTGAAGTTACCGGTGGTCAGGGCGTACACCGTGGCGTAGGCACCGAGGGCGTTTGCCAGCAGGATCACGAAGGTGCCCAGCAGTGCCGGCGTCAAAACAGGCAAGCCGATGTGCCGCCAGTACTGCCAACCGTCGGCGCCGAGCAGCGCAGCGGACTCACGCCAGTCTTCGCGCAGTGCATCGAAGGCCGGATACAGCAGCAGCACGCCGAGGGGAATCTGGAAGTAGGTGTAGAGAATGATCAGCCCGGTTTTCGAGTACAGGTTGAAGTCCTGAATTATTCCGGCCTGCTTGAGCATGATGGTGAAGCTGCCGTTGAAGCCGAGCAGAATGATGAACGCGAAGGCCAGGGGCACTCCGGCGAAGTTACTGGTCATGTTGGCGAAGGCGTTGACGAAATTGCGCAGTTTCGAGTCCACCCGGCGCAGGGAATAGGCGCCGAGTACCGCGATGACGATCCCGAACACGCTGGACCAGAAGCTGATCTCGAGACTGTACTGGATGGCCTGCAGGTAAAACTTCGAGCTGAAGATCTTGCTGAAGTTGGCCAGGCCCCAGCCGAACTCTTCCGATTGCAGGCTGTTGATCATCACCCAGGTCAGCGGTGCGATTTCGAACACGATGAAAAACAGTGCAAATGGCACCAGGCACAAGGCCGCGAGCCATTTGCCGCGAGTCATGGAATTCACTTCAGAAGCTCCCGGCACACCGGCTTGTCGTGAGGCACGCCCAGCAGTTCGCAGACGGTGCCGCAAATGTCAGTCTGTTCGGGCGCAGCGCCCGAATCGAAACTGAAAGCGTCGCCGAGGACGAACAGCGGTACTTCGCGTTCTTCGGCAAGCAGCCCGTTGTGGGAGCGGTCGTTGTTCATGCCGTGGTCGGCGGTGACCAGCACTTGGTAACCGGCATCGAGCCAGCCTTGCAGGTAGTCGGCCAGGATGATGTCGGCCGAGCGGGCACTGTTGCGGTACTGCGGGGTGTCGAGGCCGTGCTTGTGCCCGGCGTCGTCGATGTTCATTGGGTGGATCAGCAGAAAATTCGGTGCATGGCGCAGGCGCAGGTTTTCGGCGTCGGCGAACAGGTGCGAATCCGGGTAGTGATCGTTCCAGTAAAAATGCCCATGCTGGATCGGCAGTTGCGGGTCATCGGTGTGACGATCCCGGGCTGCGACGAAGGGCGAACGGTTGTACAGCTCGCTGACCCAGTGATAGGCCGCCGCCGCGGTGACAAGACCTGCGTCAGTGGCGTAGTGATAGATGCTGCGCTGGTTGGACAGGCGCGAGACGTTGTTGTGGACGATGCCGCTGTCGATCGGCGCGACGCCGGTCAGGATGCATTCGTACAGGGGGCGGGACAGGGCCGGCAACTCGCACTGCAGTTTGTAGAGTGCCGCGCGTCCTGCGCTGACGTAGGCCTGCAGGTGCCCCATGGCGTGGCGGGCAACCTCGTAGTTGAGGCCGTCGAGCACGACAAGGATGACGTTGTGCTTCATAGGGGCAAAAACTCCGCAAAACAGATGATTCAAGTACGCAACCAATCCCTTGTGGGAGCGAGCTTGCTCGCGATGAGGGACTTCCATTCAACATCAATGCTGAATGTCAGGTCGCTATCGCGAGCAAGCTCGCTCCCACAGGGATCTACCGCATCATTTCATTTCAACGATGACTTCTTCATTCCACTTCTGAGGCAGGGCCTTGGAAGTCTTCTCCCAGGCGTCCGCGTCCTTGATCGGCGTGACCTTCTTGTACTGCTCGTTAGGCAGCAGCTTGGCCTGCACCTCGGCTGGCAGGGTCAGGTGTTCGGCACGGATCGGACGGGCGTTGCCCTTGGCCAGGTTGATCTGGCCGGCGTCACTGAAGATGTATTCGCGGGTCAGCTTGGCTGCATTCGGGTTTTTCGCGTACTTGTTGATGATGGTGGTGTAGCCGGAGATCACCGAGCCGTCGGACGGGATCAGCACCACGTAGTCATCCGGGTTGGCCATCTTGGCCTTGTAGCTCAGGCCGTTGAAGTCCCAGACCACGCCGACTTCGATTTCGCCTTTTTCCATGGTGGCAATCGTCGGGTTGGACATCGACAGGCGACCTTGCTTGGCGATGTCGGCGAACAGATCCAGGGCAGGCTTGAGGTTTTTCTCGTCGCCACCGTTGGCCAGTGCCGCGGCCAATACGCCGTTGGCTGCCTGGGCCGCGGTGCTCACGTCGCCGATGGAGACCTTGTATTTGCCGTCCTTGAGGTCAGCCCACTTGGTTGGCGCCTCGGAGCCATGCAGCAACTTCTTGTTGACGATGAAAGCGATGGTGCCGGTGTAGGCCAGTGCCCAGTTGCCGTCTTTGTCCTTGGCCCAGGCCGGAATCTGATCCCAGGTCGAAGGCTTGTAAGGCTGGACCACGCCTTGCTTGACCGCGATCGGTCCGAACGCCGCACCGACGTCGCCGATGTCGGCGCTGGCGTTGTCTTTTTCCGCGGCGAACTTGGCGATCTCCTGGGCCGAGCTCATGTCGGTGTCTATGTGCTTGAGGCCGTACTTGTCGCTCAGGTCTTTCCAGGTGCCGGCCCAGTTGGCCCAGTCATTGGGCATGCCAACGCTGTTGACGGCGCCTTCCGCTTTCGCAGCGGCTTCCAGGGTTTTCAGATCATCGGCCGCCATGGCGGCGGTGCACATTGCGATGGTCGAGCCTAACAGTGATGCCAGGAAAAGCTTTTTCATTCCGAAGCTCCTTGGGTCGTGTTCAACGCTGCGATTACGGTTTGTTGGTCTAGGTCAGCAATACCTGAGCCAATTTAAGGAGGCTGGATGACACTTTGATGTCGTTCGTCGCCCGGAATGACTTTTTGTTCATCGGTATCGCGACTGGCCTGCTAAGCGTAGACCATGGTCAAGGCCCCGGAAGACAAGGGACTTGGCCGATGAATTGCAAGTTGTTGAAGGCAGGGAATGGCGACCGTTGGGCGGCTTTGTCACATCTGGTTCATCTGCGCTGCCTACGCTTGCAGACTATTGAATGAGCCGGTTTACACTGCGGTTCTGCCCTGAAATGGTGCTGGTCTAGTCCAGAAAGGAAACGTTGATGCGTGAAGAGGCAACAAAAGCGGTAACAGCCATCGGCCAGGTGCTTCAGGAGCAGATCGACCATGGACTGTTGACCCCCGGCAGCAAATTGCCGGCCGAACGCAAGCTCAGCGAATTGTTTGGCACCACACGGATCACTTTGCGTGAAGCGTTGTTGCAGTTGGAGTCCCAGGGGCAGATTTATCGCGAGGAGCGTCGCGGCTGGTTCGTCTCGCCGCCACGCCTGGCCTACAACCTCATGCAGCGTAGCCACTTTCACGCGATGGTCAGCGCCCAGGGGCGGGTGCCGTCGACCGAGGTGATTTCAGCGCGATTGCAGCCGGCGTCGGCGGCGGTGTGTGCCTGGCTGCAATTGCCGGCGCTGTCGAGCGTGATTCAGATCTGTCGTTCACGGCGGATTGACGGGCGACTGGTGTTGTATGTGGAGCACTATCTGAACCCACAGTATTTCCCGGGGATTCTTGAGTTCGATCTGAATCAGTCGATCACCGAGTTGTATGCGCGGCATTACGACTTGCACTACGGGCGGGTGCGCTTCGAGATTGTACCTACGGCGTTGTCGGTGGATGCGGCAGCGGCGTTGAAGGTGTCGGTGGGTAGCCCGGGCTTGCAGATTGCCCGGGTCAACTATGACCAGCATGAACGCTTGATCGACTGCGACCTGGAGTTTTGGCGGCATGATGCGATTCATGTCGGGGTGGATGTGGTCTAACGTCCGACCTTCCTGTAGGAGCGAGCTTGCTCGCGATGGTCGTTAACGATTACGCGTGTTTACTGGCTAAACGCGGCGTTCTTGAGTTTCATCGTCGGAACGCCGCCCGGAGCAAGCTCGCTCCTACACGGACTGTTCTGGTGCACCACCTGCGGTAATCACCTGAATACTCATCCGCGGTGTCGCCAGATCCAGTCCGGCTTCATCCATGTGCCGCTTGAGTGACAGGTTGAACGCCCGCGAAACCTCCCACTGCTTGATCGGCGCCGTCTTGAACCGGGCGCGAAGGATCGCGTTGCCCGACTCGAAACTTTCCACCCCCTGGAACTCCAGCGGCGACCAGATATTGCGCCGCTGCAGCGGGTCGGTGCGCATTTTCTGGCCGACTTCGCGCATCAGTTTGATTGCGTTGTCGATGTCCATGTTGGCCGGCACCGCTACCCGGAAGATCGCGTAGCCGAATTCCCGGGAGTAGTTCTTGATGCTTTTGATTTCGCTGAACGGAATGGTGTGGACGATGCCGTCGATGTCCCGCAGGCGCACGGTACGGATGGTCAGGCCTTCGACCGTGCCGAGGTGGCCTCCGACATCCACGTAGTCGTCAATGGCCAGGGAGTCTTCGATGATGATGAACAACCCGGTAATCAGGTCGGCTACCAGCGACTGCGCACCAAAACCGATGGCCAGACCGATCACACCGGCACCGGCCAGCAGGGGCGTGACGTTCATGCCCATGTTCGCCAGGGCAACGATCAGCGCGATGATGAAAATCGCTATGAACAACACATTGCGGATCAGCGGCATCATCGTCTGTGCGCGGGCATTGGCCAGGCCTTTGCGCGAGCGGGTGAGTGCGTGATGCACGGCGGTATCGCTGAGAATCCAGATCAGCCAGGCAAACAGCAGCGTGCCGGCGAGGCTGAACAGTTTGACGCTGACTTCATGGCCGTCTCCTTCGGTAAAGCGGATTAACGACATGCCCCAGACCCGCAGGCCGAGTTCGATAAAGGCCAGCCACACCAACAGGTGGACGATGGTGTAGAAGAAGTTTTTCAGCCGTTCCGAATACACCGCGTAGCGCCGGATGCCGCGCTGCGGTTTGAGGGCGTGACGGCGTACCAGGCCGTTGATGACCATGCACAACACCAGCAAAACGGTACAGATCAGCGACTGGCGCAAGGCGGTGCTGGTGTCGCCGGCGGAAATGAACGTCGCGAACAGGGAAATGGCCACCAGCACCAGCGCCGGCACGTACCAGAAGGTGCCGAGAATCGACAGGGTGTCGTTGAGGGCGCGGCGGGTCAGGCGCCGGGACAGCGGCTGGTTGCGGATCAGGTGGGCGATCGGCCGGCGGAAACGCAGGATGAAGCGCCCCGTGGAGAGCGCGGCCAAGACGTTGGCGGCAGTCGCGGCGGTATGGGCCAGATGGCTGCCGAGGCTGTTGACCAGTTGCGGATCGCTCAGCGCTTCGCCAAACGCGGCGAAGCTGCCGATCAGCCATAGCGGCCGAAACGCCTGGTGCCGCAGGATGTACAAGGCGCGGTGGCGGTGTGGGCCGTCGAGCAGGGAAAAGGCAATCACGCAGATGGCCGAGAAGCAGGTGCCGACCACCAGTGCATAGGCCAGCACCATCGCCAGGCTTTTGCCCAGGGACGAGGGCAGGGCGTAGCTCATGTAGACCGTGATCACCAGGGCGATCAGCCATGGCCCGAGTTTGCGCAGCGCAAAACGCAACATGTCCAGGGCCCTGGGATGCTGCGGCAGTTCTTCGGTCAGGCCGAAACGCATCCGCACGCGGTGGCTGATCCAGATCAGGGCGGCGGCCAGCAGGCTCCAGACCATCAGGATCATGGCAAAGGCGAACAGCATGGGCAGCCATTCATTGGCCGGCAGCGCCAGCGCCACCAGTTCTTCCCTGGCCTGATCGAATTCACTGGACCAGAGCGTGAGCGGACTGTCGACGCCGGAAAATTTCTTCTCGAAATTGGCCAGGGTTCCGCCAATCAGACCCAGTACGCCTTCTTCGGTAATCGGCTGGGCCTGTTTGGTGGTGTCGCGGAGCTTTTTCAGGTCGGCCAGCAGCTTGGAGCGTTGCTGGTCGTTCTCCAGTGACTTGATCACTTCGTCCAGAGATTGCCCCAGCGGTTCCTGTGCTTCGGGCTGCGCCTTGGCCTGGTTGTTGAGCAGGCCCGGCAGGCCGGCCGCCTGGGCAGGCGCCACTGACAGCAGCGTCATCAGGCAGACAAGGACAATACACGGGAGGGAAAAAAGACGAGCGAACACTAGGCGGTCAACCTCGCAGGGAGCGGATCGACCGAGTGTACGAGCCCGTCAAAATCAATGCGAGCCAAGGGCGAGGAATTATTCGTTGAGTTTGGCGAGGATCTTGAGAACAACAGTCGCGAGAATGGTCAGCATGCCGATCCACATGGCAAACACACCGGCATTCTTATCGCGAAAGTTGAAGCCGACGGCCAGCAGGAGCATCCCGGCAAGAATCGGAATCAGCATGGCGTGAAAGGTAGACATCGAAATCATGGAGACGGCCTTGTCGAAGGGATACTGGAAGTCTAGGCGGCTTTTTTGCACCGTGTTGTCTGTAGGAGCGAGCTTGCTCGCGATGAACTTCAGGGCGCCGCGTTTATCCAGAAAACACGCGTAATCGTTCACGTCCATCGCGAGCAGGCTCGCTCCTACAGGGTATTGCGGGGTTTACGGCAACTCGCGGCAGGCGTAGAACGCGCTCAGCACCTTGACCAGATGCGCCAGGTCATGGCTGCCGCACAGTTCGCGGATCGAGTGCATGGCGAACGTCGGCAAGCCGATATCCACGGTGCGCACGCCCAGGTGGCTGGCGGTGATCGGGCCGATGGTCGAACCACAGCCCATGTCGCTGCGCACTACGAAGCTTTGCACCGGCACTTCTTCAGCCATGCACAGGTGACGGAAGAACCCGGCGGTTTCGCTGTTGGTGGCGTAGCGCTGGTTGCTGTTGACCTTGATCACCGGGCCGGCGTTGAGTTTCGGACCGTGGTTGGCATCGTGCTTGTCGGCGTAGTTCGGATGCACGCCGTGGGCGTTGTCAGCCGAAACCAGCAGGGATTTCTGAATGGTGCGTACGAATTCATCACCTTCAGGCAGCAAGCGACGCAAGGTCTGCTCAAGCATCGGGCCGTCGGCACCGCAGGCCGAGCAGGAACCGACTTCTTCGTGGTCGTTGCAGACCAGCACGCAGGTTTCGTCGGTGTCGGCCGTCAACAGCGCTTGCAGGCCGGCGTAGCACGACAGCAGGTTGTCCAGGCGCGCGCCGGCGATGAAGTCGCCATGCAGGCCAATGACCGCAGCGCTTTGGGTGTCGTAGAAACTCAACTCGTAATCGAGCACCACGTCGGCATTCAGGCCGTGTTCGCGGGCGAGCTGGTCGGTGAGCACCGCGCGGAAGTCCACGCGCTCGTCACCGGCAAATTGCGCGAGGATCGGCGGCAGTTCGGTCTGGGCGTTGATTGCCCAACCCATGTTGGCTTCGCGGTTGAGGTGAATCGCCAGGTTCGGAATGATCGCGACCGGTGCCTTGAAGTCGATCAACTGGCTCTCGACCTTGCCATCACGACGGAAGGTTACGCGGCCCGCCAGGGACAGGTCGCGGTCGAACCACGGCGCCAGCAGCGCGCCGCCATAGACTTCAACGCCCAGTTGCCAGAAGCCCTGGCGTTGCAGTTCCGGTTGCGGCTTGACGCGCAGGCACGGGCTGTCGGTGTGGGCGCCGACCAGGCGAATGCCGCCGTGCAGCGGTGAATGGCGGCCCATCTTGATCGCGACAATCGAAGAGTCGTTGCGGGTGACGTAGTAGCGACCGTTGGCTTCGGTATTCCACGGCTCGCGCTCGTCGAGGCGTTGGTAGCCCGCCGCTTCCAGACGCTGAACAAGGCTGGCGGTGGCATGGAACGGGGTAGGGGAGGCCTTGAGGAAATCGATCAGGCCTTGGTTCAACTCTTCGCGCATAAAGTAGCTCCAGACAGCAGTGGCGCCAGTTTAACGTATTGGCCTGGTAAATGGCGTCGCACTGATTGTGGGGCTGACCATCGAAATTGAATCTGGAGGAGATCCCTTGTGGGAGCGGACTTGCTCGCGAAGGCGTCGAGTCAGTCAATACATCGTTGAATGACACACCGTATTCGCGAGCAAGCCCGCTCCCACAGTTTCAGAACGGTGCCGGGCACTCGAAGCGCAGGCGTTCGCCACTTTGCGGATGGGTGAAGCTGAGCATGCTCGCGTGCAGACACAGGCGCGGCCAAGCCGCCAGCGCCTGCTCATGGGCATAGAGCCCGTCACCCAGCAGCGGATGACCAATCGAGAGCATGTGCACGCGCAACTGGTGGGAGCGGCCGGTGATCGGTGTCAGCTCAACGCGGCACCAGTCGCCGCAACGCTCCAGCACTCGCCAGAAGGTCAGCGCGTGTTTGCCGAACTCATGGTCGACCACGTGGCGCGGCTTGGTCGGCGGGTCGTAGCGCAAGGGCAGGTCGATGCTGCCGCTGTCCAGTTCCGGCTGACCCCAGCACAGGGCGGTGTAGGCCTTTTCGGTTTCGCGGTCGTGAAATTGCCGGGACAGTTCGCGATGGGTGTCCGGGTCGCGGGCCAGCAGGATGATGCCGGAAGTCTCCCAGTCCAGGCGATGGACAATTCGCGCTTCCGGGTAGCCGTTTTCCTGCAGGCGGGTAATCAGGCAGTCCTTGTTGTCGTCGGCCCGGCCAGGGACAGAGAGCAACAGGGTCGGTTTGTTCACCACCAGTACGGCGGCATCCTGATGGATGATGTGGATGTTGGACAGCGGCATTAAAACAGCCTCGTAACAAACGCCAACGGCGGCCCAGGCTTTCGCTGTCCTTGTAGGAGCGAGCCTGCTCGCGATGGTGTGTCAGCTACATCGAAGTCGACTGACACTACATCGCGAGCAGGCTCGCTCCTACACAAAGGGCCGTGAAAGCCTGAGCCGCCGTGGCTCCAGCCGGATCGACTCAGCGATCTGGCAGGGTGATATTGAGTTCCAGAATCGAGCAGCTGCCCTGGCTTTCCAGTGCGACGTGCACGTCATCGGACCCGATATTGACGTACTTGCGGATCACCTCGACCAGTTCCTTCTGCAAGGCTGGCAGGTAGTCCGGGGTACTGCGTTGGCCGCGTTCGTGCGCCACGATGATCTGTAGACGCTCTTTCGCTACCGACGCGGTGCTTTGCTTTTTGTTGGCACGAAAGAAGTCAAAAAGGTTCATTGCTTAGTTGCCTCCAAACAGGCGCTCGAAGAATCCCTTCTTCTGTACATCAAGGAATCGATGATCCACGGTCTTGCCCAGCAGGCGGTCCACGGTATCGCTGTAGGCCTGGCCGGCATCGCTCTGGTCGTCGAGAATCACCGGAACACCCTGGTTGGATGCCTTGAGCACCGCCTGGGATTCAGGGATCACGCCGAGCAGGGTCACCGAAAGGATGTCCTTGACGTCTTCTACGCCGAGCATTTCGCCTTTGCTCACACGTTCCGGGTGATAACGGGTAATCAGCAGGTGTTCCTTGATCGGGTCTTCGCCGCGTTCGGCGCGACGGGACTTGCTGGCCAGCAGGCCGAGCATGCGGTCGGAGTCACGTACCGAGGAGACTTCCGGGTTGGTCACGACAATCGCTTCATCGGCGAAGTACATGGCCAGGTGGGCGCCTTTCTCGATGCCTGCCGGGGAGTCGCAGACCACGAACTCAAAGTCTTCCTTGAGCTGCATCAGGACTTTTTCCACGCCTTCGACGGTCAGCGCGTCTTTGTCGCGGGTCTGGCTGGCGGCCAGCACGTAGAGGTTTTCCAGGCGCTTGTCTTTGATCAGAGCCTGTTGCAGGTTGGCTTCGCCGTTGACCACGTTGACGAAGTCATACACCACGCGGCGCTCGCAACCCATGATCAGGTCGAGGTTGCGCAAGCCCACGTCGAAGTCGACGATCACTGTTTTGTGGCCGCGCAGAGCGAGGCCGGTACCGATAGCGGCGCTGGTGGTGGTCTTACCCACACCACCCTTGCCGGATGTAACCACGAGAATCTTGGCCAAGGTGTTTCACCCCTAAGGAAGAAGGACTTTTCAGTCCCTGAAAAACATCTCCTGAAAAACTACTGCAGTCGGACAGCCTTGGCTGGAATCCGGTTTTGAGCGGCGTTTACCCCCGGTAAACACTGCTTTCGGCCTTTTTCCTACTTCGTTTGAGCCGTTTTCGCTACGTTTTAGAGATGCTTGGAAAATGCGGCAGTATCCGTTAAAGCCGAATGATGTTCAACACGTCGCCGGACAGGCTGACCTGCACACCCGAACCCCATAGCGGGTCGCGGCGCAGATCTTCGGAAACCTTGTAATGCCCGGCGATGGAAATCAGTTCAGCACTCATTTGCTGACAGAAAATCCGCGCCTTGGTGTCGCCCTTGACGCCGGCCAACACGCGACCACGCATCGGGCCGTATACATGGATGTTGCCATCGGCGAGAAGTTCCGCTCCCGGGCTTACCGAGGAGATCACCACCAGATCGCTGCCCTGGGCATAAATCTGCTGGCCACCGCGTACCGGCGAGGTGATGATTTTCGTCGGCTTGATGGTCGGCTCGGGCGGTTTTTCCGGTTTTTTCTTCGGTTCGCCTTCGGTCAGGTCCAGTGGACGCTCCCGGGCACCGGACGGTGGCAGCACCGGCAGGTCGACCGCGATGGCGGCGGCAATGTCTTCGATGCGGCTGGCGCGGATCGCCAGGGTACGCAGGCCATGCTGGCGGCAGACGCGCATCAGCCCTGGCAGATCGACCGCGCCTCCGTTGGCCGGGAGTTTGTCCAGGGCCAGTACCAGTGGCGCGTTGCTGAAGAAGTTGGGCGCCTGGGCGACCTTGGCGGCCAGTTGCCGATCAAGGCTTTCGAGGTCGTTACGGGCCAGTTCCAGCACCGTAATGGCCAGCATGCTGCCCTTCAACTGGAACACGGGATCTTGGTCTAGCGGTTCGGTTTGGCTCATGGTCGGCATACAACGACTTGTCACTAAAAGTGCCGAGACTTATAACGAGAACGCCCGCGGGCCGCAAGCCGGGTCGAACGATGTAGAATGCGCGGCCATTGTCATTCCGGAAGCATTAATGGACCGCCCGCGTTTTCGAAAAGCATTTCTATCTCCACGTTTCTGGCCACTGTGGTGTGGCCTGGGGCTGTTGTGGCTGATCGTCCAGCTGCCGTATCCGGCACTGCTGTGGATCGGTCGTGTCCTGGGCGCGTTGATGTATCGGGTAGCCGGCGACAGACGGCGCATTGCCAAGCGCAATCTGGAACTGTGTTTTCCTGAAAAAACCGCCGCCGAACGCAAACGCCTGCTCAAGGAAAACTTCGCCTCCACCGGCATCGCGTTCTTTGAGATGGCGATGAGCTGGTGGTGGTCGCGCAAGCGCCTGGCAAATCTTGCTCATATCGAAGGGCTGGAGCATTTGCAGCAGGCTCAGCGTGAGGGCAAGGGCGTGATCCTGATGGCCCTGCACTTCACGACGCTGGAAATCGGCGCAGCGTTGCTCGGTCAACAGCACACCATCGACGGCATGTACCGCGAGCACAAGAATCCGCTGTTCGACTACATCCAGCGCCAGGGCCGCGAGCGGCACAACCTCGATTCGCTGGCGGTGGAACGCGAAGACGTGCGCGGCATGCTCAAACTGCTGCGCTCGGGCCGGGCGATCTGGTACGCACCGGATCAGGACTACGGCGCCAAGCAAAGCATTTTCGTGCCGCTGTTCGGCATTCAGGCCGCGACCGTCACCGCCACGAGCAAGTTTGCGCGACTGGGCAAGGCGCTGGTGGTGCCGTTCACCCAGGAACGTCTGGCGGACGGCAGCGGATATCGCCTGGTGATCCATGCGCCGCTCGAAGGCTTCCCAGGCGAAACCGAGGAGGCCGACTGCCTGCGCATCAACCAATGGATCGAAAGCGTTCTGCGCGAGCATCCCGAGCAATACCTGTGGGCCCATCGCCGCTTCAAGAGCCGCCCACCGGGCGAGCCCAAGCTGTACGCCAAACGCGTGTAGGAGCGAGCTCGCTCGCGATGGTGGCCAACGATAACGCGGGACACCTGACCCCCGCGGCGTTTTCACAACCATCGCGAGCAAGGGAACAGGTTGAAACAACGAAATCCCATCAAGCACCATGGAGAGTTGTGCATGAGTCCAGGCGAACCGGTTACAGGGTTGATTCTTTCCGGTGGCGGGGCTCGGGCGGCCTATCAGGTCGGGGTGCTGGCGGCGATTGCCGAATTGCTGCCGCCGGGGGCCCGCAATCCGTTCCCGGTGATCGTCGGCACCTCGGCGGGCGCGATCAACGCCGTCAGCCTCGCCAGCGGGGCGATGGACTTTCGTAACGCCATCGAACGCCTGACGGCATTCTGGCAGGGCTTTCGCAGTCATCTGGTGTTGCGCAGCGACTGGCCCGGGGTGATCCGCCAGGCCAGCCGCTTTGTCAGCCACAGTTTGCTCGGCATCGGTGCCCAGGTTCCGGTGGCGCTGCTCAACAGTTCTCCGCTGCGGGATTTACTCAACGACAAGCTGCATATGGGTGGCATCGCCGAAGCGATCGCACAGAAGCAATTGCATGCGGTGGCGGTCACCGCGTTCGGCTATGAGTCCGGCCAGGCCGTCACCTTCTATGAGGGCGGCGGCAAGATCGATGCCTGGTTGCGCCATCGGCGTATCGGTGTTCCCACCCGTTTATCCGTTGAACACCTGCTCGCCAGTTCGGCCATTCCGCTGCTGTTCGCCCCGGTGAAAATCGGCGAAGAGTATTTCGGGGATGGCGCGGTGCGTCAGTCGGCGCCGATCAGTCCGGCGTTGCATCTGGGTGCCAGTCGGGTGCTGGTGGTGGGCGTCAGTGGCAACCCCCGCGGGATTGACCCGCGACAACCGTTGTTGCGTAGCTACACCGGTCAGCAGCCGTCACTGGCGCAGATCGGCGGGCACATGCTCAACAGTACGTTCATTGACAGCCTGGAAAGCGACATCGAGCTGTTGCAGCGCCTGAACCAGTTCAGTCACCTGATGCCCGACGGTACACCCACCCGCGCTTTAGGCGTGGCGCCGGTGGACGTGTTGGTGATTTCACCGAGCCAGCCGATCGATGAGATTGCCGCGCGTCATCGCCAGGAATTGCCGGCGGCATTGCGCCTGTTTCTGCGCGGGCCGGGGGCGACCAAGACCAGCGGGGCGGGGGTTTTGAGCTACCTGCTGTTCGAGGCGGGGTATTGCAGCGAGTTGATTGAACTGGGGCGGCGGGATGCGTTGGCCAAGCGCGGGGAGTTGTGCCGGTTTCTTGGAATTGGGGAGTCTTTGGTTTCGGCTTGAGATGTAGGAGCGAGCCCGCTCGCGATGGACGAAAGGACACCGCGGGGTATCAGGACCCCAGCGTTATCGTTCACGACCATCGCGAGCGGGCTCGCTCCTACAGGAGGTGTTCAGATCAGAAGTGAACCTTGACCAGGAAGCTGGTCACGCTCTGATCGGTCTTGAAGCCCTCGCTGTCTTCGATACCGTATTTGTTTTTCCAGTAGTCATACTCGACACCGACGTACAGCTGCTTGGCACCCAGATTCAACGCCTTGCCCAGGTCGTATTTGACCTGCGGGTTGAAGTGCAGGTTGGCGTGGTACTCGCCTTTGCTGTTGACGTCGTTGTCTACCACCCAGTCCATGAAGCCGTCGATCAGGACGTCCGAGCCACCCACCGGAATGGTGTAGGACCAGACCGGAGTGATCTGCCAGACATCGTCACCCGGACGGCCACCCTCGGTGTGACGATTATAGAAGTTCAACTGGAAGTAATCGAAACCAGGAATGGCCAGGTCGAAACCAGGACCGACCAGGTACGACTCGGTGTCGTCTTCGCCGAACTCATACGTCATGGCCAGCAGCACGTCCTTGATCGGGCCGAACTCCAGCTTCTGGTCAAAGATCTTGCCGAACGACAGGCGTGGCTGGAATTCGCCGTAGTGAGTGTTTTCACCCGCGAAATGGTCTTCCTTGCCGTTGTAGAAGATTTTGTCGATGAAGAAGAAGTTGTCGCCGTACTTCCAGGCATCGGCGTGTTCGAAGGTCACCGTCTGCTGGATGCGCGGGTTGACCTGGAAGTCCTTGCCATACAGATAGGTCAGGCTGTTGTTTTGCCACTGCAGCAAATCGCCGGCCATGGCCTGGCCCCCGGCCAGCATCGATCCCGCCAGCATCAGGCTAGTGCACGTACGTTTCATTCGGTTGCTCCCAAAAAGTAGGTGGTTCCACGTTATTTTTTTAAGGTCGGCGCTCTGGTGTGGCGCCTTTTTCTGTAGCGGTAAAAAAATCATCCATTCGGTCAGCTTTAATGCTGTTAGCAAGAGCTGAGCCAAGGCTTTCAAAAAGCAAAAAAACTCCCGTTCGACGGCTCAAGAGCGGTCGATTGAGAGGGGTTTTGGAGTGCCTTGGTGCCTGCCAGAGCCGGGATAAGTTGGCTTTCTGGTCAGGTTTTACATCCGGGCTTTTTTTTAAACCGGATTCGGGCGGCCGCGGAGAATACTGACTCCTCGGCCAGGTCTCAAGTGCTCCGCAACGGCGCACCGACGGCAGGTTTTGGGCACGGTTGCGGAGCAGCATCAGAAGTGCACCTTTACCAGCAGGCTGGCGGTGTTTTCATTGGTGTTGAAACGGGAGCTGTCCTGGACGCCGTATTTGTCTTTCCAGTAGCTGTATTCGGTGCCGACATACACCTGTTTCTCGCGCCAGCCCAGGGCTTTGCCCAGGTCGTATTTGATCTGCGGGTTGAAGTGCAGGTTGGCGTGATAGGTGCCGCGGGCGTTCTGGTCGTTATCCACGACCCAGTCGATGTAGCCGTCGATCAACAGGTTCGAGTTGCCCAGTGGCAGGGTGTAGGACCAGGCCGGGCTGATTTGCCAGACATCATCGCCAGGGCGCGAGCCTTCGGTCTGGCGGTAATAGAAGTTCAAGGTGAAAAAGTTGAAGCCCGGTACCGCGAGGTCGAAACCGGGACCGATCATATAGGCCTCGGTGTCGTCTTCACCGTTCTCGTAGGTCATGGCCAGCAGCACGTCCTTGATCGGGCCGAATTCGAAACGGCGGTCGAGGATCTTGCCGAAGGATAGGCGTGGGCTGAACTCGCCGTAATAGGCATGAACGCCTTTGTTTCGGTCTTTCTCGCCGTTGTAGTAGGTGCTGTCGATGAACATGAAGTTGTCGCCGTACTTCCAGCGGTCGGCGTGTTCGAAGGTTATCGTCTGCTGGATCGCTGGATTGATCGCGAAGTTCTTGCCATACAGATAGCTCAGGCTGTTGGTCTGCCACAGCAGTAGATCACCGGCCATGGCCTGACTCGCGGCCAGCAGGCCAGCACCCAACAGCAGGTTGGTTTGTGTCCGAATCATCTGTTGCTCCCTCTTGTTTTTATTTTAAGGCGCAGGAAACCCTTACCCTGTAGGAGCGAGCCTGCTCGCGATGGTCGTCAACGATTACGCGTGTTATCTGGATAAACGCGGTGTTCTCGGGTTCATCGCGAGCAGGCTCGCTCCTACAGGGGGCGTGTGTTTCCGGGTTAATGCGTGTGAGCGTGGCAGTCGTTGATGGCCGCGCGTTCGGCGCCACCAAGGATGTTGAACAGCAGGTTCAGCGTCAGCGCGCTGAGGGTGGCCATGGCGATGCCGCTGTGGGTGATCGGGCTCATCCACACGGGCAGGTGGGCGAAAAACTCCGGGCGTACAACCGGGATCAGGCCCATGCCGATGCTCACCGCCACCAGTAACTGGTTGCGACGGTCACCGATGTCGGCCTCCTGGAGAATCTTGATTCCGGTGGCGGCGACCATGCCGAACATCGCAATCGCTGCGCCGCCCAGTACTGCCGGAGGAATCGACGCCACCAAAAACGCGGCTTTGGGCAGCAGGCTCAAGACGATCAGCAACCCGCCGGCAACGATGGTCACCGAACGGCAACGCACGCCGGTCATCTGTACCAGGCCGATATTCTGGGCGAAGGAGGAGTGGGTGAAGGTGTTGAAGAACCCGGCGAAGAACGAAGCGCCGGCATCGCACAACAAGCCTCGACGCAGCATCCGTGGACAGACTTCCTGGCCGGTGATCTTGCCCAGCGCCAGGAACATCCCGGTGGACTCGACGAAAATGATCACTACCACCAGGCACATCGAGAGGATCGGCGCGAGTTCGAATTTGGGCATGCCGAAGTGCAGCGGAGTGACGAATTGCAGCCATGGCGCCTGAGCCATGCCACTGAGGTCGACCATGCCGAGCAGGCCGCAGAGCACATAGCCCAGGCACATGCCGATCAGCACGGAAATATTGACCCAAAAACCGCGCATGAAGCGATGCACCAGCAAAATGGTACCCAGCACCAGCGCGGCAATGGTCAGGTAAATCGGTGAACCGAATTGAGTGGCGCTGGCACCGCCGCCGGCCCAGTTCACAGCCACGGGGAACAGCGACAAACCGATCGAGGTAATGACTGTGCCGGTCACCAGCGGCGGGAAGAAGCGTACGACTTTGGACATGAACGGGGCGATGATCATGCCGAAGAACCCGGCGGCGATGGTCGCGCCGAAGATCCCTTGCAGGCCGATACCGGGCATGCCGGCCATGGCGACCATGCTGCCGACGGCGGCGAAACTGGCGCCCATCATCACCGGCATGCGAATGCCCATGGGGCCGATGCCGAGGGACTGGACGATGGTGGCGATACCCGCCACCAACAGGTCGGCGTTGATCAGGAAGGCGATTTCTTCACGACTCAGGCCAGCGGCCTGTCCGATGATCAGCGGTACCGCGATGGCACCACCGTACATCAGCAGAACATGTTGCAAACCGACCAGGATCAGTTGCAAGAGGGGCAAACGCTGAATGGCGGGTGCGTCGGGGATGCGCGCTTCGGATAGCTCGGACATGCAACACCTCGGATCTTTTTATTCTTGTGATTTACAGCTGCAGTGCTGCTGGCAGCTGTATTCGAATCTGGTGGACCGCGTTGCGGCCAATCGCAGGCAAGCCAGCTCCCACACAGGCCATGCAAAACCTGTGGGAGCGAGCTTGCCCGCGATGCTTTTAGCGATTAATTGGTCTGGGCTCCCTGCACAATCCAGGCACCGATCAGGTCACGTTCCTGCTGAGTCATCTGGGTGATGTTGCCCAGTGGCATGATCTGGCTGGTGACGGCTTGCGCCTGAATTCGCGGTGCGTTCTGGCGGATCTGCTCGGGAGTGTCCAGCATCACACCGGCCGGTGCCGCGCTGAACAACGGGCTGGTTGGCTTGGCCGAGTGGCAAACCGTGCAACGTTCCTGAATCACGCTGTGCACCTTGTCGAAACCCGGGCCGGCATTGGATGCCTGAGCCGGAGCGGCAGCAGGTGCTTGTGCAGGTTTGGCTTCAGCAGGTTTCAAACCACCGCCCACTGCGGTTTCCGGCAGCGGCTGGTATTCGATTTTCGCTGGAGCGTTGGCCACTTCAGGGGCGCTGGACATCGGCTTCGGACCGGACACATAAGCCAGGCAGATCATGCCCACCGCTGCCACCGGCAGGGTCCAGGCAAACTTGTGGCTGTCGTGACGGGTGTTGAAGTAGTGACGCACCAACACCGCCAGTACCGCGATCCCGGCCAGGATCAACCAGTTGTACTGGCTGCCGTAGGTGCTCGGGAAGTGGTTGCTGATCATGATGAACAGCACCGGCAAGGTGAAGTAGTTGTTGTGACGCGAACGCAACAGGCCTTTGGCCGGCAGCGCCGGATCCGGCGTGCGGTTCTCGGCAATCGCCGCAACCAGTGCGCGCTGTGCCGGCATGATGATGCGGAACACGTTGCCGACCATGATGGTGCCGATGATCGCGCCGACGTGAAGGTACGCACCCCGACCGCTGAACACTTTGCTGAAGCCGTAGGCTGCGCCGATGATCAGGACGAACAGGATGAAACCCAACAGGGCAGGGCGTTTGCCCAGGGCCGAGTCGCACAGGAAGGAGTAGATGAACCAACCGATGAACAGCGAGCCGAGGCCGATGGCCACGCCTTCAGGACCGCTCAGGGTGCTGCCCGGAGCCAGCAGGTAGAGCGTCGGGTTGGAGTAGAACACCACGCACAGCAGCGCGATACCCGACATCCAGGTGAAGTAGGCTTCCCATTTGAACCAGTGCAGGTTGTCCGGCATGGTCGGTGGAGCCAGTTTGTATTTTTCCAGGTGATAGATACCGCCGCCGTGGATCGCCCACAAATCACCGGCCAGACCGCTTTTCGGATTGACCCGATTGAGGTTGTTTTCCAGCCAGACGAAGTAGAACGACGCACCGATCCAGGCCACGCCAGTAATCATGTGAACCCAGCGCACGCTCAGGTTCAGCCATTCCAACAGATGTGCTTCCACAGTCTTTACCTCTCGCCCGTCACTCTGTTGTCGAGTGATCGGACCTTCTCTTATTGGTGGGGGGCGAGGATCAAACGCTCATCCTCTTTGAAAAAATGCTCATCGCAGTTATTGCCTGTGCCACTGCGATCAACCACCAGGAAGTCATCCCGCTTTTCGATCGTCAGCACCGGGTGGTGCCAGACGCCGCGATGGTAATTAATGCCCTGCCTGCCGTTGGTGACGAAGGCGCGGACCAAGCCTGATACAGGTTCATCGCCAAGTGGCGCGACCACGATCAGAAAGGGGTTGCCGAGCAGCGGAATGAAAGCCTGGCTGCCCAGCGGATGGCGCTCCAGCATGCTGACGGTCAGCGGCATGTCCTGCGCGTCGGCGCGGAAGATGCTGATGATCGCGTTGTCCTCTGGCTTAGCGGTTTCGACCACAGCCAGTTTATGGAAGCGCATGGTCGAACCGTTGTTGATCATGAAGTGATCGCTGCCGTCGGTTTCGATCACGTCACCGAAAGGGGCGAAGGCTTCTTTGGTCAGCGGTTCTATCGTCAGTGTGCGCATGCTGGTCTTCTTTTCGTTGAGTTCTGTGTTGTTGGTTCTGACGCCTTCGCGAGCAAGCCCGCTCCCACATTCGACCTCATTCCCCTGTGGGAGCGGGCTTGCTCGCGAAGGGCGCGCCGCTTATTTGGCGACCTTGCCCAAAACGCGCAGGCGGCTCACACCACCATCCGGGAACACGTTCAGACGGATGTGGGTGATCGGGCCCAGTGCCTTGATCTGCTCGGCGAAGGTGTGTTCGGCGTGCATTTCCAGCTTCTGGCTTGGCAGCAGTTCGCGCCAGAACAGCGACTGGGTTTCGATCTGGCTGTCGGTACCGCCCTTCACGAACGCGCCCTGGATCGAGCAGCTGTCCGGGTAGTTGCCCTTGAAGTGCAGGGTGTCGACGATGACTTTCTCGACTTCGCCGGCATGACCCAGCGCGACGATGACCCAGTCATTGCCCGGGGTACGACGACGCGCGGTTTCCCAGCCATCGCCCATGTTGATGCCACGGCCCGGGTTGAGGATGTTGCTCATGCGACCGAAGTGTTCATCGGAGCAGGCGAGGGCGCGACCACCGTTAAGGGCCGCAGCCAGGTCGACTTGCTCGTTGTCACCGGTAGCCGACCAGTCACGGAACGGCACGCCGTACACGCGCAGACGGGCCACGCCGCCATCCGGGTAGATGTTGAAGCGCAGGTGGCTGAAGGCCTGGTCGTTGTTGATTTCGTGGTAGTGGTGGCTGTTGCCTTGCAGCTCGACGGCCGACAGCACTTCAACCCACTGGGTGTTTTCGTTCGGCTCGCCTTCGGTCAGGAAGCAGGCTTCCAGGGACGCCGATGGCGGGAAGTTGCCGGTGAAGAATGAAGTGTCGATGTCGACGCCCTTGATCGAACCCGGTACGCCCAGGCGGATCACTGCGCTGTCGAAGCCTTCGAAGCGCTTGCGGCGCGATTCCCAGCCGTCCATCCACTTGCCGTTGTCATCGAACACGCCCTCCTTCCATACGGCCGGGGTCGGTTGGAACAGACGGTTGGCGTCTGCGAACCAGTCATCGGTGACCGAGATGATTTTGGTGCCCAGGCGGGCATCGGCCAGGTTGACGAACTTCTCGAAAGGTACGGCGTAAGCTTTCATTCTTCTTGTCTGCCTTTAAATAAGTGGCTTGGGATACTTGCCAGGCCCCGGGCGGTTTCGGCGTTCTTGAATCCGCTGGGGCCAGGCTTGCTATAGGGTCAGTAATCGGAACAGGGCGATCTTGTTGATCTCCGCCAGCGCGCACTTGAACTCGGTGTCGACCGGGTTGTGGATGCGCGTTTCGAACGCTGCGAGGATCTGATGCCGGTTGCTGCCTTTTACCGCCATGATGAAGGGAAACTTGAACTTGGCTTTGTAGGCGTCGTTCAGCTCGGTGAAGCGAGAAAACTCTTCGGCCGTGCATTGGTGAATACCGGCGCCAGCCTGTTCATTGGTGCTGGCTTCGGTAAGTTGGCCCTGGACGGCGGCTTTGCCGGCCAGGTCCGGGTGAGCGTTGATCAATGCCAGCTGACTGGTGTGATCGGCGCTCAACAGGATGTCGCTCATGCGCTGGTGCAAGGTTTCGATCTCATCGATCGAGGCATCCTGGCCCAGCTCGTAGGCCTTCTCGGCCACCCATGGCGAATGTTCGTAGATGT
The DNA here is from genome assembly GCF_019956175.1 of Pseudomonas sp. BF-R-30. Lineage (NCBI taxonomy): Bacteria > Pseudomonadati > Pseudomonadota > Gammaproteobacteria > Pseudomonadales > Pseudomonadaceae > Pseudomonas > Pseudomonas sp. BF-R-30. The sequence goes on along the minus strand of NZ_JAHBDE010000066.1, from coordinate 222,337 downwards.
CGGCGAAAGCGGCGACGAAGGCGTCGCGGCTCAGGGCCGAAGGTTTGACGGTTTGAAAGGTGCTCATTTGGCAGCCCCTGTGTACGGGTGGGTTTCTTGCCAGTGACGCGCGATGTCGACGCGACGGCTGAACCACACCTGTTCATGACTTTTAGCGTATTCGATAAAGCGCTTGAGTGAAGCCAGACGCGCCGGACGGCCGATCAGGCGGCAGTGCAGGCCGATCGACAGCATCTTCGGAGCCTCGGCGCCTTCGGCGTAGAGCACGTCGAACGCATCTTTCAGGTATTCGAAGAAGTCGTCGCCCTTGTTGAAACCCTGGACCTGGGTGAAGCGCATATCGTTGGTGTCCAGGGTGTACGGGATCACCAGGTGCGGCTTGCCGGTCGGGTTGTTCGGTTCCCAGTAGGGCAGGTCGTCGTCGTAGGTGTCGCAGTCGTAGAGGAAACCACCTTCTTCCATCACCAGGCGACGGGTGTTCGGACCCGTGCGGCCGGTGTACCAGCCCAGCGGGCGAGTGCCTGTGATTTCGGTAAGGATGCGGATCGCTTCGAGCATGTGCTCGCGTTCCTGGGCTTCGTCCATGTACTGGTAGTCGATCCAGCGATAGCCATGGCTGCAGATCTCGTGGCCGGCATCGACCATGGCGCGGATCACGTCCGGGTGACGCTGGGCGGCCATGGCCACGGCGAAGATGGTCAGTGGAATGTCGAATTCCTTGAACAGCTTCAGGATCCGCCACACGCCGGCACGGCTGCCATACTCGTAGAGGGATTCCATGCTCATGTTGCGCGCGCCTTGCAGCGGCTGGGCTGAAACCATTTCCGAGAGGAACGCTTCGGATTCTTTGTCGCCGTGCAGGATGTTGCGCTCGCCGCCTTCTTCGTAATTGAGTACGAACGACAGGGCAATACGGGCATTGCCCGGCCAGTGGGGGTGAGGAGGGTTACTGCCGTAACCGACCAGGTCGCGTGGGTAGTCAGCGCTCACTGCAGGCTTCCTTCTTATTCGATGATGACGGTTGGTGTGACGCAGCTGAAAATGGGATGGCGGGCTTGCGTCACAGCGATGGGATGATTGTATACAACTTTATATTCACTTTGTAAGCCTGATTTTTCGCATTTTTCACCGACTGTCATCTTTTACTGCTATTGGCGTGAGCCTGCAAGAAATCTGCCTGACTGGTCAATTATTGATTGAAGGGTTCATAGACTGTGCGGTTTGGCGGGAAATCGGCGGTAAATATGCAGATGGCGGACGTCATACGAAAAATGTCGTTTTTATTGTGTACAATTTTTTTGAAAAGTGTCTTAATCAGTCGCTCGCCGCAGCTTTTCGTGCTCCGAATCGGTGCGGTCTCCTTTTCAACTGACTTCGGGAGGCGCGAAGTCTGACTGCTCCACGCAGGCAGGCGCGCAGAACCAATGGGACGTTTGACTACACACGTTTTGGACGCAGCACACGGTTGCCCGGGCAGCTCGATCAAGGTCGAGTTGTACCGCGTTGAAGGATCGCACCTGGAATTGGTCGCCAGCGCGATAACCAACAGCGATGGCCGTGTCGATGCACCGCTGCTGCAAGGCGATGACTACCGCACCGGGGTCTATCAGGTTCAGTTTCATGCCGGCGATTACTACCGCGCCCGTGGCGTTCAGCTGCCGGAGCCTGCATTCCTTGATGTGGTGGTGCTGCGTTTTGGCATCTCCGCCGAGCAGGATCACTACCATGTGCCGTTGTTGATTTCGCCTTACAGCTACTCCACCTATCGCGGCAGCTGATCCCCCAGGCAGCTGCTGCAACCTGGAAGCGACTGCGCATATAGCTTCTTTGGTCTTTCGCCCGCTCACACTGCGGGCTTTTTTTCGTCTTCTGTAGGAGCAGCCGGTCGACGCTCGATTGCTCGCGATGGAGGCCCAGACAACGCGGGCATTCAGATGGCCCGCGTCATCGTTAACGTCCATCGCGAGCAAGCTCGCTCCTACAGTTGTTAGCGGCTCAGTAGAGACGCAGCCCCCGCACCACTGAACAACCCCGCACTGATCCGGTTGAACCAGCTCTGGCCCTTGCCGCTGCGCAGATACCGTGCCGCACCATGGGCGCCGAGGCCGTAGGCCAATTTGCACAGCAGGTCGAGCACGGTCCAGGTCACGATCATCACCAGCAGTTGTGGGAGGAACGGCTGTTCGGCACTCAAGAACTGCGGCAGGAAAGCGGCGAAGAACAGGATATCTTTCGGGTTGCTTGCGCCCAGCATGAACGCACGCCCGAACAGTGCGCGAAAGCGTGGCACCGGCGCGGCCTGTGGCACTTCAGCGCCATGGGAAGGCAGGCGCGATTGCTGCCAGCTCTGCCAGGCGAGGTAGAACAGGTAAAGGGCGCCAATAATCTTCAGGGCACTGAACAGCTGTTCCGACGCCAGCAACAACGCCCCCAGACCCAGCGCCGAAGCACTCAGCAGGCAGATCGATGCCGACACGCCGCCGAGAAAGGCCGGGTAAGAGCGGCGCAGGCCGTAATTCAGACTGTTGCTGATCATCAGCAACGACAGCGGCCCCGGGATCAGGATCACTATCAGCGCAGCGCCGCTGAACAGCAGCCAGGTTTCCAGACTCATCACTTTCCTCCATTTGCACAAAAGCCCCACCCGACGGGGTGAGGCTGTTTTCAAGCGTGTACCGCGTGTGGTTTACAAGAAGATGAACTTGGCGATGAAGATCGCGCAGAGCACCCACAGGCTCACCGAAATTTCCTTGTACTTGCCGGTACCGGCCTTCATCGCCACGTAGGTGATGAAGCCCAGCGCGATGCCGTCGGCGACCGAGAAAGTCAGCGGCATCATGATGGCGGTGACAATTGCCGGAATGCTGTCGGTGGCTTCGTCCCATTCGATGTGGGCCATGCCGCCCATCATCAGCATCGCTACATAAATCAGCGCGCCCGCGGTTGCATAGGCAGGAATCATCCCGGCCAGCGGTGCGAAGAACATGGCTGCAATAAATAGCACACCTACGGTCACTGCGGTAAGACCAGTCCGACCACCCGCTGCAACACCGGCAGCACTTTCCACGTAGCTGGTGACCGGAGGAACGCCGACTACCGCACCGAATACGCTGGAAGCACTGTCGGCTTTCATGGCGCGGGAGAGGTTTTCAATCCTGCCATCAGCGCCCACCAGGTTGGCACGCTGGGCAACGCCCATCAGGGTGCCTGCGGTGTCGAACATGTGCACGAAGAGGAAGGCCAGGACCACGCTGACCATGCTGATGTTGAATACACCTACAACGTTCATGGCCATCCAGGTCGGAGCCAGGCTCGGTGGGGCGGACATGATGCCCTCGTAGTGCACCAGCCCAAGGCCCCAGCCGGCGAGGGTCACGGTGATGATGCTGATGAGGATCGCGCCGAACACCTTGTGATAGCTGAGGATGGCGATCATCAGGAAGCACACGGCGGCGAGCAGCGGACCGGGTTCGCGCAGAGAGCCGAGCTTGATCAGGGTCGCCGGGCTATCGACGACGATACCTGCGGTTTTCAGGCCGATCAGCCCCAGGAACAGACCCACGCCGGCGCCCATGGCGAAGCGCAGGCTGACCGGGATGCTGTTGAGCAGCCATTCGCGGATCCGCGAGAAGGTCAGGATCATGAACAACACACCGGACACAAACACCGCGCCGAGGGCGGTTTCCCAGTTGTAGCCCATGGTGCCAACCACGGTGTAGGTGAAGAAGGCGTTCAGCCCCATGCCTGGTGCCAGGCCGACCGGCCAGTTGGCGTACAGGCCCATCAACAGGCAACCGAGTGCCGCGGCGATACAGGTGGCGACGAACGCCGCCCCGTGATCGATCCCGGCGTCGGCCATGATGTTGGGGTTGACGAAAATGATGTAAGCCATAGTGATGAAGGTTGTCAGACCGGCAATCAGCTCGGTCTTCACCGTGGTGCCGTGCAAGCTGAGTTTGAACAGACGTTCCAGCAAGCCATTGCGTAATGGCGGCGAGATTTCCAGCGTCGGTGCTTCGGATTTGCGGCTTTCCACAGCGAGTACTCCTCAAGAGTTTTATTTTTATTTCCAGGGCCGGATCCGAGAGGGGTGGCAGCGGCCCTTTGAGGTACTTGCGAATTTGTTGACCGCTTGGTCAGGAACTCGCACGAAGTGGATTATGCTTTTGTATACAAAGAAAGCAAATAATGTTTTTGATTTTGTAGACGAAAAGTTTGGCAATAGGGATATATCGCCTGTTCTGGCCCCTTCGCGAGCAAGCCCGCTCCCACAGGGGAATGCGGTCACCTGTGGGAGCGGGCTTGCTCGCGAAGGCATCGGTTCAGCCACTGCAAATCCAGCAGATTGAATACTCAGTCTGCCGACAACTGGCCTTTTCCCAACGCCAGGTTCACCGTCAACCACCCATTCACCGCTGTCTCCCCGGCCTCGGCAAACACCCGCTCCAGCAATTTCACCTGCTCACGGCGCAACGACTGTTCGAAACGAGCGCCGTCATCGGTCAGTTCCAGCAGCCGCTTACGCTTGTCCGACTCGGACGCGACGCTGTCCACCAGATGCATCTCGACCAACTGACGCAACGGCATGTTCAACGCCTGCTTGCTCACACCGAGTAAAGCCAGCAGTTCCTTGACACTCAGGTTCGGATAGCGGGCGATGAAAAACACGATGCGCTGATGCACCCGACTCAGGCCGCGACGTTCGAGCATTTCATCGGCCTTGGCGGTGAAGGCCTGGTAGCCGAAGAAAAACGCTTCCATGGCTTGCTGCTGGGAAAGCGGGTTTTTAAGGTCAAGCATATTGACGTATCCGTTCGGGGAAGCGTAATTTCGGTCAACAAGTTTGACTCATTTTTCACATGCCTCGCTACCGGTGATCCCCATGGCTTTTTCCGAACGTGTCTCACGCCTTAAAAGTTCTTTGATCCGTGAAATCCTCGCTGCGGCCCAACGTCCGCAGGTGATGTCGTTTGCCGGCGGCTTGCCGGCCGAAACCATGTTGCCGAAGGTCGAGTGGACCGAGATGCCGGTTTCCATGGGCCAATACGGCATGAGCGAGGGCGAACCGGCGTTGCGCGAAGCGCTGGCCGCCGAGGCGCGAGCGTTGGGAGTGCCATGTGAGGCAAGCCAGGTACTGGTGGTCAGCGGCTCACAGCAGACCCTCGACCTGGCCGCCAAGCTGTACATCGACAAGGGCACCGAAATCCTGCTCGAAGCGCCGACTTATCTGGCGGCATTGCAGATTTTCCAGCTGTTCGGCGCCGACTGCCTGACCGTGCCGCTGGAGGCTGACGGACCGAACTTGACGGCGCTACGCGCTCGCCTGGAACAACACCGCCCGGCTTTCATCTACCTGATCCCGACCTTCCAGAATCCATCGGCGGTGCGTTACAGCGAAGCCAAACGCAACGCGGTGGCGGCATTGCTCGATGAGTTTGGCGTGACGCTGATTGAGGATGAGCCTTACCGCGAGCTGACCTTCGACGGTGGCAGCGCCACGCCGATTGTCAGTCGCTTGAAGAAGGCCAGCTGGATCTATACCGGGACCGTGTCGAAAACCCTGTTGCCGGGTTTGCGTGTCGGCTACTTGATCGCCAGCCCGGACCTGTTTCCACATCTGTTGAAACTCAAGCAATCGGCGGATTTGCACACCAATCGGGTCGGCCAGTGGCAGGCGCTGCAATGGATCGGCACCGAGAAATATCAGCAACACCGTAGTGAGTTGCGCGATTTTTATCGGGGGCGTCGGGATGCGTTTCAGGCTGCGCTGGAAACGCACTTCTCCGATCTGGCGGACTGGAACGTGCCGCAGGGCGGGCTGTTCTTCTGGTTGAAACTCAAGCAGCCGCAAGACACCCGCACCTTGCTGAATGCCGCGCTGGCCAACGACGTGGCGTTCATGCCGGGGGAGCCGTTCTTCCCCGAGCCGGACAACCATCCGGGGTATCTGCGATTGAACTTCAGCCACATTGATCCGGCGCGGCTGGATGAGGGGCTCAAGCGGTTGGCGGCGGTGGTGCGTGCTGCTCAGGCCGCAAAAGCAGCCTAGAAACAAATAAACCGGCGCATGGGCCGGTTTATTTTTGTCTGAATTTATGGTGCCTGTGCCGGCCTCTTCGCGAGCAAGCCCGCTCCCACAGGGAAATGCGGTCAACTGTGGGAGCGGGCTTGCTCGCGAAGACGTCAGTCAGATCACCACAAAAACATCAGGCCGCCGCAAAACGCTTGTCCAGATAATCAATGATCACCTTGGACTCGTACATCCAGGTGGTCTGGCCATTCTCTTCAATGCGCAGGCACGGCACCTTGATCTTGCCGCCTTGCTCCAGCAAGGTCTGGCGATCCTGTTCGTTGTTCTTCGCGTCGCGAAGGGCCACCGGCACATTCAGGCGGCGCAGGGTACGGCGAGTCTTCACGCAGAACGGGCAGGCGTGGAATTGATACAGCGTCAGGCCCTTGGCAGCCGAATTGACCTGTGCCTGAACTTCCGCCGGGCGCTGCTTCTTGCCTGGGCGGGTGATGAAGTCGATGAAGATGATCAGTTGGCCAAGGCCGACACGAAGCGCTTTTACGAACACGTTGAAAGCCTCACGGTGCAAACGAATAAGGGCGCGCAGCTTACCTGATTTTTTGCGGGCGAAAAAAAACCGGCGATGAACGCCGGTTTTCTTCGTGCCGCGAATTACTTGATGAGGCTGAGGAATTCGCTGCGGGTGGCGGCGTTCTCACGGAACTCACCGAGCATCACCGAGGTGATCATCGTCGAATTCTGCTTTTCCACACCGCGCATCATCATGCACATGTGCTTGGCCTCGATCACCACCGCAACGCCCAGGGCGCCGGTGACCTGCTGGACCGCATCGGCGATCTGGCGGCTGAGGTTTTCCTGGATCTGCAGGCGGCGGGCGTACATGTCGACGATCCGCGCCACTTTCGACAGGCCCAGGACCTTGCCGCTCGGGATGTAGGCAACGTGAGCCTTGCCGATGAACGGCAGCAGGTGGTGTTCGCACAACGAGTACAACTCGATGTCCTTGACCAGCACCATTTCGCTGTTGTCGGAGCTGAACAGGGCACCGTTGGTGACCTCTTCCAGTGTCTGTTCATAGCCGCGGCAGAGGTACTGCATGGCTTTGGCGGCACGTTTTGGCGTGTCGAGCAGGCCTTCGCGGGAAACGTCCTCGCCGAGCTGGCCGAGGATCGCCGTGTAATTCTGTTCCAGGGACATGAAACTACCTGTGGGATTTTACGCAAAGGGCAAGGGTACGGTGACGGACACGACGCTGCAAGCGTGACGCGTCAGCTTTACTCGTCACGACCTTCCATCATGGTGCGTTTGAGCATCACATAAACCGCGCCGGCACCACCATGTTTCGCCTGGCACGAGGTAAAGCCGAGTACCTGTGGATGCTGGCGCAGCCAGGTGTTGACGTGACTTTTGATCATCGGCCGCTTGCCGTCCAGGCGAACAGCCTTGCCATGGGTGACGCGCACGCAGCGGATTTCGAATTTGGTGGCTTCAGCCAAAAATGCCCAGAGGGTTTCCCGGGCCTTTTCCACGCTCATGCCGTGCAGGTCGAGGCTGCCTTCGAAAGGAATCTGCCCGACCTTGAGCTTGCGCATCTGGCTTTCCTGCACGCCATCGCGGGCCCACATCAGCTCGTCTTCAGGGCCGACGTCGATGACGAACTGATCGGACAGCCCGTCGACGGTGGTGGATTCGGTGCGCACGGTGGCCGCTTGACGCAGTTTGGCAATCTGCGCGCGGTCAGCCTTGGGTTTGCCGGTTTCGGCGCGATCGTGCTTGATCGGCTTGACGCCTTGGATCGCGCTTTTGAACAGGGAAAAATCGTCGTCTTGCATGTCAGCCTCCGCGAAGGGCGGCCAGTTTACCCAACTCGAAGCGAATCGGGCGCGACAAAAACGCGCGCGATGCCAGGCTCAGTCGTGTTTTTTCATCAGGTGCGGGGACATGGCCAGCTCCCGCGACTGCCGTGAGCGACGACGGCAACGGCGCCATAGCCAGACACCGAGGTACAGCACGAACAGGCCGATGGCCAGGATCACGGCAGCACCGGTGCGGCTTGTGTTCAATTCACCCAGGGCGGGTGCGTGGCCGAGCAGGCTGGCGGCACCGGCCATGGCGAGCAACACGCCGCACATCGCCAGCAACGCCGCGAACGTCGCGCCGATTCGAAAACGCCAGTTGCTTTGGCCTTTGGGCCGCAAGCGGCGAGCGTCAAAACCATCGGATAACTTCATTCCGACCTTCCTCAATGGGTATCGGCCCTTCGACCGGGAGTTGACCGGGATGTTCCTGAGGCTAAGACAATTACGGCAAATGGGAGGCTTTTGCGGATGAGCGGCGTTCCGGGCCGCTCATTGAGCGTCGATCAGATCAGTTCACGGGTCAGCGCGAGGGTGGCGAAGTTGTCGCCCATGATCGCCATTTCCGTCTGATGGACGTGTGCGGCACTGAGCACGCCGCCCTTGTAAGGCAGGTCGCGGGTGGCGCAGGCGTCTTCCACCAGGGTGCAGCGGAAGCCCAGGTTCTTGGCCGCACGCACCGTGGTGCTGACGCTGGAGTGGCTCATGAAGCCGCAGACGATCAGGTCAAGGGCGCCGAGGTCTTCCAGGCGTTGTGCCAGTTCGGTGCCGTGAAACGCGCTTGGCAACAATTTGCCGATGACGGTTTCATCGCTCTGTGGCTCCAGGCCCGGAATGAACTCACCGCCTACGCCCTGTGGGTTGAACAGCCCGCCGAGGGTACCGAGGTGGCGGACATGCACGATCGGCCGGCCGGCGGCGCGGGCAGCGGCGAGCAGTTGCTTGATGTTCGCGACAGCTTCATCCATGCCGCTCAGGGCCAGGGGACCGCTGAGGTATTCTTTCTGGGCATCGATGATGACCAGGGTGGCATGGCTCAGATTGGCCGCTGCATAACCGCGGCCGCTGAGTTGAAACATCGTTTTTGGAACAGACATTCTGGGGCTCCTTGGAGTGGGGCTTTTGCGCCATTGTCCTCTGGCTGAGCGGTTCTGTGAATCGCTACGATCGTAGGTGCCGTCGTTGCTGGCCTGTAGCCTTGTCAATAGTCACGTTTTGTTCAATAGCCTAGCGAAAAAATGGATAACTCCTACATTTGAATCGGTAGTTTCCCGCGTCGTCGTGAAGTCGTTTGACTGGTAGAATCCCCCGTCGATTTTTCTGGAGTTTGCCGTCGTGATCACTTCCCGCCTTCGTACCCTGCGTGACCATATCCGTTGGGCCGTCAGCCGCTTCCATGGGGAGGATCTTTTTTTCGGCCATGGCACTGACAACGCCTGGGACGAAGCCCGGCAATTGGTGTTGGGCGCGTTGCACCTGCCGTGGGAAATATCCGACAGCTACCTCGACTGCAATCTGGAAGAAGACGAAGTGGTTCACCTGCAGCTTTTGCTCAAGCGCCGCATCGAAGATCGGGTGCCTACCGCGTATCTGCTGGGCGAGGCCTGGTTCTGTGGCATGTCGTTCATTGTCGATGAGCGTGTGCTGATCCCGCGCTCCCCCATCGGCGAGTTGATCGAAAACCGTTTTACCCCGTGGCTGGCTACCGAGCCGGCGCGGATTCTCGACCTGTGCACCGGTTCCGGTTGCATCGGCATCGCCTGCGCCTATGAGTTCCAGCATGCCGAGGTGGTGTTGGCGGACCTGTCGTTCGAAGCGCTGGAAGTGGCCAATCAGAACATCGAGCGCCATGGTGTCGATGAGCGTGTGTACACGGTGCAGGGCGACGGTTTCGAGGGCTTGCCGGGTCAACGTTTCGACCTGATCGTGTCGAACCCGCCCTACGTCGATGCGGAAGATTTCGCCGACATGCCGGACGAATACCAGCACGAACCGGAACTGGGCCTGGCCTGTGGTGATGACGGTTTGAACCTGGTGCGGCGCATGCTTGCCGAGGCGGCGGATCACCTGACCGAGAAGGGCTTGCTGATTGTCGAAGTGGGCAACAGCCAGGTGCACGTCGAGGCGTTGTACCCGGAAGTCGACTTCGCCTGGCTGGAGTTCGAGCGTGGCGGCCATGGTGTGTTCATGCTCAGCGCGCAGCAGTGTCGTGAGCATCAGGCGTTGTTCGCTTCTCGCGTCTGACCGGGCATTTGTGGCGAGGGGGCTTGCCCCCGTTGGGCTGCGAAGCAGCCCTGAACCCTCACACCAGATTTATCCAGATATGTCTGTGGTAGCTGTTTTGCGACCGCTTCGCGCTCGAACGGGGGCAAGCCCCCTCGCCACAAGGTGCAGTAACTCAAGCCTTCAACGATGCGTGGCAATCCAGATCAACAACCCCGCCTGAAACACCGCAAACGCCACCAGGCAGGTGATGGTGAATCGCAACCCGGCGTCTTCGCGTTTGTACTTGCTGACCTTTTCTTCGTGTTTCTTGAGTTTGACTTCCTGCTCGGCCAGGTTCTGTTCGGCTTGCTGGAGCATCTGCGCCGCCTCAAGGATTTCCACGACCTGCAGTTTTTCGCTGTTCCAGTCGCCAGAGAGGTCGCCGACCTTGACCGGCTTGACGCTGCCTTTCAAATGCTGGGCATCGGCATACACCACGTCGAAACCGTGCACGCGTAAAAAATGATCGCGGCGCAGGCGGGTGTCTTCGTTCAGTGCATCCTTGTTGTTCAGGTCGAAGCCGTCGACGGTGTAGGTCGGCCAGCGCTTTTTCGCCCAATTGATGCCCTGGGCCGCCATGTAGCGACCAATGCCACGGTTCAGCGGTTCAATCTGCAGTCCGCTTTCCGGACCGAAATGCACGCGTTTTTCGGCGTGATCGACCCACACGTCCAGATGATTCTGTTCCTTGCGTACGCGCTGGCCGGGCAGGGTGATGCTCATGCGCATCAGGCTGTGCGTCTTGTCATTGCGTTCGGCATAGCCGAACTCGACAAAGCGCAATGGGCGTCCGCCTGTGTTGCGGTCAGTCTGCAGGGGTGCCAGACGGAGCATCTTGTGGTGCTCGACGTGGACGTCCGCCCAGGGCAGCTCGACCGCTGGCGGCACGTCTTTTTCAGCGCTGGTGTCGGGTGAAGTCTGGGTGTCAGTCATAACGGCGAGATCCTGTCCAAGCTCAGCTTGTCGCCAACCAATGTGTTGGCGACAAAGGCTTATCGGCCGTTTTTTTCAAGACTGGAGGTTAACTGGCGCGAAGTCCTTCAATAAAACCGAGGATTCGCGTGCCCAGTTCCGCCGCCAGGGGCAGCTGCGGGTCCTTATAGGAGGCCAGTTGGCGTTTGACGTCGTTGGGCACGATGCGCATGACGTGGTTCATGCCCTCGATCAGCGCCAGTTCGGCGTCCGGTTTGGCAGCCTTGAGCAGCCTTGCGTCATTGACGCCGACCTGGATGTCGTTGCTGCCCTGGATGATCAGTGCTGGCATCTTCAACTTCGCAAATGCCGCGGCCGGGTCCTGGCGGAACAGGGAAATCAGGTAAGGCTGCACGCTCGGACGGAAAATCACCTGCAAGGGTGGCGGCACATTGTCGTCGGTTTTCCCGGCCTTGAGGCTGTCGAGCAATTGATTGCTGCGCAGCATCAGCGGTTGAGGCAGGCGATTGCCCAGTTGCTCGCGAATGACCTGATCCACCGGTCTTGCGCTGCCGGAGACAGATATCACCGCGTCGGCATCGATATCCGGCGCAGCGAGGCTGGCGATCAGGGCGCCTTCGCTGTGACCCAGCACGATCAACTGGCCAAAACGCGGATCGGTCTTGAGTTTCCGGCCCCAGGCTTGGGCATCGGCCACATAAGCTTCCACCGTCAGATTGCGTTCATCCGGGGTCGCCGCCAGGCTCGCGGCCACGCCACGCTTGTCGTAACGCACGCTGGCGATGTTGTGTTTGGCCAGCACCCAGGCCAGGCGCTTGAGGCTGTCATTGCGCCCGCCGTCGGCGTTGTTTCCGTCACGATCCGTAGGGCCGGAGCCTGAAATGATCAGGACAACCGGCACTCGATTGTCGGATTTTGGCAGCAACAGCGAGCCGAAAAGCTCGCCGGTGCCCGTATCCAATGTGATCGGTCGTTGCAGGACAGTCGCCTGGGCGAAGCCGGAAATCAGGGTAAGGCTCAAGGCTAGAACTCGCAGCATCATCGCGCCATTATCAAGAAGATGCCGGTTGGACTCACGGGCACCCATAAGGTTCGAGGATGAACTACTTGGGTAGCCTGCGTATACTGGCGCGCATTACGTATTCAGGTTCATTTCACGGAGCGTCCTGCATGTCCGGCAATACCTACGGCAAGCTGTTCACTGTCACCACCGCGGGCGAAAGCCATGGCCCGGCGTTGGTCGCCATTGTCGATGGCTGCCCGCCGGGGCTGGAGATTTCCCTGGAGGATCTGCAGCGTGACCTGGACCGCCGCAAGCCCGGCACCAGCCGCCACACCACCCAACGCCAGGAAGCCGACGAAGTCGAAATCCTCTCCGGCGTGTTCGAAGGCCGCACCACCGGTTGCGCCATCGGCCTGTTGATCCGCAACACCGACCAGAAGTCCAAGGACTACTCGGCGATCAAGGACCTGTTCCGCCCGGCCCACGCCGATTACACCTACCACCACAAGTACGGCGAGCGCGATTATCGCGGCGGCGGTCGCAGCTCGGCCCGTGAAACCGCGATGCGCGTCGCGGCCGGTGCGATTGCAAAAAAATACCTGGCCAGCCAGGGCATCGTCATTCGCGGCTACATGAGCCAGTTGGGGCCGATTGAAATCCCGTTCAAGACCTGGGATTCGGTCGAGCAGAACGCCTTCTTCAGCCCGGACCCGGACAAAGTGCCTGAGCTGGAGGCCTATATGGACCAGTTGCGTCGCGACCAGGATTCGGTCGGTGCGAAAATCACCGTGGTCGCCGAAGGCGTGATGCCGGGCCTGGGCGAGCCGATCTTCGACCGCCTCGACGCGGAGCTGGCCCATGCGCTGATGAGCATCAACGCGGTCAAGGGCGTGGAAATCGGCGCCGGTTTTGCCAGCGTCGCCCAGCGTGGCACCGAGCATCGCGATGAAATGACCCCGGAAGGTTTCCTCAGCAACAACGCGGGCGGCATTCTCGGCGGTATTTCCTCCGGTCAGCCCATCGTTGCGCACCTGGCGCTGAAGCCGACGTCGAGCATCACAACGCCGGGCCGTTCCATCGACATCCATGGCAACCCGGTGGAAGTGATCACCAAGGGCCGTCACGACCCGTGCGTGGGCATCCGCGCCACGCCGATTGCCGAGGCGATGATGGCCATCGTGCTGATGGATCACCTGCTGCGCCATCGTGGGCAAAACGCCGACGTGCGTGTGAGCACGCCGGTGCTGGGTCAGCTGTAAATGGCTGACATCATGGTCGCAGCCGTCTGATGGCGACTGCGGCGCTCCCGTACTGGCGGCTCTCCAGTTTCTATCTGTTCTATTTCGCCTTGCTCGGTTCGACAGCGCCGTTTCTGGCGCTGTACTTCGATCACCTGGGGTTCAGCGCCGCGCGGATCGGCGAGCTGGTGGCGATCCCGATGCTGATGCGCTGCGTAGCGCCGAACATCTGGGGCTGGCTGGGCGACTACACCGGTCGGCGACTGGCCATCGTGCGCTTCGGCGCGGTGTGCACGCTGCTGACCTTTTCGCTGATCTTCGTCAGCAAGACCTACGCCTGGCTGGCGATGGTCATGGCCTTGCATGCGTTCTTCTGGCACGCGGTGTTGCCACAGTTCGAAGTCATCACCCTGGCGCATTTGCAGAGCCAGACCTCGCGCTACAGCCAGATTCGCCTGTGGGGCTCGATCGGTTTCATCATCACCGTGGTCGCGCTGGGCCGTTTGTTTGAATGGCTGAGCCTGGACATCTATCCGGCGGCGCTGGTGCTGATCATGGTGGGCATCGTGCTCAGCAGTCTGTGGGTGCCCAATGCCCAACCGGCCCCGGGCAACCGGGTGGCGGGGGAGGGATTCCTCAAGCAACTGCGCAACCCCGGTGTTTTGGCGTTTTACGGCTGCGTGGCGCTGATGCAGATGAGCCACGGACCGTATTACACGTTCTTGACCCTGCACCTTGAGCGCCTGGGTTACAGCCGGGGTGTGATCGGCATGCTCTGGGCGGTCGGCGTGGTCGCCGAAGTCCTGATGTTTCTGGCCATGAGCCGGATCTTCGCGCGCTTTTCACTGCGCCGGGTGCTGATGGCCAGCTTTCTGCTGGCGGCGTTGCGTTGGCTGTTGCTGGGTTCGCTGGCAGAGTTTCTTTGGGTACTGTTGTTTGCCCAGATCCTGCACGCGGCGACGTTCGGCAGCTTTCACGCCGCTGCCATTTCATTCGTGCAACGTAGCTTCGGTGCGCGCCAGCAAGGCCAGGGCCAGGCGCTGTACGCTGCATTGGCCGGCACTGGCGGTGCGTTGGGCGCGTTGTATTCCGGCTACAGCTGGAACGCCCTCGGCGCGGCATGGACATTTAGTATTGCCAGTCTCGCAGCCGTCGCGGCTGCCGTTATCATTGCCACACGTATGCAAGAGGACAGGCCATGAGCCTTACCCGTGAACAACTCGCCCAGGAAATCATCGACGCCGGGCGTTTTCTGTATGGCCGCGGCTGGTCGCCGGCCACCAGCAGTAATTACTCGACCCGCCTGTCGCCGAGCGAAGCCTTGCTGACCGTGTCCGGCAAGCACAAGGGGCAACTGGGCATGGACGACGTGTTGGCCACCGACCTGTCGGGCAACAGCCTGGAACCGGGCAAGAAACCGTCCGCCGAAACCCTGTTGCACACCCAGCTCTACAGCTGGCGCCCGGAGATCGGTGCCGTGTTGCACACCCATTCCGTGAACGCCACCGTGCTGTCGCGCCTGACGCCGCAAGACTTCATCGAGTTCGAAGACTACGAACTGCAAAAGGCCTTCAGCGGTGTGACGACCCACGAATCCCGGGTGCGGGTGCCGATTTTCGACAACGACCAGGACATTGCGCGACTGGCCGCCAAGGTGCAGCCTTGGCTCGACGCCCATCCCGATTGCGTCGGCTACCTGATCCGTGGCCATGGCCTGTACACCTGGGGCGCGCGCATGAGCGATGCCCTGCGGCAGATCGAGGCCTTTGAATTTTTGTTCGAGTGCGAGTTGAAGATGCGCTCGCTCTTTAAAGCATGAACCGTTAAGGAGTTGCCCTGATGAGCAGCCTGTCCGTCTATCACGTCTCCAGCCCTGAAATCCCCAACAAGGTGCTGACCCATTTCGAAGACATCGCCTCGACCCTGGCCGAGCAGGGCGTACGCTTCGACCGCTGGCAAGCCGCGGCGAAGATCCAGCCGGGCGCCACTCAGGACGAAGTGATTGCCGCCTACCAGGAGCAAATCGACAAGCTGATGACCGAGCGCGGTTACGTCACTGTCGACGTGATCAGCCTCAACAGCGATCACCCGCAAAAAGCCGAACTGCGTGCCAAGTTCCTCGATGAACATCGCCACGGCGAAGATGAAGTACGATTTTTCGTTGCCGGCCGTGGCCTGTTTACCCTGCACATCGACGATTACGTCTACGCGGTGCTGTGCGAGAAAAACGACCTGATCTCGGTGCCGGCCGGAACCAAACACTGGTTCGACATGGGCGAACATCCGCACTTCGTCGCGATCCGTCTGTTCAACAACCCGGAAGGTTGGGTGGCCAATTTCACCGGCGAAGACATCGCCAGCCGATTCCCGCGCCTGGAGGACTGAGTCGATGCCGATCAAAGCGATTCTCACCGACATCGAAGGCACCACCAGCGCGGTGAGTTTTGTGTTCGACGTGCTGTTCCCCTATGCCGCCAAACACTTGCCGGCGTTTGTCCGTCAGCATGCCGAACGCGCCGATGTGGCGGAGCAACTGGCTACCGTGCGCCGCGACAGCAACGAACCGGACGCCGACGTCGAGCGGGTCATCGAGATCCTGTTGGGCTGGATCGCTGAAGACCGCAAGGCCACGCCGCTGAAAGCGTTGCAGGGCATGGTCTGGGAGCAGGGCTATCAGGCCGGGCAGTTGAAGGGGCACGTGTACCCGGACGCCGTTGAAGCGCTCAAGCGCTGGCATCGGGAGGGCTTTCAACTGTTTGTTTATTCGTCCGGTTCAATCCAGGCCCAGCGGTTGATCTTCGGCTGCTCAGAGGCGGGGGATCTGACGCCACTGTTCAGCGGCTATTTCGATACCACTTCGGGCCCCAAGCGCGAGGCGCAGTCCTACGCCAACATCACCCAGGCGATCAACCTTGAGGCGGGGCAGATTCTGTTTCTGTCGGACATCGTCGAAGAACTCGACGCGGCGCGCACGGCGGGGATGGCCACTTGCGGGCTGGCCCGCGAGGGTGGGGAACTGGCGGGGCATGTCACCGTGGACAGCTTTGCGCGGATAAATCCCTCTACTTTCTAAACGCCATACAACCTGTGGGAGCGGGCTTGCTCGCGAAAGCGGTGTGTCATTCAACGTTGATGTTGACTGACACTCCCTCTTCGCGAGCAAGCCCGCTCCCACATTTTCTACAGCGAGTGATAGGTCGGCAGGGCAAACCGTTGCTGGCTCTGCAGCATGGAAATCTGCGGCAGTTCACTGGCTTGTTCGGCGAGGTCGCGGCGAATCGCACTGATGACCCACGTCAGTTGGTCGCCATTGTGCAATTGTTGATAGGAAATCGAGCGCTTGAACACCTTGCCTTCGCCGCCGCTCAGGGTCAGCAGGATCCCACCGTCAGGCCGGGCATGGGTGGTGACTTCGAAGTTGGAGAACAGGGACGAAAATTTTTCCTGAATCAGGTTCATTTCTTTCAGCTCCGTTGGCTCTTGAATGGCAAGCATACGGAGAAGGTTGCAGTGATTGTGCCAGCCTGGGTTTTTTGTAAATAATCTTATAAAACAATAAGTTAGTATCTGTGGTGATTTTTGCTTTCGTGCATTCTGCATGAACGGCCGTCGTGCATCCTGCATTTTGCGAGGTCGCTCGGCGATTCGATGGAACCATTGCGTGTGCGGGGGTTCACGATTGGCCTTGTATCAATCGCGGATTAAGATCTCGGATACAAAACATTTCAAAAACCGCGTGTACAGCTCAAGAACCGTTGACGTATTTTCGGGCTCAGTCATCGCAGCCCGACAATAAAAAGATCGAACGGGAGCATCATGAGTCGCACGTCGAACGACACGATTACCTGGAGCATGATGCTCCGCAAGCTGCCTTCCATCGCCAAGGCCATCCCCCGGGTGGTGAGGGGCATGAAGGCCGCCAACGTCAAGGACCCGACCCAGGCGTGTGGTTTGGGCTGGAGTTTCGAGCAAGCCACGTTGCGCAACCCGGATGGCCCGGCGCTGTTGCAAGGCGACGTAACGCTCAGTTACTCCGAGGTCAACCAATGGGCCAATCGCATCGCCCATCACCTGATCGGCCAAGGCATCGGCAAGGGTGATGTGGTGGCTGTCTTCATCGAGAACCGCCCGGAATTGCTGGTGACGATTCTGGCGGTGGCCAAGGTCGGCGCGATCAGTGCGCTGCTCAATACCTCGCAAACCCGCGACACCCTGGTGCACAGTGTGAACCTGGTGGCGCCGGTGGCGATCATTGTCGGTGAGGAGTTGGTCCCGGCGTACCTGGCGGTGCGTGAGCGGGTGTCGATCAAGGCTGCGCGAACCTGGTTCGTTGCCGATCAGGACACCTCTCGACAACCCGGTATCGCACCTGAAGGTTTCATCAACCTGATGACCGTCAGCCTCGACGACGCCAGCGACAACCCGGCCAGCAGCCAGCAGATTTTCTTCGACGATCCCTGCTTTTATATCTACACCTCGGGCACCACGGGGCTGCCCAAGGCCGGCGTGTTCAAGCACGGTCGCTGGATGCGCAGCTCTGCGAGTTTCGGCATGATCGCCCTGGACATGAGCCCCGACGATGTCGTCTATTGCACCTTGCCGCTGTACCACGCCACGGGCCTTTGCGTGTGCTGGGGTTCGGCCGTCAGTGGGGCCAGCGGATTCGCCATTCGCCGCAAATTCAGCGCCAGTCAGTTCTGGAACGATGCGCGCAAGTACCGGGCGACCACCATCGGTTATGTCGGCGAACTGTGCCGCTACCTGGTCGATCAACCGCCCAGCTCCGAGGACAGCCGGCACGATGTGAAGAAAATGATCGGCAACGGCTTGCGCCCCGGCGCCTGGAGCGAGTTCAAGACCCGCTTTGCGGTGAATCACATCTGCGAGCTGTACGCTGCCAGCGACGGCAATATCGGTTTCACCAACATTCTCAATTTCGACAACACCATCGGTTTTTCCCTGATGTCCTGGGAGTTGGTCGCGTACGACCATGACAGTGGCGCGCCGATTCGACAGGCCAATGGCCTGATGCGCAAGGTCGCCAAGGGTGAGCAGGGGTTGTTGCTGGCAAAAATCGACGACAAGGCCCCCCTGGACGGTTACACCGATCCGCAGAAAACCGCCAAGGTCGTGCTTCAGGATGTGTTCGAAAAGGGAGACCGCTACTTCAACACCGGCGACCTGTTGCGCAACATCGGCTTTGGGCATGCGCAGTTTGTCGACCGCCTGGGCGACACCTACCGCTGGAAGGGCGAAAACGTTTCGACCACGGAGGTCGAAAACATCCTCCTGCAACACCCGCTTATTTCCGAAGCCGTGGCCTATGGCGTGGAAATCCGCAACACCAATGGCCGGGCCGGGATGGCGGCGATCACTCCCGCCGAATCCCTGGCAACCCTGGACTTCAGTGAGTTGCTGGCCTTCGCCCGCGAGCAGATGCCGGCCTATGCGGTGCCGTTGTTCCTGCGGGTGAAAGTGAAAATGGAAACCACCGGGACGTTCAAATATCAGAAGACCCGACTGAAGGACGAGGCCTTCGACCCGGGTAAAACCGGCGATGACCCGATCTATGCCTGGCTGCCGGGGACGCAGACTTATGTACAGGTCACGGAGCAGTTGTTGTCCGACATTCACGGCGGCAAGTACCGCTATTGAATCTGGCTATGGCGGCCCATGAGAAAAAACAAGTGACAGTGCCGGGGGCGCTCGGGAAACTGTCGGCTTTTACGAATGACAGAAAAGGGAGTGCCCAATGTCAGACAAAAGCCGCCAGATGACCCCCGAAGAAGCCGCCGAATTTACCGAACAGGTATTCAACAAGGCACGGGAGGGCGATGCGGCGATGATGGCCGCGCTGCTGACCAAGGGTTTGCCGCCGAACCTGCGTAACCACAAGGGCGATACCTTGCTGATGCTGGCCGCGTATCACGGTCATGTGGACACGGTAAAAGTCCTGCTGGAGCACAAGGCCGACCCGGAGATCCGCAACGACAACGGCCAGAGCCCGATTGCCGGTGCCGCCTTCAAGGGTGACCTGGCGGTGATCAAGGCCTTGGTCGATGGTGGCGCCCAGGTTGAAGGCTCGTCCTTCGATGGTCGCACGGCGCTGATGATGGCGGCGATGTTCAACCGCGTCGAAGTGGTCGATTACCTGATCAGCAAGGGCGCCGACCCGAAAGCCAAGGACGCCAATGGCATCACCGCGCTGGAGGCTGCCAGGACCATGGGGGCTTCCGATACCGTTGCGCAGCTTGAGAAGCTGATTGGCTGATATCGAATGACTTGAGGCTGTTAATCCCAATTGTGGCGAGGGGGCTTGCCCCCGTTCGGCTGCGAAGCAGTCGTAGAATCAGCATGTGCGGTCTTTCTGATACACCCCAATTGAATGTTTTGGGGCCGCTTCGCGACCCAACGGGGGCAAGCCCCCTCGCCACAGGTCCGCACTTCCCTCATTAATGCGCTATCCTTCGCGCCCTCAAAATTCACCTCGCTACAGGATCCTCCCCATGAAAGCCGCACTCGTCGAACTCATCAGCAAAATCAGCTCCGGGTGCATGGGCGAAGACGAAATCCTCAAGGTCGCGGACGAAGCGGCCCAGGCCTACGCCGATCCCGAGGCTTTTCTGATGGCCAATCCGGACATCAACTACGACGAAACCTTCCCGATCCCGCTGGGTGAGTGGGTGGTGGTCGGCAGCCTGCCGGAAACGGTGCTGTTCCAGGCTGACACATACATGGACCTGTTCGCGCAGATCGTCGCCTCGTTCGGCCCGGGTGTGGAGTTCAATCTCAAGCCCAAGCAACTGGCCAGGACCGAAGCCCTGACCGCGCTCAACCGCATCCAGGTGCAGATGAGCAGCATGAACAAGGAAAACGGTGGCTACACGCTGATGAACTTCAGCCAGTTGCTCGATGACGAGTTGCAGGTGGTCCTGGTCTACGGCAACGACGTGCCACGGGTGCTGGAATTGTGCACCGAAGTGGGCATTACAGCCGCGCCATCCCTGGAAGCCCTGAAAGTGGCGATCCACGTCTGATCCAGACACTGTCAATAAAAAGGAATCCTCGCGACGACCGTCTATCCTGAGGGGGCATATCACTTTTCGGGAGCGTCACCATGGGTTCTACGTTCAACAGCCTGGTTGCCTTGATCATTTTTGTCCTGGACATCTGGGCCATCATCAACGTCTTCAAAAGTAGTGCCGGGACCGGGATGAAAATCCTCTGGGTACTACTGATCGCGCTGTTGCCGGTACTGGGACTGATCATCTGGGCCATTGCCGGGCCGCGGGGCAACGTCAAACTCTGAGCGTCGACACTGAACCTGTGGGAGCGGGCTTGCTCGCGAAAGCGGTGAATCAGTCAACATTTATAGCGACTGACACTACGCCTTCGCGAGCAAGCCCGCTCCCACATTCGACCTGTCATGTTCCGCGACGTAGAATGCGCGCCTTTCCCGGCCAATCGAGACGCTCGATTGGCCATCATGGGCGGGTAACCGTCCGTTGCCACCCGCATTCATCGGAGCACTTCCCATGAGCAACATCCCCGCCAGCGACTACCTGGAAACCCTCTACGAAGGCTACGGCCAGCGTTTTCGCATGGAAAAACTGCTGCACGAAGTGCGCACCGAGCACCAGCACCTGGTGATCTTCGAGAACCCGCGCATGGGCCGGGTGATGGCGCTGGACGGCGTGATCCAGACCACCGAAGCCGACGAATTCATCTACCACGAAATGCTCACCCACGTGCCGATCCTGGCGCACGGTGCCGCCAAGCGCGTGCTGATCATCGGCGGCGGTGACGGCGGCATGTTGCGTGAAGTGGCCAAGCACCGCAGCGTCGAGCACATCACCATGGTCGAGATCGACGGCACCGTGGTCGACATGTGCAAGGAATTCCTGCCGAATCACTCCAAGGGTGCATTCGATGATCCACGCCTGAACCTGGTGATCGACGACGGCATGCGTTTCGTCGCCACCACCACTGAAAAGTTCGACGTGATCATTTCCGACTCCACCGATCCGATCGGACCGGGTGAAGTGCTGTTCTCGGAAAACTTCTACCAGGCTTGCCACCGCTGCCTGAACGAAGGCGGCATCCTGGTAACCCAGAACGGCACGCCGTTCATGCAGATCGAAGAAGTGAAGACCACCGCCGGTCGCCTGCGCAGCCTGTTCCCGGACTGGCACTTCTATCAGGCCGCCGTACCGACCTACATCGGTGGTTCAATGACCTTCGCCTGGGGCGCCACCAATACCGCTTATCGCAAGTTGTCCCGCGAAACCCTGCAACAACGCTTCGCGGGCAGCGGCATCATCACCCGCTACTACAATCCTGAAATCCACATCGGCGCCTTCGCCTTGCCGCAATACGTGTTGCAGGCAGTGAACAAGCCAAGTAACGACTGATGGATTGAAACGCAGACCTGTAGGAGTGAGCCTGCTCGCGATGGACGTGAACGATGACGCGGGATGTCTGATTTAACGCGGCGTTCTCAAGTTTTTCGCGAGCAGGCTCGCTCCTACAGAGATTTGCGATGGGTGCAGATCCACCGGAACAATTAGCCAGCTAACAAGGTCGAGATAGAGGTAAGCCCATCCATGGGTTTTATCGAGGAGGCACCAATGCAAAAGTGGAAGGTCACTTTCGTGGATGATCATGGCGAAACCATCAACGAAGTCTTTGAGTGCACCGAGCGCCCGGACTACGAGCGTGCTGCCAAGCTCATCAAGGCCCGGCTTCTTCCTGTCGCCGCCGAACTGGATCTGAACGATCTGGAAGGGCGGACCAGTGACGCGAGCGTCAAAGAGCTCAAGTCCCAGAACAGCATTCAAATCCTCGACATTACTCCAATCTGAACAACACCTGTCGCATTCACATCCAGGCCTTGGCACGGGCTCTGTCTTGAGGCTACTCTGCAAGCGAGATCAGCGAATGAATCGCTAAGGTCTGGTCTTGTAGCTCCATGCTTGTTTCCCGCCGGCACATCGGTTGCCGTCGCTCGCGCTGTTCGGTTGCGGGTGAGGGAGTACGGAAAGTCTATCCATCGTTTTGAGGAGGACGTTTCATGAGCACAGCCTATCAAGAAGACATCAGCAGCAGCGTGCTGCGCCGCATGAAAGAAGGCGGTTTTGACTTTTCACGGTTTCATCCCATCGAGTTCTACGCCATTTTCCCGGATGAGGAGCGGGCACGCAGGGCGGCAGGTCATTTCCACCGTGGTGAATCCCTGGATGCGCAAGTCAGTGTGCGCGACGACGGCGCCTGGGCGCTGGAGCTGTGCAAGGTCATGTATGCCACCTACGATGATATCGGCGACTTCGAACAGGGTTTCGAAGCAGTGGTCGAGCCTCTGGGCGGCATCATCGAAGGCTGGGGTGTGAAACAGGAGGTACGAGGGCGACTCGCATAACCTTATGAACAGTGACAATCAGCAATCACGGCTGACCTTCGGGTTGGCCGTTTTCATTTGTGGGCGTTGGACACCAAAAAAAAGCCGCCAGGGCAGGCGGCTAAAAGGGAAGTCCGGTGAGCTTTTCAGCGAATGCCTGGATTATCCGTACCCATTGCCGGGCAGTGAAATCAACTCTGACTATGCTGGTGATAGGCGACCACCACGCCTTGCAATGAAGCGGGGGCGATCAGGTTGGGGCATTTACCGCACAGGATTGGTGCGGTACGTGCGCGTTGATTATCCAACCGATTGAAATTTAAGCGTTTATGCCGATGGCACGGGCCTTGCGAAGGTCTGGACGTCCGAGTGACAAGGAGTACGGCATGATCCGCACCTATTTTGATGAGATGTACGATGCCGGCGGCCTGGTCCGCCCGCATTATCGGGAGTTTGCCCGTTGGCTGGCCGAGACGCCTGACGAGCTTCTGGCACAACGGCGACGCGAGGCCGATCTGTTGTTTCATCGCGCCGGGATTACCTTCACGCTCTACGGGGACGAACAGGGCACAGAGCGCCTGATCCCCTTCGACACCATTCCACGCAGCATCCCCGCCAGCGAGTGGCGGATTGTCGAACGCGGCTGCATCCAGCGGGTCAAGGCGTTGAACATGTTCCTCGCCGACCTTTACCACGAGCAGCGCATCATCAAGGCCGGCATCATTCCGGCCGAGCAGGTGCTGGCCAACGAGCAGTACCAGTTGGCGATGCAGGGCCTGGACCTGCACCGCGATATCTATTCGCACATCTCCGGCGTCGACCTGGTGCGCGACGGCGACGGCACCTACTACGTGCTCGAAGACAATCTGCGTACGCCGAGCGGTGTCAGCTACATGCTCGAAGACCGCAAGATGATGATGCGCCTGTTTCCCGAGCTGTTCGCGGCGCAACGCATTGCCCCCATCGACCACTACCCGAACTTGTTGCTCGACACCCTGAAAAGTTCAAGCCCCATCGATAACCCGAGCGTGGTGGTGCTGACGCCGGGGCGCTTCAACAGTGCGTTCTTCGAACATGCGTTCCTGGCGCGGGAAATGGGCGTGGAACTGGTGGAGGGCGCGGACCTGTTCGTGCGTGACGACAAGGTCTACATGCGCACCACCGACGGGCCGAAAGCGGTCGACGTGATTTATCGTCGCCTCGACGACGCCTTCCTCGATCCCCTGGCCTTCAACCCGGAATCGATGCTCGGCGTGCCGGGGCTGCTGTCGTCCTACCGTTCCGGCAACGTGGTGCTGGCCAATGCCATCGGCACGGGGGTGGCGGACGACAAGTCTGTGTATCCGTTCGTTACCGACATGATCCGTTTCTACCTCGACGAAGAGCCGATCCTGAAGAACGTGCCGACCTGGCAATGCCGTAATCCGTCTGAGCTTTCCCATGTGCTGGCCAATCTTCCAGAACTGGTGGTCAAGGAAACCCAAGGCTCCGGCGGGTACGGAATGCTGGTGGGGCCGGCGGCGACGGCGGCGGAAATCGAAGCCTTCCGTGCGCGGATCATCGCCAAGCCCCATGCGTATATCGCGCAACCGACGCTGTCGCTGTCGACCTGTCCGACCTTTGTCGAAAACGGCATTGCGCCACGCCATATCGACTTGCGGCCGTTTGTCCTGTCGGGTCGTGAAACCCGGGTCGTGCCCGGCGGCTTGACCCGCGTCGCCCTGCGCGAAGGCTCCCTGGTGGTCAATTCCTCCCAGGGCGGTGGAACCAAGGACACCTGGGTGGTCGAGGATTAAAGGAAGCCTGTCATGTTAAGTAGAACTGCCTCGGATTTGTATTGGATGTCGCGTTACCTGGAGCGGGCGGAAAACCTCGCCCGGATGCTCGACATCAGCTATTCGCTGTCGCTGATGCCGCAGGACGGTCGTGGCGACGGTTTGCACGAACTGGCCATGCCGCTGTTGATCACCGGCACCCTGGACGATTACCTGGAGCGCCATGGCGAACTGCATGCCGAACGGCTGCTGCATTTCTTCGCCCTGGATGCGGCCAACCCGGCGAGCATCTACAGCTGTCTCGGTGCGGCACGGGCCAGCGCCCATGCGGTGCGTGGGCGCATCACCGCCGACATGTGGGAAAACATCAACGCCACCTGGCTGGAAATTCGCGGCATCGCCGAACAGGGCCTCAGTCGCTACGGCATGAGCCGTTTCTGCGAGTGGATCAAGGAACGTTCCCACCTGTTCCGGGGTGCGTCCTACGGCACCATCATGCGTAACGATGCGTTTCGCTTCATTCGTCTGGGGACCTTTATCGAACGGGCGGACAACACCTTGCGCCTGCTCGATGCCCGCTATGAAATGGCCGGCGATCAGGCCGAAGCGGTCAGCGATGGCACCGCTCACGCCTATTACCAGTGGAGCGCGTTGTTGCGGGCATTGTCGTCGTTCGAGGCCTACACGGAAATCTACCGCGACGCCCCTGGCGCCAGGCATGTGGCGGAGTTGCTGTTGCTGCGGGCCGATGTACCGCGATCCCTGCGCGCCTGCACCGAAGA
The DNA here is from genome assembly GCF_019956175.1 of Pseudomonas sp. BF-R-30. Taxonomy (NCBI): domain Bacteria; kingdom Pseudomonadati; phylum Pseudomonadota; class Gammaproteobacteria; order Pseudomonadales; family Pseudomonadaceae; genus Pseudomonas; species Pseudomonas sp. BF-R-30. The sequence continues at coordinate 197,060 of NZ_JAHBDE010000066.1, read as the reverse complement.
AATCGACCAGATTCTCTCGCAATTGCCGGGGGCCAACGGTCGCCCGGCACAACGCCTGGCGGCAGAAATGGACGCACGCCTGCGCTACACCGGCATCCATGAAATTCTCGAAGAAGGCCTGCACGCCTGGCTGACCGAGTTCATCCCGCTGGTGCGCCAGTTGGGTAACGCGATTCACAGTTCTTATCTGGAGGCCGCATGAGACTTTCCATTAGCCACGAAACCACCTATCACTACGAAGACAAGGTGCGGGCGAGCATCCAGTATCTGCGCCTGACCCCCCACGACAGCGAGCGCCAGCACGTACTCAGCTGGCAGCTCGACCTGCCACGTCCGGTGCGGGCGCAACTCGATCCGTTCGGCAACATCCTGCATGTGCTGACCATGGACGAGCCCCATGAGGCGATCATCATCGGTGCCCGTGGCCAGGTCGATATCGACGAATTGCGTGAGGCCGAACACGAGAGCCAGTCGGCACTGCCGTTTCTGCGCTTCACCCGTTTGACCGAAGCCGACGCCGCCCTGCGTGCGTTCGCCGAGAAGGAATGCAGACAACGCCGCGATCGCACGGCGCTGATCGATCTGATGCATGGCCTCAACCAGCATATGACCTACACGCCAGGTTCCACGGAAGTGGACACCAGCGCGGCCCAGGCCTTTGCCGGACGGTCCGGCGTGTGCCAAGACCACACCCACGCGTTTCTCGCCTGCACCCGCAGCCTGGGCATTCCAGCGCGTTATGTGTCGGGGTATCTGTACAGCGAGAACAGCGAACACCTGGCCAGCCACGCCTGGGCCGAAGCCTGGCTGGATGACGCCTGGTACAGCTTCGACGTGACCAATGAGCTGGCCCGGCCGGAACGCCATCTGAAACTGGCGGTGGGCCTGGATTACCTGGATGCCTGCCCGGTGCGCGGGATGCGCCGGGGCGGCGGGTGTGAGCAGATGCACGCCAAGGTGCTGGTGTCACCGACGCCAGCGCCGGTGATTTCAGTGCAGCAGCAGTAGGCGCGGTCCATGGAAATCAGGGAGCCTCTGTGGCGAGGGGGCTTGCCCCCGTTCGGCTGCGAAGCAGTCGCAAACTCGGCGAAAGCGATCTTTCTGATGGATTGCATCGCCTTGATGAGGGGCCGCTTCGCGCCCCAACGGGGGCAAGCCCCCTCGCCACAGAGTTGGGGGTTACTTGGTTGAGAGGGCCTTGCGCCCGACCATATGCCGCAAATACCCCACCAGCATCCCCAGATCCCCATCGGGCAACACCTCGGCCGAGAACCCGGGCATCTTCGCTTGCGGCCACTGGCGCAAACTCTGTGGATCGCGGATGTAGCGCTTGAGGAAGTCCGCACCGAAGTACTCGGTCGGGTTGTACGGAATATTCAGGTCCGGCCCGAATTGCGCGTCCCCGGCGCCATTGAGTCGATGACAGGCCAGGCAGTTCTTCTGGAACAACGCAAATCCCTTGTTCACCGGATCATCCGCCTTCAATGCCGGATCGGGCAGCAGTGCGGGAAAGCGCTCGGCCACGGGTGCCAGGCGTTTGATGCTCGCCACCTGGAATGGCCATTGTTCTGGGCTGATGTTGCCGGCCTGCGGATTGCTCCAGACCAGATAGAACGGCCCGGCGCCTGGCTTGCCTTCGGATAGCGGTGGCCAGGGTTTGGTCGGGTCTTCAATCGCCAGCCACGCCTGTGCACCCTGGGTATTGAGCAACGGCGCGGCGGTCATTTCGGCGGCAAAGCCATCCAGCGCCACGGCTTGCAAGTGGTCTTCAGGTTTGATGCCGGTCAGCAGTGCGGACAGCGGCACGGCGCGGTAGCTCATGTCCCGCTTGTAGGAAACGTCGTTGCTGATGTCGATGGTTTGAACCTGAGGATGCTTGAGCAATTGCTCGGTCTGCCAGGTGCGACTGTTCGCGCCCAGTTCCAGGTTCAGCTGTGCGGCATACAGGGGCGAGCCGAACAGCGTGGCCCCGAGCAGAATGAGCATTTTCAAGTGATCGCCGTCCATGTCGTGCAAGTGCCGCAAAGATTGGCACAGCCACGCTGGCCCGGGTAGCGGGCCAGTCACATTTTGAGAGTGGCAATTCAAAAACTGTGACGCCGTAGCTTTATAGACGCGACTAGCCGATGACCTTGGTCAGGTTCGGCAATATCAACAACAGCGTGGTGGCGAAAAGGATGAGCCCGGCTTGACGTACTTTCGATTGTTTGAACATGGCTTGACCGCCTTTTTTGTTATTTCCTGATGCCTGCCCGCATAGCATCCATGATGGCAGCGCGTTGCACTTCCTGTAGTGACGAGTGCCTCGGCAAAACCCGACGACAACTTCGTACATGTTCACCTTAGAGCCCGCGGTACGCTTGGCTTAGATCCATTTCGTATGGTGTTCTTCAAATTCGCGTTAAAAATGGCATGAGGCCTAGTGCCAGCTTCTTTGGCGCCCGTTGGCTAGACAGCTTGGTGTCCTGAATGGTAGCTGACTACCGTTCGTCTGAGCGTGAGCGTCAATGTCTGTGAGCGCTGCGGTCATTGAATCAAACGCGGCTCGGGCCAAGAGTGGGCGCTCGGTATTTACCCACCTGCACTGCGGTTCGAGGACGTCATGACCCAAGCATTGATTTTCGACGCGTTACGCACGCCCCGTGGCAAAGGCAAGGCCGATGGCGCCTTGCACAGCGTCAAACCGGTGAACCTGGTGGCTGGTTTGCTCACCGCACTGCAACAGCGCACGGCGCTGGACACCAGCCAGGTCGATGATGTGGTGCTTGGCTGCGTAACCCCGATTGGTGATCAAGGTTCCGACATCGCCAAGACTGCCGCTCAGGTGGCCGATTGGGATGTCAGCGTGGCGGGAGTACAGATCAACCGGTTCTGTGCTTCGGGGCTGGAGGCCGTGAACCTCGGCGCGATGAAAGTGCGTTCCGGTTTCGAAGACCTGGTGGTGGTCGGTGGTGTCGAGTCGATGTCCAGGGTGCCGATGGGCAGCGATGGCGGGGCCTGGGCGCTGGACCCGGCGACCAACCTGCACAGTCACTTCACGCCACAGGGCGTGGGTGCCGACCTGATCGCCACCCTTGAAGGCTTCAGCCGTCAGGACGTCGATGCCTACGCCCTGCATTCCCAGCAAAAGGCTGCGCGAGCGCGGGCCGATGGCTCGTTCAACAAATCGCTGGTGCCGGTGCAGGACCAGAACGGCATCATCCTGCTCGATCACGATGAGTTCATCCGCGCCGACTCGACCCTGGAAGGCCTGGGCAAGCTCAAGCCGAGTTTCGAGATGATGGGGCAGATGGGTTTCGATGCCACCGCGCTGCGGGTCTACAGCCATGTCGAGCGGATCAACCATGTGCACACCCCCGGCAACAGCTCCGGGATTGTCGACGGCGCGGCGCTGATGCTCATCGGCTCCGAAGCCAAGGGCCGGGCGTTGGGCTTGCAGCCACGGGCGCGCATTGTCGCCACGGCGGTCACCAGCACCGATCCGACCATCATGCTCACCGGCCCCGCGCCGGCGACCCGCAAGGCGTTGGCCAAGGCCGGGCTGCGGGTCGAAGACATCGACCTGTTCGAGGTCAACGAGGCGTTCGCGTCGGTGGTGTTGAAATTCATCAAGGACATGGCCGTCGATCCGGACAAGGTCAATGTCAACGGCGGCTCAATCGCCATGGGCCACCCGCTGGGCGCCACTGGCTGCGCCATTCTCGGCACCCTGCTCGATGAGCTGGAAGCCCGGCGCCTGCGTTATGGCCTCGCGACCCTGTGTGTCGGCGGCGGCATGGGCATTGCCACCATCATCGAACGCCTCTGAGCCCGGACATCAAGGAACCCAGTTATGAGCGAAGCCATTCGTTACGAAAAAGACCAGGACCAGATCGTCGTCCTGACCATCGACATGCCGGGCCAGAGCGCCAACACCATGAACGCGGTGTACCGCGAAGCCATGGCGGACTGCGTTACGCGCCTGGTGGCCGACAAGGACAGCATCGCCGGTGTGATCATCACCTCGGCCAAGAAGACATTTTTCGCTGGCGGCGATCTCAACGAGCTGATCAAGGTTGGCAAACCCCAGGCCAAGGCCTTCTACGACATGGTGCTGAACCTCAAGGGCCAGTTGCGCGCCCTGGAAACCCTCGGCAAGCCTGTGGTCGCGGCGATCAATGGCGCCGCACTGGGCGGCGGCTGGGAAATCTGCCTGGCCTGCCATCACCGCGTGGCGCTGGACCACCCGTCGGTGCAACTCGGCCTGCCGGAAGTCACCCTTGGTCTGCTGCCAGGCGGCGGAGGCGTGGTGCGCATGGTGCGCATGCTCGGCCTGGAAAAAGCCCTGCCTTATTTGCTTGAAGGCAAGAAAGTGCGGCCACCACAGGCATTGCAGGCAGGATTGATCGACGCGCTGGCGACCGATCACGAAGACTTGTTGGCCAAGGCGCGGACGTGGATTCTGGCCAATCCAGCGGCAGTGCAGCGCTGGGACGTGAAGGGTTACCAGATTCCGGGCGGCACACCGTCAAACCCGAAAGTTGCGCAGATGCTGGCTATTGCGCCTTCGATCCTGCGCAGTAAAACCCAGGGCACGATGCCCGCGCCAGAGAAAATCCTCTGCGCAGCGGTCGAGGGCGCCCAGGTGGACTTCGACACGGCGCACTTGATCGAAACCCGCTACTTCACCGAACTGACCACCGGCCAGGTCTCGAAAAACCTGATTGGCACGTTCTGGTTCCAGCTCAACGAAATCAATGCCGGCGGCTCGCGGCCTCAAGGCTTTGCACCTTATGTCACCCGCAAGGTCGGCGTGCTCGGCGCCGGGATGATGGGCGCCGGTATTGCGTTTGTCAGTGCGTCGGCGGGGATCGATGTGGTGCTCAAGGACATCAACCTCGCGGCGGCGCAGAAGGGCAAGGCGCATTCGGCGGCGCTGCTGGACAAGAAGGTTGCTCGCGGACAAATAAGCATCGAGCAACGCGACACCGTTCTGTCACGCATTCAAACCAGCGAAAGCGATGCCGACCTGGCCGGTTGCGACCTGATCATCGAGGCCGTGTTCGAGGATCGGGATTTGAAGGCCAAAGTCTCGTTGGCGGCGCAGAAGGTCGTCGGCGCGGACGCGGTGATCGCCTCCAACACCTCGACCTTGCCGATCAGCGGCCTGGCGTGTGCCGTGCCCGATCAGAGCAAGTTCATCGGCCTGCATTTTTTCAGCCCCGTGGAAAAAATGCCGCTGGTGGAAATCATCAAGGGCGCCAACACCAGCGATGAAACCCTGGCCCGCGGCTTCGATTACGTCCTGCAAATCAAGAAAACCCCGATTGTGGTCAATGACAGCCGCGGTTTCTTCACGTCGCGGGTGTTCGGCACCTTCACCAATGAAGGCATTGCCATGCTGGGTGAGGGCGTGAGCGCGGCGATGATCGAGACTGAAGCGCGCAAGGCCGGCATGCCGATAGGACCGCTGGCGATCTCTGACGAAGTTTCCCTCAGCCTGATGAACCATATTCGCCTGCAAACGGCCAAGGACCTGCAAGCAGAAGGCAAACCGCTGACAGAACACCCGGCATTTACCGTGATTGACTTGTTGCTCAATGAGTTCAAGCGTCCGGGCAAGGCTGGCGGTGGAGGTTTCTACGAGTATCCGGCGGGCGGCCAGAAACACCTGTGGCCTGAGTTGAAAACCCGCTTCGAGAAAGCCGACGGGCAGATTTCGCCCAAGGACGTGCGTGATCGCCTGCTGTTCGTGCAAGCCATCGAAACCGTGCGCTGTGTGGAGGAGGGGGTGTTGACCTCGACGGCGGATGCCAACATTGGCTCGATCTTCGGCATCGGTTTCGCCGCCTGGACCGGCGGTGCGCTGCAGTTCATCAACCAGTACGGCGTGCAGGACTTTGTGGCCCGAGCCCAGTATCTGGCCACACAGTATGGCGAGCGGTTCGCGCCTCCTGCCTTGCTGCTGGAGAAGGCCGCCAAAGGGGAGGCGTTCTAAGGGGGAGATGATGCATTTCGGGGCTTGCCTTGTCACAGCGTTTCAAGGCAGGCTCTGGGGTGTGCATTATTCCCATCACGTGTCAGGTATTTTTTATGTCGTTACGCATCTGCATTCTGGAAACCGACCACCTGCGTCCGGAATTGGTTGACCAATATCAGGGCTACGGGCAGATGTTCAAACACCTGTTTTCGCAGCAGCCGATTGCCGCCGAGTTCACGGTCTACAACGTGGTGCAGGGTGAGTACCCAAGCGACGACCTGACGTTCGACGCCTACCTGGTGACGGGCAGCAAGGCCGACTCTTTCGGCACTGACCCGTGGATCGAAACCCTCAAGAAATATCTGCTGACCCGCTACGAGCGCGGCGACAAGCTGCTGGGCGTTTGCTTCGGTCATCAGTTGCTGGCGTTGCTGCTCGGTGGCAAGAGCGAGCGTGCGACCCAGGGCTGGGGCGTCGGCACCCACAATTACAAATTGGCCGCCAAGGCGCCGTGGATGAACCCGGTGCGCGAAGAATTGACGCTACTGATCAGCCACCAGGACCAGGTCACGTCGCTGCCGGAGAACGCCACGGTTATCGCTTCCAGCGACTTCTGCCCGTTTGCCGCCTACCACATCAACGATCAGGTGCTGTGCTTCCAGGGGCATCCGGAATTCATCCACGACTACTCCCGTGCCCTGCTGGAAATTCGCCAGCAGGCACTGGGCGAGCAGGTCTACTCCAAAGGTATCGCGAGCCTGGACCAGGAACACCACGGCACCACGGTTGCCGAGTGGATGATGCGGTTTGTCGCGCACAAGCCAACAGCTGTTTAAAACCTGTAGGCGCGAGCCCTGCTTGCGATGGTCGTGAACGATAACGCGCCAAACCTGACAGCCCGCGGTGCTCTCGGGTTTTTCGCGAGCAGGCTCGCTCCTACAGCCACCCCGATTTCTTGAAGCTCGCCCACAACCCCAGACAACCCACCGTAATAAACCCCAGCACCCCGAAATACCCGTAGTGCCAGCTCAGCTCCGGCATGTTCTGGAAGTTCATCCCGTAGATCCCCGCCACCGCCGTCGGGAAGGCCAGGATCGCCGCCCAGGCCGCAAACTTGCGTTGCACCACGCTCTGGCGAGAGGCCTCCAGCAGCACCCCGACCTCAATCGTCTGGCTGGCAATATCCGCCAGCGTCGTCAGGTCTTCCATCTGCCGCGTTACATGAATCTGCACATCGCGAAAGTACGGGCGCATGTTCTTGTCGATGAACGGGAAGCTCAGCCTCTGCAATTCCTCCCCGATCTCAATCATCGGTGCCACATAGCGACGCAAGCGCAAAACATCACGACGCAGGCCATGTAGCTTCTGGATGTCGTAGTCATTGAGCGAGCCGCACAACACGTTGCGCTCCAACTCATCGATTTCCCCGTGAATGGCTTCGCCCATCGGCTGGTAGTTTTCGATCACGAAATCGAGGATGGCATAGAGTACGAAATCTTCCCCGTGCTCAAGCAATAGCGGACGCGCCTCACAGCGCTGTCGGACATGGGCGTAGGACGCGGAGTGACCGTTGCGCGCAGTAATGATGTAACCATTGCCGGCAAAGATATGCGTCTCGATGAACTCGAGTTTGCCCTCATGGCGGATGGGCGAATACGTCACGATGAACAGCGCATCGCCGAAGGTTTCCAGCTTCGGTCGGCTGTGCTTTTCCAGGGCGTCTTCGATGGCCAATTCGTGCAGGTTGAACTGGCGTTGCAGATTGTAGAGCTCCTCGGCGTTCGGCTCTTCGAGGCCGATCCAGACAAAGTGCCCGGGCTTTGCAGCCCAGGCTGCGCCTTCGTCAAGGCTGATATTAGTGACTCTCTTACCGGCGCTATAAACCGCAGCAGCAACAACTCTACCCATGATGGTGGTTCACTTCTTTTGGCAGCTTTCAATTGGCAACGAATGCATTGGCAGTGTGGATCAGCTTAGCCTTGCAGTGTTTGAGAGTCAGTTAAATCTGCCGAGTTCTGGGCAAAGACGCGCAGGCAAAAGAAAACCCGCACCAGGCGGGTTTCTTTTTCAGGCAGCTTGCAGTTGCCGGTCCATCGATTCGATGCATTCACGCATCTGCTCGCGGCACTGGGCGATCAGCAGGGGCATGTCGTCCAGGCTCAATCCGGCGGTGGGAATAGCCGGCAACGAGCGAATCAGGATTTTCCCGCTGCGCCAGCGGTTCAACCGCATGTGTTTGACGTAACTGCTGACGCACACCGGGACAATCGGCACCCCGGCGGCAATCGCCATCTGAAAGGCGCCTTTCTTGAAGGGCAGCAAGTCCTCACCCAGGTTGCGCGTGCCTTCCGGGAAAACCCAGATCGAGGTGTCTTTGTTTTGCAGGGTGTGGGTGGTGGTCAACATCGACTTGCGTGCCTTTTGCGCATTGCCACGGTCGATCAGCACATTGCCGGCCAGCCAGAACAACTGCCCGAACAGCGGCACCCACTTCAGGCTCTTTTTGCCGATGCACACGGTACGACGGGGCACCACGTTGCCAAACACAAACAGGTCATAGTTGGACTGGTGATTGGCGATGATCACGCAGCTGTCGGGTTTATCCATCAACGGCCCGACTTCGGCCTTCACTCGCAAACGCAAAATGCACATGGCCGGCCATGCGTACAGGCGTGCGCACAGGCGGCTGTTGTCCGGATTGAACGGCCGGCACAGGCCGAGCATCACCCCCAGCACACCCGCCACGATAAAGTGCAGGCCCATCAATGACATACGGCACAAAAACAGCATTTACAGGCCCCACCGGGACAAAAGGTGGCGCAGTGTACGGATGTGCACTGTTTTCGGCAATTGCTCCCAGGGAAGTGGGAGATCGAGGATGTTTGAGCTGATGTTTCCGACTGTTTGGTCAGATGCGGTCTAGAGCGGTCACAGACGTTTAATGCAGACACGTATGAAAAAGCCCGACACGACGGTCGGGCTTTTCGTTGCAGCAGATCCGGACTTAGCCCAAATGCTCCTGATCCTGGATGATCGCGTTGTCCAGGGCCTCCAGCAGCGCTTTGCGCACTTTCAATTTGGTGTTCTTGTGCGCGGTCATGTTGATCTTCTTCAACTGACGAGCCGCCGCCAGTGCCGCGCCTTGCAGTTCTTCAGGCGAGACCACGACATCGAGGAAGCCGGCCGCCACGGCGCCTTGTGGATTGAACATCTCGCCGTTGACCACCGAACGCTGCAACGCCACTTTGTTCAGGCGGTCACGGGCAATCTCGATGCCCGCGTGGTGCATGGTCATGCCGATCTGCACTTCGTTCAGGCCAATGCTGAACGCACCTTCAACGCCGATGCGATAGTCAGCCGACAACAGCAGGAACGCGCCCTTGGCCACCGCGTGCCCCGGGCACGCCACGATCACCGGGAAGGGGTGCGACAGCAGGCGGCGGGCCAGGGTCGAGCCGGCGGTCACCAGCGCCACGGCCTCTCTAGGACCGGCCGTCATCACCTTCAGGTCATAACCGCCAGAGAGAATGCCCGGCTGGCCGGTAATGATCACCACCGCACGATCAGCCACTGCCCGATCCAGCGCAGCGTTGAACTCGGCAATCACATCCGGGGAGATGGCATTGACCTTGCCATTGCTCAGGGTCAGGGTCGCGATACCGTCTTCGAGATGGTAGGAAATCAACTCACTCATGACGCTATTCCTTTCAATAAAGTTGGGCAGACGTTACCCACCGCCGCAAGCCAGGTAAAGCGCCGTGACTGACCCGCCAGTCACCCTTTGCCCGCCCGTCAGGCGCAGCCCGCCGTGCCTGCTGCGCATTCCCCTCTATATAGAAGAGGGCACGAAGCCGGAGATTGGCCGGTTTGCCATGGCCGGGAACGACCGGAAACGCTGAATCGCGTTAACCGCATGAAAATTCTGAAAAAAATGTTTGCCATCGGAAAAGCTTTCGACTACATTAGCGCGCCTCGACAGACAGAACATGTTTGAAGAGATACGGTGAAGTGTCCGAGTGGCTTAAGGAGCACGCCTGGAAAGTGTGTATACAGGAAACTGTATCGAGAGTTCGAATCTCTCCTTCACCGCCACATTCTGCAAACACAAACCCCTGATTTTCCTAGAGAAAGTCGGGGGTTTGTGGTTTTTGGCGTCTGAAAAAGGGCCGTATGTGAACAAAGTGGGAACGCAGATGATTTATGGGGTGTTCTAGCTCGCACGATATGAGTGAGAGCATCAGACAAGTACCTATCTCGCTAATGCCTGCTTTCGGTCAACCGTCTCCTTTCGTGCGAAGTGATTATAAAAATGCAGTCTTCTTAGGGAGTATCTATACAGATCCACTTAAGGGTGTCCCGCCCAGGTTAAGACCAGCAAGGTAGTGGCCAGCTAAAAACGCAGCAAGCGTAAGGCTTTACGCAACTCTCGGAAATTGCCTACAACCCCGGCGAGAGTCACCCCGATATCCTGCCTGCCTTGCAAAACAAACGCTTCCACACGAAAAACGCCGCTTTCCTGTTCTGGATAAGCGGCGTTTTTTTAAGCACGCGTTAGAGGCTTCTCCCACGCATCAGCGATGTCATTCGCGGTTGCTAAACCCTGTGCGGTATCATGATATAATACCATGAATAATAAACAGCTCAGCACCCTCAAAACCGTATTTTCAAGACCAGCCCCGGCCACCATGGAGTGGTCACGCATCGAATCTTTGTTCGGCGCTGCAGGGGCAAGAACCATCGAAGGCAATGGATCGCGAGTACGTTTTGAACTGAATGGCGTGGTGGCCACTTTTCATCGGCCCCACCCCGACAAAGAAGCCAAGCCCTACCAGGTGCGTGACGCCCGGGCTTTCCTTGAGCAAGCAGGAGTTACCCCGTGAACGTAATGAACTACAACGGCTACTCAGCCCGAATCGAGTACAGCGACGAAGACGGCCTGTTCGTCGGCCACATTGCGGGCATCAAGGATGTTGTCGGGTTTCACGGCGAGTCAGTCAAAGAACTTCGCACCGCATTCGAAGAGGCCGTCACCGATTATCTGGAGACTTGCGCCAAACTCGGCCGCACCCCACAGAAGCCCTATTCAGGCCATCTCAGTCTGCGCCTGGCCCCAGCCCTTCACGCGACGGTAGCTGTGAAAGCTCAGTTAGCCCACAAAAGTATCAATCAGTGGGTTGCTGATGTTCTTGATCGCGAGGCGCATGCTTAAGCAGTGAATAAGCCGATCCGGCTGTAGACTGCTCAAACTCTTCGAACGGAATCGACATCATGCTCTATCCTCGCGCCAGTTTTCGCGGCGCAGCCAGGCTCATTGCGGCTGTGTCGATAGTTGCCGCGTCATCACTGGCCCTCGCATCCGCCCCTGCGACTTTTCCCGACGCCCAAGCCAGTGACCCGGCCAAACTTGGCTGGATGGTCGGTTCGCCACCCTCCGCTGATCGCACCGTGCGTTTTGAAGACGGCAGCTATTTCCAGTTCCCGGCAATGCGCTGGAGTGTTTCGAATTTCCGGCAACTGATGCCGACGATCAACGTTTCACGCGGCCTGGGTGCTCCGGTTCCTCTGGAGACAGTGCTACGCAAAGATATCGACGGGATCAGTTTTGTCCCGCTTGGCGCCAAGGCGCCGATGACGTGGGAGCAATCCCTCGCGGCCACGTACACCGATGGCATTGTGGTGATGCACCGCGGGAAAGTTGTCTACGAACGTTACTTCGGCGTGTTGAAGCCGGACGGCCAGCACGCCGCAATGTCAGTGACCAAGTCCCTGGTCGGCACGCTGGGTGCCATGTTGGTGGCGCAGGGGCGCATCGATGCTGACAAGCGGGTTGCCGAATATGTACCGGAACTGGCGGATTCTGCGTTTGGCAGCGCCACGGTACGGCAGGTGCTCGACATGACCACGGGCCTCAAATACAGCGAGGACTACGCGGACCCGGATGCCGAAGTCTGGGCCCATGCCCGGGCAGGCAACCCGTTACCCAAACCCAAGGGTTATGAGGGACCGCGCAGTTACTACGAGTTTTTGCAGACGGTGCAACCGCAAGGCGAGCACGGCAAAGCGTTTGCCTACAAAACCGTCAACACCGACGTGTTGGGCTGGGTCATTGCCCGCGCCACCGGCCGCAATGTTGCGCAACTGCTGTCGGAGAACATCTGGAGCCGGTTGGGTGCCGAGCAGGACGGCTATTTCACAGTGGACTCCATCGGCACGCCGTTCGCCGGTGGTGGCCTGAATACGGGGTTGCGGGATCTGGCGCGTTTTGGCGAGATGCTGCGTAACGGCGGTCGGTTCAACGGCCACCAGATAGTGCCAGAGGCAGTGATCGACGATATCCGTGGCGGCGGCGATAAGCAGGCTTTCGCCAAGGCGGGTTACACATTGCTCAAAGACTGGAGTTACCGGTCTATGTGGTGGGTGACGAGCAAGGAAGGCGGGGCATTCATGGCGCGTGGGGTCCATGGGCAGCGCATTTATGTCGACCCGAAGGCCGAGATGGTCATCGTCCGCTACGCATCCCATCCGGTGGCCAACAACTCGGCCAATGATCCCGTCACTTTGCCGGCGTTTGACGCGTTGGCTGACTATCTGAACAGGAAGGAACACCCATGATCATCACCACGACCCAGTCCATCGAAGGCCGGCAAATTACCGCCTACCTGGACATCGTCAGCGCCGAGTCGGTGCAAGGGATCAACGTTGTCCGCGACGTGTTTGCCGGGATGCGCGACTTTTTCGGCGGGCGTTCCCAGACACTGGAGCGAGCGTTGAAGGAAGCACGCATTCAGGCCACCGATGAGATCAAGGAGCGGGCTCAGGCGCTTCAGGCGGACGCGGTGGTCGGGCTTGATTATGAGATCAGCATGCCGGCCGGAAAGGGAGGGATGGTCGTGGTGTTTGTGACCGGGACTGCGGTCAAGTTGAGGTAAAAGGTGAGAAGCCATTCGTCGGTCACGGGGAAATCCGAACGGCAGGTCCGTTAGTGACCGTCTAGTCTCAAAAACCTTGGCGATCGATATTCCTTCAGGCAAAGGGCTTGCCGCTGTCGATCGCGCTTTTTGAAAAGGGTGGAGAGATGGTTGATCCGTATATCGAGGACGATGGCGCAGAGTTTCCGATCAACAACTCCGTGCGGTGTGGTCAGACCCAGTATGTGGCCAGTTTCGGCGAGGACCAGACTGAGGTCGACAAGATCAAGACCAGGGCGTGCCGGGTACTGAAGGGCAAATTTTTACCCAAGGTGACAGCGCCGGTCAGGAAGTAATCGAACGTCAGGTAGACCCCGTCATAGAGCGGGGTTTTTCATGCTCGAAAAGTTTTATGACAATTTTTTTGAAGGGGGGGATCTTTCACGAACTTTTCACAACACCCTCCGTAATCTCGACTCATCCGTTAGAAAGCAACACCTGGCCCGTTTCCCCAGCGGGCTTTTTTTTGTCCGCGATAAAACCTTTTCGGTAAACGCTGTCCAACCCTCGCCAATCGCGAAGTTGGACCGGTGTGCTGGACTTTATCCGCGCAAAAGCATTCAATCTCGCCCCCTTTTGTGTACCCCCTATTTTTGAGGTTTTTGTCATGCGTTTAACACTGCCCGCTCTGGTTCTGGGGCTTCTGGTTGCTCAAGGTGCAATGGCTGGTGACGGCACTGCCGCGCTGGGCGGTGGCTTGGGCGGCGCATTGGGTAACGTCGTCGGCCAGAAGATGGGCGGCAGCACTGGCGCCGCGATTGGTGCGGGCGTCGCTGGCGCGGCAGGCAGCGCAGTTGCCGCCAAAAAAGGTCATCGCACCAGCGCTGCTATCGGTGGCGGTGTCGGCGCGGCCGGTGGTTCGGTGATCGGCAATAGCCTCGGCGGCAAGTCCGGTGCCACCATCGGTGCGGGCCTGGGCGGTGCATTGGGCGGCGGCGTGGGCAGCAACCTGGCCAATGGTCACAAGCGTCACTGATCCTGATCCAGATTTGAAAAGAGCCCGGCTTGATGCCGGGCTTTTTCATTTATGAACGTTTTACGCCGCAATGGCTCAAATCTTCCATACTCCCTTGAAGAATGTGAGGCGTGCCATGAACCCGAAAACCAACGACAAAAAAACCGTAAGCCAGAGTGCTCGGCGATTGATGTTGCCTGCGATTGTTTTTGGATTGTTGGTTTCTCAGGTGGCGCTGGCGGGAGGTAATGGAGATGCCGCAGTGGGCGGTGGTCTTGGTGGGGTGCTGGGCAATGTTGTCGGTGGCCAGGTGGGTGGCAGCACGGGTGCGGCCGTCGGTGCCGGAGTCGGCGGCGCGGCCGGTAGTGCCATTGCCGCGCCAAAGCGCAGTCGCACCGAAGCGGCGGTAGGCGGTGGTTTGGGCGCGGCGGGTGGATCAGTGATCGGCAACAGTCTTGGCGGTTCGACCGGATCGGCCATCGGTGCCGGTCTTGGCGGTGCAGCCGGTGGTGCGGTCGGCAATGATCTGGGGAGTGATAGCGGCCACTCCCATTCCGGTGGCGGACATAAACATTCGAACAAGCACCACAACAAGCACCACAATAAGCATCACTAGTTGAGCGAGGCATCCCATGACTGCGAAAAGCGAAGGCAAGGAAGAAAAGGGTCCGAGCGCACAGCCATCTATAAACGATCCCGGCAATGAAGATCCGGGATCGCTGATGGACGATGCGACGGTGCCGCTTAACGATGCTGATGATGCGGGCGATGTGGGGAATATCGAGTTTGAAGATGAGGAAGAGGACGAGGACTGATCGAATCGTGCTGTCGGATTGACGAGCTGTCCAGCTGATCGAACGCGTCCATCGCCGGATCCTCGCCAGGTCGTGGCCTGCACTCCAGGTCACAAGAGAGGTGCGATATGAACACTGATCGGAAAGTCCCCGACGTTGATGAAACACCGGAGTATCCGCTGCCGTCGCCTACCGATTCCTTGAGCCGCGACCAACGACCACCGGACGATGATGATGCAGGTGTGGAGCAGGTTCCGAGCGACGACGATGATATAGAGGCCAATCCAGAAGATCGGGACGATGGCACGGGTGAGCCAGCTATTACAAAGCGACAGTGAAGCACCCCGGGTCTCGATTGCTTCTTTAAAGCTTCGGTCCGAGGGGGGAATCCGGTTAGAAAATTCCCCGGGGCGCTAGTGAGTCTCCGCAATACCCGTATTTATTCGACGGTTTTGGAGAGGGCGCATCAGGCTCTCCCTCATCAACCTTTGCCCTTCCTTGCCCATACGGCACCGAGCATCCCGGCTTGTTCTCCTGCGGGCAATTCCCGCCCAATCCCAATGGAGCCACCCACCCCGTCGGGTTCCGGGTGTACCGATACGGGTTCAACCCACCGGCCAGCATGACCGGATCCAGCGTCAGATAACGACCAATGTCGGGATGGTAGTAGCGATGACGGTTGTAGTGCAGGCCGCTCTCGGCGTCGAAGTATTGTCCCTGAAACCGTAGAGGCTGTTTGAGTCGTTCGCCGTCGCCCTGGCTCACTTCACGAAGTTTGCCGTGGGCGGTGTATTTGGCCGACCAGACGATAGCGCCGCCGTAGTTGGTCAGTTCCTGCGGGGTACCGAGGTGGTCGAGTTGGTAGTAGAGCGGGCAGGCGCCTGCCGGGCCTTTTCCGTCAAGCAGCGCCAACGGGCGGAAGCTGCCGGGTTCGTAAACGTAGCTGCGGTAGTGCTCGGGAGCGCTTTCGGCGATGAGCTGGTCGCCTTGCCAGAAAAACTGCGTGGTCTGGCTGTCGACGGTTTTGCGGATGCGCCGACCGAAGGCGTCGTAGCGGTAGCTGACACTTTTACCGTCCGGGGTGCTGACGCTGATCAGGCGGTGCTGGCTGTCATAGGTGTATTGGGTGACTTGGGGCGGCATGCCGCGGCGTTCGCGGATCAGGTTGCCGAAGGCGTCGTAGTCGTAGAGGCTGTTGCAATGGCGGTGCAGACGGTTGCCCTGGAGCACGAGCGGGCCTGGACGGCCACGGATCAGCAGATTGCCGGCCGGATCATGGGTGAAGCTCTCCGCGAACGGATCGCGGTCGTGGCGTACGCCGGTCAGGCGGTCGAACGCATCGTATTGATAGTGGCGTTGGCCGTGACGGCTGTCGGCAATCTGCAGGAGATTGCCCTTGGCGCTGTAGGCATACTCGCGGCGATACAGCGTTCGTTGCTTTTGGCTGACGCAATGGACCTGCAAGCGGCCTTGCTCGTCGTAGGCGTAATCGCTGAGCAGCAGGCCCTGTTGGCGTTGCCGTTCGCGCCCGCCGACAAAACGGTGGCAGGTCAGGCGCGTGCCATTGAGATCGATGGCAGTGAGGGCGCCCCCCTTGGCATGGTGGTAGAGAAGGACACTGTCGTCCGGAAGTGCAGCCGCTTGACCCGACCGCAGGCATTGTAGTCGTAACGCAGGGTGCCCCAGCCCTGATGTTCGGTGATCAGCCGGCCCTGGCGGTCGTATTCGAACGCCAGCGGATGGCCCTGACCGTCATCGACGCGAACCAGTCGTCCTGAGTTGTCGTAGTGGTACTCGACTTTGATCCCGTCGGGCAGGGTCTTGAGCAACAAGCGCCCGGCGCTGTCGCGTTGGTATTGTGTGACGAGTTGCGAACCGTCGTCGCCGAACTCGGTTTTTTTCAGCAACTGACCATTACCGTCATACGCATAGGTGGTACGACGGCCATCAAAGCCGGTTTCCTGTCGGATCAATCCGCCAGGCGTGTAGTCCAGCCGATAGGTGTCGCCGACCTCGTTTTCGATCTCGGTGAGCAACAGTTGCGCATGATCGTAGCCGTACTTCAGCGTGCTGCCGTCGGGGTTGATCCGACGGCTGACCAAGTGCAGGTCGTCGGCGTATTCGTAACGGGTTACCCGTCCCAGTTCGTCGGTTTCGGCGGTGACCTGGCCGTAGGCGTTGTAGCGATAGGCACGGCAGGCACCGGTGGGCAGCGTGATCCTGGTCAGTCGACCCACGGCGTCCCACTCATAGCCGGTGACGGCACCGTGTTCGTCCTGCCGGGTAATCCGCCGGCCCAGCACATCGTAGGAAAAAGCGCGCTGGGCACCGTCCGGCAAGGTCTCCTCCAACAGTTGCCCCAAGGCGTTCCAGACAAACCGGTGACCGCTCTGATCGGGGAATCGGATTGTCAGCAAGCGCCCCTTGGGGTCGTAGAAATAGCGGGTGATCTGCCCGTCGGGATCGGAAACAGCAGTGATGTCGCCCTGAGCATTGCGCTGACAGGTCCAGGTCGCCTGACCACGGGTGAGGGTGCGCAGGAAACCGTGCCGATAGTTGCAGGTCATGGGCGCCTCATCGGGCGCACGCCGCGCGATCAACCGGCCGGCTTCGTCATAATGGTATTCGGTGACGGCGCCGAGGGCGTCCTGCTCGGCGATCAGGCGACCCTGATCGTCGTAGGCCTTGTGCAACTCACCGCCGTCGGTCCCGACCTGGCGTACCAGGCGTGCGCGGTTGTCATGAACGTAAATCTCTTCGCTACCGTCGGCGTTGTTCACTGTCACACAGCCTTTATCGTCCCAGGCGTAACGTGCCTCCATTTGCGAAAACGAGGCCCAATGATGGATGCAGCGGGCTGCCTTGCCAGAGCGTTCCCACGCCCAGAAGAAACTCGCGCCGCCGGCCAGTTGCCGTTGCAGGATGACGTGCCGCTCGTCGTAGTCATAGCGCTCGCTTTCACCTGCGGCGTTGGTTGCCTCGATCAAGCGCCGGCGGGCGTCGTAGCGGTAGCTGACCAGTGTCTGTTCGGTGCGCCAGGTGTTTGCCTCGCAGTCGCCGCGCTGAAACACCTGATAGTCGACGGCCACCAGGTGCTTGACGTCGTAACGCAGCAATAAGGCGCGGTCGGCGCCGTTGTCCAGGCGTTGGATCCGGTCACAGCGGTCCCGCTGCACCGTCAGGCGATTGCCGTAGGCATCGCTGATCGTGCTGAGCCGGCCGTCATGAAAGTGGTAGAACCGCGCGCGGTGGCCGGCCAGGGCGAGGATCAGTTCGTCCGGCTCTTCGCCGAGGTAAATCGCCGCCCGCGACAGGCTGTTGTGGATCACCGGGCGCACCGCCGTCGGCCGTGGAAAGGGCGTGCGGCGGTTTTCGGGGTCGATCCACAGCACCCGCTCGCCGTGGAGTTCCAGGTGCTGGGACAGCGAATGGCTCCAGCCAAAACCGAGGCCGCTGTCGATTTCGACGGCACTGGTGCGATAGAGGCGGGTGAAGTCGAAAGGCAGGATTCCGTCGAGGGTGCCATCGGTCAGGGTCAGCAGTTCTTCACCGGTAACCATCGACACCGGGCCGTTGTGGGTGGCGGTTCGCTCGGCGGTGTCGATACTGACACCATTGGGGTTTTTCGCCTGTCTGGAGACGTCCTCGTGGCGTTCATGCCTGTCGGGGCAAAGTATCAGGGGACCGCTGGCGGGGCATGCCAATACCTCTTGGGGATCGAACATCTGCTGTCTTTCGCTTGGCGGAATGTGGAGCGCGAAACTCTGCGGGGGATCGGCGAGGAAAGAAGTCGGGAAAGGGTGGCGCTTGCTGTAGGGCGATTCGCTAAATCGCGGAGGGTCATTCGGCGCCGATCGGGATTTCATCATTGCTCTAGACCGGCGGCGCTCGCTATGCTGCTGAATCCTTTAATCCATGGGCATCGGCCGTACCTGAGCTGTCCGGGATGCCTTAGAAAACGGATCAGATGCGATGAATGCACCACTGAAAGCATTCGGCCCGATCAAGGCCGTGATTTTCGATATGGACGGCTTGTTGCTGGACACAGAAGGCATCTACACCGAAGTCACCTCCATCATTGCCGCGCGTTACGGCCGGACGTTCGACTGGAGCATCAAACAGAACATCATTGGTCGGGGCGCGGGCGATCTGGCGCGCTATGTGGTTGAAGCGCTGGACTTGCCGATTACGGCGCAAGAGTTTCTGGTGATCCGCGAGCCGCTGATGCGCGAGCGTTTTCCTACAGCGCAGGCAATGCCCGGAGCACAGGAACTGGTACGGCATCTGAAGGCCAACAACATTCCCATTGCCGTAGGCACCAGTTCTTCGAGCCAGTCGTTCGGCCAGAAAACCACATTGCACCGCGACTGGTTCGCCTTGTTCGACTTTATCGTCACCGCCGATGACGCCGAGGTGGGCGCGGCCAAACCAGCACCGGATATTTTCCTGACGGCGGCGCGGCGCCTGGGTGTTGCACCGCAAGACTGCCTGGTGTTCGAGGATTCGCCCTTCGGCGTCACTGCGGCGAAAGCGGCAGGGATGACGGCAATTGCGATTCCGGATGCGGCAATGGCAGATGCCAGGTACGCACACGCCGATGGCATTCTTCGTACGCTGAAGGCGTTTGTGCCGAGTGCTTTTGGTTTGCCGGCGCTGGAATGGACCTAGCTAAAAAGACGGGTCGACTCTGGCAAATGTGGGAGCGGGCTTGCTCGCGAAGGCGGTGTACCAGGCAACATTGATGTCGTCTGATTCACCGCTTTCGCGAGCAAGCCCGCTCCCACATTGGGTTTGCGTTTAACGCATCAGGCGCCGAAACCACCGTCGATGGTCAGGCTGGCCCCCGTGATATAGCCCGCTTCAGGGCTGACAAGGTAGGCGACGAAGCTGGCGATCTCTTCGGCCTTGCCGTAACGGCCCACGGCCATCAACGGGATCAGGCTTTCCGCAAAGTCACCCTCGGCCGGATTCATGTCGGTGTCGACCGGGCCCGGTTGCACGTTATTGATGGTGATGCCTTGCGGGCCGAGATCTCGGGCCAGGCCTTTGGTCAGGCCGACCAGCGCCGACTTGCTCATGGCGTACGGGCCACCACCGGCGAAGGGCATGCGGTCGGCGTTGGTGCTGCCGATATTGATGATGCGACCGCCTTCGGTCATGTGTCTGGCGGCGGCCTGGGTGGCGATGAACACGCTACGCACGTTGATGGCCAGGGTCTGGTCGAAGTCTTCGAGTTTGAACTCGGCCAGCGGTGCGACCGCCAGTACCCCAGCATTGTTGACCAGGATATCCAGGCGACCGAAGGCTTCTACCGTGGCGGACACGGCACCGCGGATGGCGTCGGCGTCGGCGCTGTCGGCCTTGATGGCCAGGGCCTTGCCGCCCTTGGCGATGATGCTGTCTTGCAGTTCTTCGGCTTTGGCCGTGGAGCTGACGTAGGTGAAGGCAACGGTGGCGCCTTCAGCGGCCAGGCGCTTGACGATGGCTGCGCCGATGCCGCGGGAACCACCTTGAATCAAGGCCACTTTGCCGCTGAGGTTCTGAGTAGTCATATCGATCTCCAAGTCCCGAGGCGAGATGTCCCGGTTGATGGAGGCTAGTATCGATTCAGGATTACGTGCTGTGTAGACCATAGTTGCGATAGTCTGTGTAAACCAAAAGTTTATAGTGGCGCTTATGGAAACCTTCAGCAGTATCGAATGCTTTGTGCGCAGTGCCGAGGTCGGCAGCTTTGCTGAGGCGGCGCGGCGCTTGAGCCTGACACCGGCGGCGGTGGGCAAGAGCGTTGCCAAGCTCGAGGCGCGCCTGGGTGTCAGATTGTTCCAGCGCAGCACTCGCAGCCTGACCCTGACGGAAGCCGGTCAGTTGTTTCTCGGCGAAGTCAGCGGCAGCCTGCACACGATCCAGAATGCCGTGGCCAATCTCGCCAGCGCCGGAGGGCAGCCGGCGGGCACCTTGAAAGTCAGCATGGGGACAGTATTTGGCTGTCTGTACATTGTGCCGATGCTCGGCGAGTTTCTGCGGCGATTCCCGGCGATCAACCCGGACTGGCACTTCGACAACCGCCAGGTCGATCTGATCGGGCAGGGTTTCGACGCGGCCATCGGCGGCGGCTTCGAATTGCCCCAGGGCGTGGTGGCACGCCGGCTGAGTCCGGCGCATCGGGTGTTGGTGGCTACGCAGGACTACCTGGAGACACATGCAGCGATCAGCGAGCCGGATGACCTCAAGCACCATGACGGGATTCTGATCCGCTCACCGCAGACCGGTCGGGTACGCTCCTGGCAGTTGACCCATCGCAATCAGCAACACAGCCCGTTGACGCTCAAGGCGCGGATGACCATGAGCGATTCCGAGGCCGCCTGCGCCACGGCCGCGCAGGGTCTGGGCATTGCGCTGGTGAGCATGCCGTTTGCCGCGAGCTATCTGGAGTCGGGCAGGCTGCAGCGGGTGCTGCCGGATTGGTACATCGACGACGGTAACACCTCCATCTATTACGCCGAACACAAACTGCTGCCGGGCAAGACCCGGGCGTTTGTCGAGTTTGTCATTGAGCAGTTTGCCGAGAGAGGGTTGGGGCAGAGGTTCAGTGCGGTTTGAGTCAGGCTCAGGTCCGAGTTGCCTCCTTCGCGAGCAAGCCCGCTCCCACATTTGATCTGTTGTAGACACAATATCTGTATTCAACGGAGATCCAGTGTGGGAGCGGGCTTGCTCGCGAAGGGGGCGCCGCGGTCTACCGGGCAAACCGCCCCGGCCAACCAATGATGTTTTTCGGCCGTGGCGTCGCATAAGTCCGCACCTTCGATGTCGACAGCCCCAGTCGCACCAATGATTCGGCAATGGTCACCGCCGCTGTCACCCCATCCACCACCGGTACCCCGGTACGTCGGCGAATCTGCTCGTCCAGCCCGGCCATGCCGCCGCAGCCCAGGCAAATCACTTCGGCCTTGTCCTGGGTCACCGCCAGTTCGGCCTGATGGACGATGGCCTCCAGTGCGCGCTGCGGCTCGTGCTCCAGTTCCAGTACTGCCAAACCACTGGCCCGTACCGAGGCGCAACGGTCCCAGAGGCCGGAGAGCTTGAGGCGATCTTCGATCAGCGGCACGGTGCGGTCGAGGGTGGTGACCACGGAATAGGCGTGACCGAGAAACATGGCTGTGCTGGCGGCGGCATCGGTGATGTCCACCACCGGCACATTGAGCAGTTCCTGCAAGCCTTCACGGCCGTGTTCGCCATAACCGGCCTGGATCACGGCGTCGAACGGCTGGTCGTAGGACATCACCCGGTCCATGACCGCGATGGCCGCCAGGTAACTCTCGAAATTGCCTTCGATGGAGTCGGCACCGAAGTGCGGGGTGAGGCCGACGATTTCCGTGCCGGGTGACGCGACGGCCTGCGCCGAACGGGCGATGGCCTGGGTGATGGATTCGGTGGTGTTGACGTTGACCACGAGAATGCGCATGGGGAGTCCTTATTGCAGTTGGTTCTGCGGCCCGACAACGCCGGGCCGCGACAGGATCAGTGGCTGACGTTGTCGACCGCGATGGCTTCGCCGCTAACATCGACGTAATGCGGTTGGCGCTTGGCGATGATCAGGTAGAGCATCCCGGCGATACCGGCACCAATCAGCCAGGAGAATGGCGATACGCTGTGGAAGCCCGGTACCAATGCCAGGACGATGGCGATCAACGCTGCAGGAATGAACGCCGCCACCGCGCGCAAATTGACACCGCGGCTGTAGTAATACGCGCCGTCAGGGTCTTCGCTGTACAACTGCGGCACGTTGATCCGGCCTTTGCGTACCAGCCAGTAGTCGACCATGATCACCCCGTACAACGGGCCGAGCAGGGCACCGAGGCCGGACAGGAAGTACACGATCACCAGCGGGCTGTTGTAGAGGTTCCACGGCAGGATCAGCACAGCGATGGTCGCGCTGATCAAGCCGGCGCGGCGGAAGGTCAGGTACTTGGGCGCCAGGTTGCTGAGTACGAACGCCGGGGCGACGAAGTTGGCCATGATGTTCACCGCCACGGTGACGATCAGGAACGCCAGGCAGCCGAGCACCAGGAAGAAGGTGTTGGGGATCGAGGCGATGATTTCGGTCGGGCTTTCGATGATCCGGCCATTGATCTGAAATTGCGCGCCGCACAGCAGGACGGTAATGCCGGCGAACACCAGGATATTCACTGGCAAGCCCCAGAAATTTCCGACCTTGATGGTTTTGCGGCACGGCGAAGAACGGGCAAAGTCGCAGAAGTTGAGGATCAAGGTGCCGTAGATCGCCAGCCACAGTGCGCCGCCGGCAAAGATGTTGCGCCACATCTCACCGC
Source organism: Pseudomonas sp. BF-R-30 (assembly GCF_019956175.1). Lineage (NCBI taxonomy): Bacteria > Pseudomonadati > Pseudomonadota > Gammaproteobacteria > Pseudomonadales > Pseudomonadaceae > Pseudomonas > Pseudomonas sp. BF-R-30. The sequence continues at coordinate 174,054 of NZ_JAHBDE010000066.1, read as the reverse complement.
CAGTCAGCGGCTCACGGATAGACCAGGCGATGGTCGCATCGGCCTGGGTGTACATCCACGCGGCAAGGGCGGCGACGGTCAGCAAAATCACCGGGCCGGCAAATGCCTCGTAGCGCCGCACCATCTCCATGCCATAGGCCAGGATCGCCAGTTGCACGAACCAGATCGCGACGAAACACACCCAGCCCAGGGTCGACAGGCCCAGGATCGAGTCGTGGTCGTAGTCGGCGAACCCGGGATGGACCGCCGTTAACAACACGCGAAAGACCACGGACGCAAGATACGTCTGGATACCGAACCAGGCGATGGCGATAACGGCGCGGATCAATGCAGGAATCTGCGCACCGTGAATGCCGAAACTGATCCGGCTGATGACCGGAAACGGCACCCCGGTTTTCTGGCCCATGTAGCCAGACAGGTTCATGAAAAAGTAAACCAGCGCGGCGCCGATCCCCAGGGACAGGAGAATCTGCCAGCCACCCAGACCCAAGGCGTACAGGCCTATGGCAAACGAGTAGTTGGCAATGTTGTGCACGTCGTTGGTCCACAGGGCAAAGATGCTGTAGCGGCCCCAGCGCCGACCTTCGGACTTGGTCGGTGCCAGGTCCTTGTTGTGCAATCGGGGGCTGAGCACCACGGGGGCGTGATGCGCCTGATTGTCGACGGTGTGGATGGAATGGGAGGAGGGTAGATCCAGCGCGATGTTGTTATTGGAGAGACTAGTACGCATTCCGGCAGGCTCCTGATGCTCGACATCGCGATGACTGTGCATGAGCGTTGGCTCGACAAATCTTCGTCGCGGATGGCGAATATCATTGGTTACGGGGCATCTGCAGCCTGTACGGGATAGGGCGCTTCAGGCTTGCGGATCTAAAGTGTGTGTATGTTTTGAATTTATTGTATACAAAACATGTATGCACTTAAGCCAGAACTGTGCCAGCTGGCAGTTCTATGAAACGCGCTGCTCATTTCGTTTTGTTATGGCGTTTCGCCAAATTACTGAAAAATAGCCAATTTAAATTGACCGATTGAACAGGTATTTATTTTACGAAGGGGATTCAGGAGGACATGGCGGTGTACGTCAGGCGGGGGGATGTAACTTTTGGGGGCGCAGAAACGAAAAGTGCACACATAAATGGCACCGATGGTGACATTCCTGTGTACACATTTTTGTGGGTGCGAGCTTGCTCGCGATGGTCGTCAATGAAAACGCTGTATTCCTGACACCCCATGGCGCTCTTGGGTTTATCGCGAGCAAGCTCGCTCCTACAGGGGCATTTACGCTTTCGACTTGCTGATGATATTCCCCGCATGCAGCCCGCATTCCTTCTGCGTCGCTTCTTCCCACCACCAACGGCCTTCACGCTCATGCTGGTTCGGCAGTACCGGGCGGGTGCAGGGTTCGCAGCCGATGCTGATGAAACCGCGTTCGTGCAGGCTGTTGTACGGCAACTCAAGCATGCGGATGTAGCCCCAGATCTCTTCGCTGGTCATTTGCGCCAGCGGGTTGAACTTGTACAGGGTGCGTTCCGGGGTGGAGAACGCGGTATCGATTTCCATCACCGCGACGGCGCTGCGGGTGCCGGGGCTCTGGTCCCGACGCTGGCCGGTCGCCCAGGCCGCCACGCCTGACAGCTTGCGGCGCAGCGGTTCGATCTTGCGGATGCCGCAGCATTCGCCATGGCCGTCCTTGTAGAAGCTGAACAGGCCTTTTTCCTTCACGAACGGCTCAAGTTTCGTGTAGTCCGGCGACACCAGTTCGATGTCGATCTTGTAGTGCTCGCGCACCTGATCGATGAAGCGGTAGGTCTCGGGGTGCAAGCGACCGGTGTCGAGGCTGAACACTTTGACGTTCTTGTTCAGCTTCCAGGCCATGTCCACCAGCACCACGTCTTCGGCGCCGCTGAAAGATATCCACAGGTCATCGCCGAACTCGGCAAACGCGAGTTTCAGAATGTCCTGGGCGGATTTGTTGGCATAGGTCGTGGCGAGTTCCACGACGTCGAACGTTGGGCTCATCAGGGCGGCTTCCTACAGGTCGGTGGCGCTGGGCGCTCTATATGGGGTCGATGGTAACAAAAAGCTGCACAGGCCGGGGCATCCTCTGCGTTGCGCAGGCAGGCCCGAATCGCTAGAGTTCGGCAGTCTTTTTGCTCGCTCGACTCAATAATCAATACAAATGGGAGTGTCTTGTGGAAATTGCCTGTCTGGATCTTGAAGGTGTGCTGGTTCCGGAAATCTGGATCGCCTTCGCCGAAAAAACCGGGATCGAATCCCTCAGGGCCACTACCCGGGACATTCCCGACTACGACGTGCTGATGAAGCAGCGCCTGCGAATTCTCGACGAGCACGGCCTGAAGCTCTCCGACATTCAGGAGGTGATCGCCACGCTCAAGCCGCTCGATGGCGCCATCGAGTTCGTCGACTGGCTGCGCGAGCGCTTCCAGGTGGTGATCCTGTCGGACACCTTCTATGAGTTCTCCCAGCCGCTGATGCGTCAGCTGGGCTTCCCGACCTTGCTCTGCCATCGCCTGATTACTGACGACACTGGGCGAGTCACTGACTATCAACTGCGTCAGAAAGATCCCAAGCGTCAGTCGGTCCTGGCCTTCAAGAGTCTCTACTACCGGGTGATCGCGGCGGGGGATTCCTACAACGACACCACGATGCTGGGCGAGGCCGATGCCGGGATTCTGTTCCATGCGCCGGATAACGTGATTGCGCAGTTCCCGCAGTTCCCGGCGGTGCACACGTTTGAAGCGTTGAAGCAGGAGTTCATCAAGGCATCAAACCGGACCCTGAGCTTGTAATCACATTCCCTGATATGTAGGAGCGAGCCTGCTCGCGATGGTCGTCAACGATAACGCGGGGCACCAGACAGCCCGCGTCGTCAGTTGCTCCATCGCGAGCAGGCTCGCTCCTACAGGTTTTGCAGCGTATCGAGCAGTACCTTCACCTTGGTAATCGACTCCTGATACTCAGCCTGCCACTGCGAGTCCGCGACAATCCCGCCACCGCCCCAGCAACACACCTGCCCGTCCTTGACCAGCAAACTACGGATGGCGATGGAGCTGTCCATTTCGCCGCGTACGTCCAGGTACAGCAACGAACCGCAATACAGGCCGCGCCGGGTCGGCTCCAGTTCGTCGATGATCTGCATGGCACGAATCTTTGGCGCGCCGGTAATCGAGCCGCCGGGGAAGCTGCCGGCGATCAGGTCCAGGGCATCGCGCTCATCCGCCAGTTCACCGGTGACGCTGCTCACCAGGTGGTGCACGTTGGGATAGCTTTCCAGGCTGAACAATTCCGGCACCCGTACCGAGCCTGTGCGGCAGGTGCGACCGAGGTCATTGCGCAGCAGGTCGACAATCATCAGGTTTTCCGCGCGGTCCTTGGGGCTGGCCAGCAATTCGGCGGCGTTCGCGGCGTCCTGCTCGGGCGTCAGGCCTCGGGGGCGAGTGCCCTTGATCGGGCGGGTTTCCACATGGCCCTGGCTGACTTTGACGAAGCGTTCCGGCGACAGGCTGAGTACGGCATCGCCATCAGGCAAGTTCTGGAAACCGGAAAAAGGCGTCGGGCAAGCAGCGCGTAGCGCACAGTAAGCGGCCCACGGATCACCCAGGCAGGGTGCGCGAAACCGTTGGGCGAAATTGACCTGATAGCAGTCGCCGGCCTGAATGTACTGCTGGATGCGCTCGATGGCCTGTTGATACTCATCGGCGCTCAAGTCGGCAGTCATCGGGGTGAGCAGCTTGAAGGGTGCGCTCGCTTGCGGCGCAGGCTGGCTGAACAGTTCGATCAGGCGCTGACGCTCGCTCTCGGGCAGGGTCGGGTGGAACACCAATTGACTGGTCTGCGAAAGGTGATCGCTGATCAAGGCCCAGCCGTACAAGCCGAAGCGCGCATCAGGCAGATGCAGGTCATCACTGGCCTGGCTCGGCAGGCGCTCCAGATGTCGGCCGAAGTCGTAACTCAGGTAACCGATCAACCCACCGGCAAACGGCAACTCATAATCTGCCGGCAGAATGGCTTCGCCCAGGCGTGTCAGGTTGTCGCGCAGGCGTTGCAGGAAAGCATCGCCACTTTCGTCGGGCGACACCGTCAGTTGTTCCAGTGGCCAGGCGCTGAGCAGGTCATAGCGACCGCGGTCGGCGCTGGGGCGGCCACTGTCGAGCAGGACGGCACCGGGCGCATGGCGAATCGCCGCGAAATATTCGGCGGGGTTGGCGCGATAGGGCAGCGGGTGTACGGAACAGGTCAACATGGGCGGGGGAAGTCAGCCATCGAGGCGGGGTGGCGATTGTAGTCCCCTCGGAGAATTGCTCCTAGAGGGGATTGAGTACTGTAGGAGCGAGCTCGCTCGCGATGGTCGTCAACGATAACGCTGTATGCCTGACCCCCCACAGTGTTTTCAGGTTCATCGCGAGCAAGCTCGCTCCTACATAGAGAAGGGCCTCAGCCTTCGACCGCAGGAATATGCCCAAACATCTCCTGCACAAACGCCACGCGCTCTTCGACCGTTTCGGTCACGCCGCGAGCCTTCAGTTCTTCCATTCGTGCTTCCACCGCATGAGTGCGCAACGTCAGGCCGCAGTCATTGGCAATCTGGATATTCAGCCCCGGCCGGGCGTTGAGCTCCAGAATCAGCGGGCCTTTTTCCTGGTCCAGGACCATGTCGACACCGATGTAGCCCAGGCCGCACAACTCATAGCAACCAGCGGCGAGTTTCATGAAACCGTCCCAGTAGGGCAGTTGCACGCCATCCACTGCATTGGTGGTGTCCGGGTGTTTGTTGATGATGTTGTTCAGCCAGGTGCCGCGCAGGGTCAGGCCGGTGGCCAGGTCCACACCGACGCCGATGGCGCCCTGGTGCAGGTTGGCCTTGCCGTTGGACTGGCGTGTCGGCAGGCGCAACATGGCCATCACCGGGTAGCCCATCAAAACAATGATGCGAATGTCCGGCACGCCTTCGTAACTGATGCTCTTGAAAATCTGGTCCGGAATCACGCGGTATTCGATCAGCGCCCGGTCGCGGTGACCGCCCAGGGAGTACAGGCCGGTCAGGATGCTGGAAACCTGGTGTTCGATTTCTTCATGGCTGATGATCCGGCCGGACACGGTGCGATAACGCCCTTCAAAGCGGTCGGCGATGACCAGGATGCCATCTCCGCCAGCGCCCTGGGCCGGTTTGATCACGAAGTCATTGCGTGCGCCGATGATCTCTTCGAGATTGTCGATTTCCTTCTCGGTGGAGATCACGCCATACAGTTCGGGCACATGGATGCCGGCGGCGATGGCGCGTTCCTTGGTGATGATCTTGTCATCGACGATCGGGTACAGGCTGCGCTTGTTGTATTTGAGCACGTAGTCTGCGTTGCGCCGATTGATCCCCATGATGCCCCGGGCTTCCAGGGCCTTCCAGGTCTTCCAGAGGCCGAACATCAGGCGTCAGCCTTTTTCAGGAAGGCCTTGAAGCGCACCAGTTCGGTCAGGCGGTAACCGCGATAACGACCCATGGCCAGCATGAAGCCCACCAGGATCAGCAGGATCGCCGGGAAAGTGAATACGAAGTACACCAGTTCCGGCACGCTCATGATCAGGTGCGCCAGGGACGCGGCGAACAGCGTGCCGACGGCCACTTTCATGGCATGGCCACCGCCGCGCTCTTCCCAGGTGATCGACAGGCGTTCGATGGTCATGGTCAGGATCACCATCGGGAACAGCGCCACCGACAAACCGCGTTCCAGGCCGAGTTTATGGCTGAGCAGGCTGATGGCCGCAATCAGCACCACCACGAACGTCAGCACCACCGACAGCCGCGGCAGCATTTGCAGTTTCAGGTGTTCGAGATAGGAGCGCAGCGACAAGCCCAGCGCCGTGATGATGGTAAACAGCACGATACCGAAGCCGAGCTGGGTTTCGCGGAAGGCCAGGGCGATCAGCACCGGGGTGAAGGTGCCCAGGGTCTGGATGCCGATCAGGTTGCGCAGGATCAGGATCACCAGCACGCCGATCGGGATCATCACCATGATCATGAAGGTCTGCTGGGTTTGCAGCGGCAGGCCGTACAGCGAGTACTCGAGGAAATTGGCGTCGGTGTTTTCGTCGGTCAGCTTGGCCAGGCGAATGGCGTTCATTTCGCTGTTGTTCAGGCTGAAGGTCACGTTGGCTTTCTTGCCACCATCGACGGTGATCAGGTTTTCGTCGCCGGTCCACCACAGCAGGCGGTCGGTCGGCAGGCCCTGTTCACCGGTTTCCGGGTTGAAGTACAGCCAGTCGGTGCCATTGAAGCTGCGCAGCCACAGTTCCGGCATTTGCGGCTGATCGGCCACCAGGCGGATGGTGTGGACCTTCTCGATCGGCACATGGGCGATGGACAGCAGCAGCTCGACGATTTTCGCCTTGTGCGCCGCGGATGGATCACCGGCCAGTAGCAGTTTCACGTTGTCGTCGTTGAGGTTGTTGACCCGCTTGATGGCTTCGCCGACGAAAGTTTCGACATCGGCCGAGTGTTGGCGAATCGGTGCGAGCAGGGCTTCGGCGGCGATTTTTTCCGGGCCTTCGATAGTCATGCTGTCGCGAAAGGTCGGGCCTTTGATCTTGGCTTTCTCACCGGAATAACGCTTGGTCAGCACCAGGCGGTAATACAGCGTCTGATTGCCTTTGGCCCGGCGTGCCGACCAGGTGACCTTGCGGTTGCCGTCGACCCGGTTCACGGCCACGCCGTAGTTGTTGGAGATGAAGCTCTCGTTGAGGCTCACGAAGTCGCGGCTCAGCGGAGGCACGAACATCTGGATCTTGACCGGATCCTTGGCACTGGCGACGAACTCGACCTTGGCGTCGATGTTCCACAGGTCGTCGGTGGCGTCTTCGGTCACCGGGATGCCCAGCACGAAGATCTGATAGGCCGTAACTGAAATGCCCAGCACCACCAGGATGGCGATCAGCAGTTTCAGGTGAAGGGTAAGAGAGCGCATTTGAATTACTCGGCGGTATGAGCGTCGGTGGTGCAGGCAGGTTTGCCGGCAGCATATTTAAGGCTGGGGTCAACCAGAGCATCGAAACGTTTGAGGGCTTCGGAGCCAATCAGTAGCGGGTATTGGAAAGCGCTGCGGTCGGTCAGGTTCACTTCGATGCTGCGCAGGGCCGAGCCCATGCAGATGTCCAGTTCGATCACCGGGCGGGCGGTGTACTTCTTGCCTTCCTCCGGATCGTAGTCGCCGGCCCGGCGCTTGATCTTGCTGACACGGGCCAGCGGGCGTTCGATCGGGTGCGAATGGGCGGCGTCGATGGCCAGGTAAAAGCGCACCCACGACTCGCCGTTGCGTTTGAATCGTTTGATATCCCGTGCACTCAGGGATGCGGTTTTCGCCCCGGTGTCGAGTTTGGCCGCCACTTCCAGATCGATGCCATTGAGCGATGCGTACTCATTAAGGCCATACACGGTCTTTTCCCCGGCCATTGCGAAGCCGGGCAGGCAAAGGAAATAAAGGAAGGTGGGGAAGGGCTTGAGTCTCATAAATCCTGATGCACAGCGGTCCGACTTGATTCAAGGCCCTGGCATCGCTGCGCAAGCTCCCTCGTATGCCTGTCAGGTTTTTATGACAGGCAGTGCAGATGTGACAAACAAATGCGGGCGGCATTCTAGCACGGTGGTTTGATGGCGCCAGCGCTGGCCGGTGGCTATAAATAGACCGGTTGCTTCGTAATGGTGCAACCGGTTATCAGAAGATTGTCGACAATATCGATTTATACTTTGACTGTGCCGCCAGTATTCGCTAGTTTTTGCGGCACTGGCTTACAAGGTGTCGACAATATGCTGGATCAACTCGATCCCCCGGTTTCTACGCAAGACGATACGGAGACGCTTTCCGAGAACGTCTTCCGACGCATTCAGGCGGCTATCGTCAAAGGCGATATCGCGCCGGGCAGCAAAATCTCCGAACCGGAACTGGCGCGCACCTACGGCATCAGCCGTGGCCCGCTGCGCGAGGCCATCCACCGTCTGGAAGGCCAGCGCCTGCTGGTTCGCGTGCCGCATGTCGGCGCACGGGTGGTGTCGCTCAATCACGCCGAACTGATTGAGCTATACGAAATCCGCGAATCCCTGGAAGGCATGGCCTGTCGCCTGGCCGCCGAGCGCATGAGCCTCGAAGAAATCGACGAGCTGCGTCGGGTCCTGGAAACCCACGAACGCGATGAGGCGTTTCAGGCCGGGAGAGGCTACTACCAGCAGGAAGGCGATTTCGACTTCCACTACCGAATCATCCAGGGCAGCGGCAACCGTACGCTGACCCAAATGCTCTGCGGCGAGCTGTATCAACTGGTGCGCATGTACCGCATCCAGTTTTCCACCACGCCCAATCGCCCGCACCAGGCGTTCGCCGAGCACCACCGCATTCTCGATGCCATCGCCGACCGTGACGGTGAACTGGCCGAGTTGTTGATGCGCCGTCACATCGGCGCCTCCAAACGCAACATCGCCCGTCATTACCAGGACGGCGCTAACCCGACAGCCAAACGAGGTGAGTCATGAGTTTGAACAAGAGCACTCCAGGCCAGCGTTTCCGCGATGCGGTCGCCAGCGAGCATCCATTGCAAGTGGTCGGCGCGATCAACGCCAACCATGCGCTGCTGGCCAAGCGCGCCGGTTTCAAGGCGATCTACCTGTCGGGTGGCGGGGTGGCTGCCGGCTCCCTCGGCGTGCCGGACCTGGGCATCACCGGCCTGGATGACGTGCTGACCGACGTGCGCCGCATCACCGATGTTTGCGACCTGCCGCTGCTGGTGGACGTGGACACCGGTTTCGGTTCCTCGGCGTTCAACGTCGCCCGTACCGTGAAGTCGATGATCAAGTTCGGCGCGGCGGCGATTCACATCGAAGACCAGGTCGGCGCCAAGCGCTGCGGTCACCGTCCTAACAAGGAAATCGTGACCCAGCAGGAAATGGTCGACCGCATCAAGGCTGCAGTCGATGCCCGTACCGATGACAGCTTCGTGATCATGGCCCGTACCGACGCCCTGGCGGTGGAAGGTCTGGAGTCTGCCCTGGATCGCGCCGCCGCATGCATCGAGGCCGGCGCTGACATGGTGTTCCCGGAAGCCATCACTGAGCTGGAAATGTACAAGCTGTTCGCCAATCGCGTGAAAGCGCCGATCCTGGCCAACATCACCGAGTTCGGCGCGACGCCGCTGTACACCACCGAGCAACTGGCCGCTGCCGACGTATCGCTGGTGCTGTACCCGCTGTCGGCGTTCCGTGCCATGAACAAGGCTGCGGAAAACGTCTACACCGCGATCCGTCGCGATGGCACGCAACAGAACGTCATCGACACCATGCAGACTCGCATGGAGCTTTACGATCGTATCGACTACCACACCTTCGAGCAGAAGCTCGATGCGTTGTTCGCCGCGAAAAAATGATGAACCCCCTGTACCTGTAGGAGCGAGCCCGCTCGCGATGGGCGTCAACGATAACGCGGGCCCCCTGACACACCGTGGTGTCGGGACCTGCATCGCGAGCAGGCTCGCTCCTACAAGGTCGGGTGTGAATCCCGATCAATGTATTTGCCGATTCCCTAACAAATTCAAGAAAACTGGAGGCAGCAATGGCCGAAGCAAAAGTACTCAGTGGCGCCGGGCTCCGTGGCCAGGTAGCCGGGCAAACCGCACTGTCCACCGTGGGCCAGTCGGGTGCCGGTCTGACCTATCGTGGTTATGACGTACGTGAACTGGCGGCTGACGCACAGTTCGAAGAAGTTGCCTACCTGCTGCTGTACGGCGAACTGCCGAGCAAGGCGCAACTGGCAGCCTACGTTGCCAAACTGAGCAAGCTGCGCGACCTGCCGCAAGCGCTCAAAGAAGTGCTGGAACGCATCCCCGCCGACGCCCACCCGATGGACGTGATGCGCACTGGCTGCTCGTTCCTGGGCAACCTGGAGCCGGAGAACAACTTCTCCGAGCAACACGACAAGACCGACCGCCTGCTGGCCGCGTTCCCGGCGATCATGACCTACTGGTATCGCTTCAGCCACGAAGGCAAGCGCATCGATTGCGTGAGCGACGAGCAGTCCATCGGCGGCCACTTCCTGCACCTGCTGCACGGCAAGAAGCCGAGCGAGCTGCACGTCAAGGTGATGAACGTTTCGCTGATCCTCTACGCGGAGCACGAGTTCAACGCGTCGACCTTCACCGCACGTGTTTGCGCCTCGACCCTGTCCGACCTGTATTCGTGCATCACCGCGGCCATCGGCTCGCTGCGCGGTCCGCTGCACGGTGGCGCCAACGAAGCGGCGATGGAAATGATCGAGCGTTTCTCGTCGCCGGAAGACGCGATCAAGGGCACCCTCGGCATGCTCGAGCGCAAGGACAAGATCATGGGCTTCGGCCACGCGATCTATAAGGACAACGATCCGCGTAACGAGGTGATCAAGGGCTGGTCGAAAAAGCTCGCTGACGAAGTGGGTGACAAGGTGTTGTTCCCGGTATCCGAAGCCATCGACAAGACCATGTGGGAGCAGAAGAAACTGTTCCCGAACGCCGACTTCTACCATGCCTCGGCGTACCACTTCATGGGCATCCCGACCAAGTTGTTCACACCGATCTTCGTCTGCTCGCGCCTGACCGGCTGGGCCGCCCACGTGTACGAACAACGTGCCAACAACCGCATCATCCGTCCAAGCGCCGAATACACCGGCGTTGAGCAGCGCAAGTTCGTACCAATCGAACAACGCTGAATGGTGGAGGCTACCGCACGGGTTACTGACTGAACCGGGAACCACTGTGGGAGCGGGCTTGCTCGCGAAGACGGACTGACATCCAACATTGATGTTGACTGATACACCGCTTTCGCGAGCAAGCCCGCTCCCACATTTGACCGAGTCCAGTTCAGTGCCTGTGCCAGGCCCCACCTTTTGTAACTACCGTGACCGAGTCCTGACGATGAACACACAATTTCGTAAACCGCTGCCCGGCAGCCACCTGGATTACTTCGATGTCCGCGCAGCGGTCGAGGCGATCCAGCCTGGCGCCTACGACACCCTGCCGTACACCTCCCGTGTACTGGCGGAAAACCTTGTGCGTCGCTGCGACCCGGCCACGCTCACCGAATCCCTGAAGCAATTCATCGAGCGCAAGCGCGACCTCGACTTCCCGTGGTTCCCGGCCCGCGTGGTGTGCCACGACATTCTCGGCCAGACCGCGCTGGTTGACCTCGCCGGCCTGCGTGACGCCATCGCCCTGCAGGGCGGTGATCCGGCGCAAGTCAACCCGGTGGTGCCGACCCAACTGATCGTCGACCACTCCCTGGCCGTCGAGCGCGGTGGCTTCGATCCGGAAGCGTTCGAGAAGAACCGCGCCATCGAAGACCGTCGCAACGAAGACCGTTTCCACTTCATCAACTGGACCAAGAAGGCGTTCAAGAACGTCGACGTGATCCCGCCGGGCAACGGCATCATGCACCAGATCAACCTGGAGAAAATGTCTCCGGTGATCCAGGTGCGTGACGGCGTGGCCTTCCCTGATACCTGCGTCGGCACCGACAGCCACACCCCGCACGTCGATGCGTTGGGCGTGATCGCCATCGGTGTCGGTGGTCTGGAAGCCGAAAGCGTAATGCTCGGCCGCGCATCGTGGATGCGTCTGCCGGAAAGCGTCGGCGTCGAGCTGACCGGCAAGCTGCAGCCGGGCATCACCGCCACCGACATGGTGCTGGCGCTGACCGAGTTCCTGCGCAAGCAAAAAGTGGTTGGCGCGTGGCTGGAATTCTTCGGTGAAGGTGCTGCGGCACTGACCCTCGGCGACCGCGCGACCATCTCCAACATGGCCCCGGAATACGGCGCCACCGCGGCGATGTTCTACATCGATCAGCAGACTATCGACTACCTCAAGCTCACCGGACGTGAAGACGAGCAGGTGCAGTTGGTCGAGAACTACGCCAAGCAGGTCGGCCTGTGGGCTGACAGCCTCAAAGGCGCGCAGTACGAGCGCGGCCTGACGTTCGACCTGTCCTCTGTGGTGCGCAACATGGCTGGCCCGAGCAACCCGCACGCCCGTGTGGCGGTTTCGGATCTGGCGGCGAAAGGCATCTCTGGGAAGTGGGAAGACGTACCGGGGCAAATGCCGGACGGCGCGGTGATCATCGCCGCCATCACCAGCTGCACCAACACCAGCAACCCGCGCAACGTGATCGCCGCCGGCCTGCTGGCGCGCAACGCCAACAAGCTCGGCCTGACCCGCAAGCCGTGGGTCAAGTCGTCCCTGGCACCGGGCTCCAAAACCGTGGCGCTGTACCTCGATGAAGCCGGTTTGACCGATGAGCTGGAACAGCTCGGTTTCGGCGTCGTGGCCTTCGCCTGCACCACCTGCAACGGCATGTCCGGCGCACTGGACCCGGTGATCCAGCAAGAGATCATCGACCGTGACCTGTACGCCACTGCTGTGTTGTCCGGTAACCGTAACTTCGACGGCCGGATTCACCCGTACGCCAAGCAGGCGTTCCTCGCATCGCCGCCATTGGTCGTTGCTTACGCCATCGCCGGTACCATCCGTTTCGACATCGAAAAAGATGTGCTGGGCGTGGTGGATGGCAAGGAAATCCGCCTGAAAGACATCTGGCCGAGCGACGAAGAAATCGACGCCGTGGTGAAAGCCTCGGTCAAGCCTGAGCAGTTCCGTCAGGTCTACATCCCGATGTTCGCGATCCACGAAGACACCGGTCCCAAAGTCGCGCCGCTGTACGAGTGGCGCGAGATGAGCACCTACATCCGCCGTCCGCCGTACTGGGAAGGTGCGTTGGCCGGCGCCCGTCCGCTCAAGGGCATGCGCCCGCTGGCGGTGCTGCCGGACAACATCACCACCGATCACCTGTCGCCGTCCAACGCCATCATGCTCGACAGCGCCGCGGGCGAATACCTGGCGAAAATGGGCCTGCCGGAAGAGGACTTCAACTCCTACGCGACTCATAGGGGCGACCATTTGACTGCGCAGCGCGCAACCTTCGCCAACCCGAAACTGTTCAACGAAATGGTTCTGGAAAACGGCAAGGTCAAGCAGGGCTCGCTGGCCCGCGTCGAGCCGGAAGGCAAAGTGATGCGCATGTGGGAAGCCATCGAAACCTACATGGATCGCAAGCAGCCGCTGATCATCATCGCAGGTGCCGACTACGGTCAGGGTTCGTCCCGCGACTGGGCGGCCAAGGGCGTGCGCCTGGCGGGTGTGGAAGCGATTGCCGCCGAAGGTTTCGAGCGCATTCACCGCACCAACCTGGTGGGCATGGGCGTGTTGCCGCTGGAATTCAAGCCGGGCACCAACCGCCACACCCTGGCCATCGACGGCAGCGAAACCTACGACGTGATTGGCGACCGCACCCCGCGTGCCGAGCTGACCCTGGTGATCCATCGCAAGAATGGCGAGCGCGTCGATGTGCCGGTGACCTGCCGCCTCGACACTGCTGAAGAAGTGTCGATCTACGAAGCCGGTGGCGTGCTGCAACGCTTCGCCCAGGACTTCCTCGAAGAATCGGCGGTTGCTGTTTAACACACGCTTTGCAGACACGGGACTTTGAGTCCCGTGTCTGTTTTCAGATTAGGAGTAACGAGCACCATGGCTCATGCACCGCAGATCAAAATTCCAGCGACATACATGCGCGGCGGCACCAGCAAAGGCGTGTTTTTCAGCCTGAAGGATTTGCCTGAAGCGGCACAGGTCCCGGGCCAGGCCCGCGACGCTTTGCTGCTGCGGGTGATCGGCAGCCCCGACCCGTACGACAAACAAATCGACGGCATGGGTGGCGCGACTTCCAGCACCAGCAAAACCGTGATCCTGTCGAAAAGCATCAAGGCCGATCACGATGTCGATTACCTGTTCGGTCAGGTGTCCATCGACAAGCCCTTCGTGGACTGGAGCGGCAACTGCGGCAACCTGTCGGCGGCGGTCGGTTCGTTCGCCGTCAGCAATGGCCTGGTGGACGCCAGCCGCATCCCGCACAACGGCGTGGCGGTGGTTCGCGTGTGGCAGGCCAACATTGGCAAGACCATCATCGCCCACGTGCCGATCACCAATGGTGAAGTACAGGAAACCGGCGATTTCGAACTCGACGGCGTGACCTTCCCGGCGGCCGAAGTGCAGATCGAGTTCCTCGATCCGGCGGCGGACGAAGAGGGCGGCGGCGGTTCGATGTTCCCTACCGGCAACCTGGTGGACGACCTGGAAGTGCCCGGCGTCGGCACCTTCAAGGCGACCATGATCAACGCCGGTATCCCGACGATTTTCGTCAATGCCGAAGACATCGGCTACAAGGGCACCGAGTTGCAGGGCGCGATCAACGGCGACCCGAAAGCCTTGCTGATGTTCGAAACCATCCGTGCTTACGGCGCATTGCGCATGGGCCTGATTTCGAACATTGACGAAGCTGCCAAGCGCCAGCACACGCCAAAAGTGGCCTTCGTCGCCAAACCGGCGGATTACGTATCGTCCAGTGGCAAAGCCATTGCGGCGGGTGATGTCGACCTGCTGGTGCGTGCGCTGTCCATGGGCAAGTTGCACCACGCGATGATGGGTACTGCTGCGGTGGCAATCGGCACGGCGGCAGCGATCACCGGTACGCTGGTTAACCTCGCGGCAGGCGGTATCGAACGCAACGCGGTGCGCTTCGGCCACCCGTCCGGTACCTTGCGCGTCGGCGCCGAGGCCAGCCAGGTCAACGGCGAGTGGACCGTGAACAAGGCGATCATGAGCCGCAGTGCACGGGTGTTGATGGAAGGGTTTGTCCGTGTGCCGGGTGATTCTTTCTGACCCATACCCTATGTAGGAGCGAGCCTGCTCGCGATGGACCTGAGAGCACCACGGGGTGTCAGGCACCCAGCGTTATCGTTGACGACCATCGCGAGCAAGGCTCGCTCCTGCAAGAGTGAATCGAACATGAGTGCCAACGTCGACCTGAACAACCGCCCCGACTACGACAAGGTCCTGCAGGACATTGCCGATTACGTCCTCAACTACAAGATCGAGTCAAAAGAGGCGCTGGATACTGCGCGCAACTGTCTGATCGATACCTTGGGTTGCGGCCTGCTGGCCCTGCGTTTTCCCGAGTGCACCAAGCATTTGGGGCCAGTGGTAGAAGGCACTGTCGTGCCATTTGGCGCCCGGGTGCCGGGGACCAGTTACCGGCTCGATCCTGTGAAGGCGGCGTGGGACATCGGCTGCATCGTGCGCTGGCTCGACTACAACGACACCTGGCTCGCGGCGGAGTGGGGGCATCCGTCGGACAACCTCGGCGGTATTCTCGCGGTAGCCGACCATTTATCACAAAAGCACCTGGCTAATGGTGTGGCGCCGCTGACCGTGCGCACAGTGCTTGAAGCGATGATCATGGCCCATGAGATTCAAGGCGTGATTGCCCTGGAAAACTCGTTCAACCGTGTCGGCCTCGATCACGTCATTCTGGTGAAAGTGGCCTCGACCGCAGTCACCGCCAAGCTGATGGGTGCCAATCGCGAGCAGTTGTTGTCGGCGTTGTCCCATGCCTTTGCGGACGGCCAGGCCCTGCGCACATACCGGCATGCGCCGAATGCCGGTTCGCGTAAATCCTGGGCGGCGGGGGATGCGTCCAGTCGTGGCGTGCGTTTGGCGGACATGGCGATGCGCGGCGAAATGGGTATTCCCGGTGTATTGAGTGCCAGGCAGTGGGGGTTTTACGACGTATTGTTCAGCCACACCAACAACGATCTGGCGCTCAAGCCTGAAGACAAGCGTGCGTTCAGTTTCTCGCGACCGTACGGCAGTTATGTGATGGAAAACGTGTTGTTCAAGATCAGTTTTCCGGCCGAGTTCCATGCGCAAACGGCCTGTGAGGCGGCGGTGACCCTGCATCCGCAAGTGCGCAATCGTCTGCACGAAATCGACCGGATCGTCATCACCACTCACGAGTCGGCGATTCGCATCATTTCCAAGGTCGGCCCGCTGGCCAATGCCGCTGATCGCGATCACTGCATCCAGTACATGACTGCCGTGCCGCTGGCCTTTGGCAATCTGGTTGCCGAGCATTACGAAGATGATTTCCATAAGGCGCATCCGATCATCGATGTGCTGCGCGACAAGATGGTGATAGTTGAGGAGCCGCGTTTCACCCGTGAGTATCTGGAGTCCGACAAGCGCTCCATTGCCAACGCGGTGCAGGTGTTTTTCAAGGACGGGTCGAGTACTGAAAACGTGGTGGTGGAATACCCGATTGGGCATCGTCGACGTCGGGTCGAAGGCATTCCGTTGCTGGAGGACAAGTTCAGGGCGAACTTGCTGACACGATTCACCAGTCAGCGTAGCGAAGAGATTTTTGCGTTGTGCAAGGATCGGCAGAAACTTGAGGCGACACTGGTGAACCGGTTTGTGGATTTGTTTGTTATCTAGGAGACCGAGTTATCGTTCATTCGCGAGCAAGCCCGCTCCCACATTTGATCGAGTTTACCCAGGAGGAATACGATCAAATGTGGGAGCGGGCTTGCTCGCGAAGGCGGCAGATCAGGCGCTACAAATCTATTTGAAACGCCGCTCCACACCTTTCTCCACGAGAATCTTCGCGGAGATTTCTTCTACGGAAAAGTGCGTGGAGTTGATGTTCGGAATGTTCTCGCGGCGGAACAGGTTTTCCACCTCGCGAACTTCGAACTCGCACTGGGCGTAGCTCGAATAGCGGCTGTTGGGCTTGCGCTCGTTGCGGATCGCGGTAAGGCGGTCCGGGTCGATGGTCAGACCGAACAGCTTGTGCTGGTGGGCGCGCAGGGCGGACGGCAGTTGCAGGCGCTCCATGTCGTCTTCGGTCAGCGGGTAGTTGGCTGCACGGATACCGAACTGCATTGCCATGTACAGGCACGTCGGCGTCTTACCACATCGCGACACGCCCACTAGTATCAGGTCGGCCTTGTCGTAATAGTGCGTGCGGGCGCCGTCGTCGTTGTCGAGGGCGAAGTTAACGGCCTCGATACGCTCCATGTAGTTGGTGTTGGCGCCGATGGAGTGGGACTTGCCCACGGTATAGGAAGAATGCTCGGTCAGTTCCTGTTCAAGCGGTGCCAGGAACGTCGAGAAAATGTCGATCATGAAACCATTCGAGGTTGCGAGAATCTCACGAATGTCCTGATTGACGATGGTGTCGAAGATAATCGGACGGAAGCCGTCGGTTTCGGCGGCTTTGTTGATTTGTTGTACCATGGCCCGCGCTTTGTCCACGTTGTCGATGTACGGCCGCGTGACTTTGCTGAAGGTAATGTTTTCGAACTGCGCCAGAAGGCTTTGACCCAGGGTTTCGGCGGTAATGCCGGTACCATCGGAGATAAAGAAAGCAGATCGTTTCATTTGCACCTTGGGCCTTAAGCTAGTGACGAATCTTGGATATGATAGGCGCGATTTGCCGGCCGCCATTGGCCCGCATTCTCACTTATTTTCCAGGTCCAGGCCATATAACCGGCAAATGCTCACTTAAGCAGCCGGTTTCTGAGCTTTTCCAACACAGTTAGTGGAGAGATCACCTTGGTAGAGTACGTAGTTTCCCTCGATAAGCTCGGCAAACACGATGTTGAGCATGTGGGGGGCAAGAACGCATCCCTGGGCGAGATGATCAGCAACCTTGCAGGTGCCGGTGTATCGGTGCCCGGCGGCTTCGCCACGACCGCTCAGGCTTATCGTGATTTCCTGGAACTGAGCGGCCTGAATCAGCAGATTCACGATGCGCTCGATGCCCTGGACGTCGATGACGTGAATGCGCTGGCCAAGACCGGTGCCCAGATCCGCCAATGGATCATGGAAGCCGAGTTCCCTGAAAAACTGAATGCCGAAATTCGTACCGCGTTCGCCACGCTGTCCGCCGGCAACCCTGACGTGGCCGTGGCCGTGCGTTCTTCCGCCACCGCCGAAGACTTGCCCGACGCATCCTTTGCCGGCCAGCAGGAAACCTTCCTGAACATCCGTGGTGTCGAAAACGTCATTCGCGCCGCCAAAGAGGTGTTCGCCTCGCTGTTCAACGACCGTGCCATTTCCTATCGCGTGCACCAGGGCTTCGACCACAAGCTGGTTGCCCTGTCTGCTGGCGTGCAGCGCATGGTCCGTTCCGAAACCGGCACCGCCGGCGTGATGTTCACCCTCGATACCGAGTCGGGCTTCCGTGACGTGGTGTTCATCACCGGCGCCTACGGCCTGGGTGAAACCGTCGTACAAGGCGCGGTGAACCCGGATGAGTTCTACGTTCACAAAGGCACGCTGGCCGCGGGTCGCCCGGCGATCCTGCGCCGCAACCTGGGCAGCAAAGCCATCAAGATGATCTACGGCGACGAGGCCAAGGCCGGTCGTTCGGTCAAGACCGTCGACGTGGACAAGGCTGAGCGCGCACGTTTCTGCCTGACCGACGCCGAAGTCAGCGAACTGGCCAAGCAGGCGATGATCATCGAGAAGCACTACCAGTGCCCGATGGACATCGAGTGGGCCAAGGACGGTGACGACGGCAAGCTGTACATCGTGCAGGCCCGTCCGGAAACCGTGAAGAGCCGCACCCAGGCCAACGTCATGGAACGTTACCTGTTGAAAGAAACCGGCACCGTGCTGGTGGAAGGTCGCGCCATCGGCCAGCGCATCGGCGCCGGCAAGGTCCGCATCATCAAGGACGTGTCCGAGATGGACAAGGTCCAGCCAGGCGACGTACTGGTTTCCGACATGACCGACCCGGACTGGGAGCCGGTCATGAAGCGCGCGAGCGCGATCGTCACCAACCGTGGCGGCCGTACTTGCCACGCGGCGATCATCGCCCGTGAGCTGGGTATTCCAGCGGTAGTAGGTTGCGGCAACGCCACCCAGCTGTTGAAAGATGGCCAGGGCGTGACCGTTTCCTGCGCTGAAGGCGACACCGGCTTCATCTTCGAAGGCGAACTGGGCTTCGACATCAAGAAGAACTCCGTGGACGCCATGCCTGAGCTGCCGTTCAAGATCATGATGAACGTCGGTAACCCGGACCGCGCCTTCGACTTCGCACAGCTGCCGAACGCCGGTGTGGGCCTGGCCCGCCTGGAGTTCATCATCAACCGCATGATCGGCGTGCACCCCAAGGCACTGCTGAACTACGACGGCCTGCCGCTGGACATCAAGGAAAGCGTCGACAAGCGCATCGCCGGTTACAACGATCCGGTCGGCTTCTACGTCGAGAAACTGGTCGAAGGCATCAGCACCCTGGCGGCTGCGTTCTGGCCGAAAAAGGTCATCGTGCGTCTGTCGGACTTCAAGTCCAACGAATACGCCAACCTGATCGGCGGCAAGCTGTACGAGCCGGAAGAAGAGAACCCGATGTTGGGCTTCCGCGGTGCCTCGCGTTACATCAGCGAATCGTTCCGCGACTGCTTCGAACTCGAATGCCGTGCCCTCAAGCGCGTGCGCAACGAGATGGGCCTGACCAACGTCGAAATCATGGTGCCGTTCGTCCGTACCTTGGGCGAAGCGAGCCAGGTGGTGGATCTGCTGGCGGAAAATGGTCTGGCTCGTGGCCAGAACGGCCTGCGCGTGATCATGATGTGCGAACTGCCGTCCAACGCCATCCTGGCTGAAGAGTTCCTCGAGTTCTTCGACGGTTTCTCCATCGGCTCCAACGACCTGACCCAGCTGACCCTGGGCCTGGACCGTGACTCCGGCATCATCGCCCACCTGTTCGACGAGCGTAATCCGGCGGTCAAGAAGCTGCTGGCCAATGCGATTGCCGCGTGCAACAAGGCCGGCAAATACATCGGTATCTGCGGTCAGGGTCCTTCGGACCACCCGGACCTGGCCAAGTGGCTGATGGAGCAGGGCATTGAAAGCGTTTCGTTGAACCCTGACTCCGTACTGGAAACCTGGTTCTTCCTGGCGGAAGGTCAAGCTTCGGCCTGATCCGGTGTAAACGGGCCGCCCCTTTCTGTGGGAGCGAGCTTGCTCGCGATGGACGTCAACGATAACGCGTTTATCCTGGATAAACGTGGTGTCCCGAGTTCTTCGCGAGCAGGGCTCGCTCCTACAGGGAGCGGTCTTTATGAGATTCAAGCAGGGCGGGCTCCATCTGGATGCCGCCCTTTTTTGTGCAAGAGATTATGCAAAGCAGCAGCAACCTATTTCCTGTCGCCCTGATCAGTGCCGAACGGCGCGGTGATCTGAGCGAAGATGTGTATCGTTTGAAACCCGGTAACAGTCCCGACTTCACCGTCGAATTGGCTGTGACACGCCTTGGCATGGCCGATGAGTCGTCCTCCCGTGGTGTGCCGGTGATCCTGCTGCACGGCAGCTTTTCCAATCGCCGGTTCTGGTTTTCTCCCAAAGGCCTGGGGTTGGGCGCTTACCTGGCCCGTCTGGGGTTCGATGTCTGGATTCCGGAAATGCGCGGTCACGGCCTGTCCCAGCGTAACCACGACTACCGCAAGAACCGTGTTGCCGACTACGCACGCTATGACCTGCCGGCCATTGGCGCGTTCGTGCGCGAACAGAGCGGGCAGGTGCCACACTGGATCGGTCACTCACTGGGCGGTATTACACTGGCCGCAGCGCTGGGTGGCGA
Source organism: Pseudomonas sp. BF-R-30 (assembly GCF_019956175.1). Taxonomy (NCBI): domain Bacteria; kingdom Pseudomonadati; phylum Pseudomonadota; class Gammaproteobacteria; order Pseudomonadales; family Pseudomonadaceae; genus Pseudomonas; species Pseudomonas sp. BF-R-30. The sequence goes on along the minus strand of NZ_JAHBDE010000066.1, from coordinate 153,497 downwards.
GTACATCGGTGAGCCCGTCGTGGCCTCGGCGGCGTTTTTCGGTACACAAGTCAGTCGCACCTACTGGCCATTGAAGATTCCACCGGTAGAGTGGAGCGGTCGCTTCATTCTCAAGCGTTTTGCCCAGTTGTCCGGCTCAAGGCTCAAGCGCGGTCCGGAGGACGAGCCCATCGGCCTGGCCCTGGAAGGCATGCGCTGGTACGGTCTGTTCGGGCGCTTTGGCGATGCCGATAAAAACTGGTGGGCGGGTTTGGCCGAGGTCAGGTTGCCGGTGCTTGCCGTGAGCGCTGCGGGTGATCATCAGGATCCTGCGTGGGCGTGTCGCAAGTTGTTCGAGCAGTTCGGTTCCGAGCACAAGCAATTCATCAACCTGGGGCGCGAGCAGGGCTTCGGCGACAATTTCGGTCACGTGGAAATGCTCGTCAGCAAGGCAGCCCAGGCTGAAGTCTGGCCTTTGGTGACGCGCTGGTTGGCCGATCAGCAGACACCTTTGCCGGGAGCGCAACAGGATTTGGTCGCGGCAATCTGAGCCTGACGCTCTAAGAAGGGCATTTCGCTCCGGTCGGCTTGCGGCTAAGATATGACGCATTGAGCTGTTCTGGTCACTTTCCGACATCCTCGATTGTCTTCCTCTTACAGGAGTTTCTCGATGAACCATTACATCACGCCTGACCTGTGCGACGCCTATCCGGAGCTGGTGCAGGTGCTGGAACCGATGTTCAGCAATTTCGGCGGCCGTGATTCCTTCGGCGGCGAAATCGTGACCATCAAATGCTTTGAAGACAACTCGCGGGTCAAGGAGCAGGTCGAGCTCAAGGGGAATGGCAAAGTGCTGGTGGTAGACGGTGGCGGTTCCCTGCGGCATGCGTTGCTCGGTGACATGCTGGCCGAGAAAGCCGCGAAAAACGGTTGGGAAGGGCTGGTGATCTACGGTTGCATCCGCGACGTCGATATCATCGCGCAGACCGATCTGGGCGTTCAGGCCCTCGCCAGCCACCCGAGGAAATCCGACAGGCGCGGGCTCGGCGATCTCAACGTTGTGGTGACGTTTGCCGGCGTGACGTTCCGTCCAGGCGAATACATTTATGCGGACAACAACGGCGTGATCATCTCGCCCAGCCCGCTGAAAATGCCTGAATAAAGCGCCGGTTGACCAAAGGAGTGCGGATGTTCGAGGAAGAAAACGCGCAATGGGGGCTGGTGCATGCCCTGGTGCTGGACGGTAAAGGCGGTGCGCGTTCGATTGCCCGGACTGAACTCGATGACTTGCAGCTGCAGGCCCATGAAAGCCTGTGGCTGCACTGGGATCGCAGTCATCCGCAAACCCGGACCTGGTTGCGCAAATCCAGCGGTCTGAGCGAATTCAGCTGTGACCTGTTACTCGAAGAAAACACCCGTCCGCGACTTTTGCAGCTTTCGGACAGCGAACTGCTGCTATTTTTGCGCGGGGTCAATCTGAACCCTGGCGCCGAACCGGAAGACATGGTGTCGGTGCGGATTTTCGGCTCTGCCCAGCGTGTCATTTCCCTGCGTTTGCGTCCTTTGCGTGCCACTGACGAGTTGCTGGTGCAACTGTCCGAGGGCAAGGGGCCGAAAACTGCCTCCGAACTCATCCTTTGCATGGCGCAGTACCTCACCAACAAGGTGCAGGATCTGGTCAGCTGTCTCTCGGAAGTGGTCGATGAGGAAGAAGAAAAGCTGGATACCGACGAACGGTATACTCCTGAGCACGGGGCGGTTTTGCAGATTCGTCGCCGGGCGGCTGCGTTGAAGCGCTTTCTGGCTCCGCAGCGGGACATTTTCGGGCAGTTGACGCGAATCAAGTTGCCCTGGTTCGTCGAGGATGACGGCGATTACTGGAACGAATTGAACAACAGCCTGACCCGCTACCTCGAAGAGCTGGAATTGACCCGGGAGCGGGTGGGGCTGGTCCTGGAGGCTGAAGACCGTCGCTTGAGCGTGCGCATGAACCGCACGATGTATCGCTTCGGGATCATCACCGGGATCTTTTTGCCGATGAGTTTTCTGGCCGGGCTTTTGGGGATCAACGTCGGTGGAATTCCATTCTCTGCCAGCCCTTACGGCTTTCTGATCGCTTGCCTGATGATGGTCTCGGTGGCGCTCGGGCAGTGGTGGTTGTTCCGACGTTTACGCTGGGTCTGAGGGAAACCATGTGACCCGACCAAAACTGACCGCGTCTCCCACAGACATCACGAGAGGTGCGTATGCACGATCCGTTTGAACAGTCTTTACGCGACATGCTCAACGCCTCACCGTCCACCCGGGACGACGATGCGTGCCTGGGGCGTGTGCTGAAAACCGCCAACCGCCAGGTCGGCGCCGGTGATCTGTTCAGCCTGCTGGGGCGCTGGTTGCCCGCACTGATGATCGCCCTGAATAACGGATCGGCCCATGTCGCGCCGGTATCCCGTCTTCGTAAACCTACTGCTCGCACTGCTGATAAGGCTGATTGAATATGGAACTTGATCTCTGGACTCAGAGCCTCGTCACTGCAATGACTGCGTTGTGGACCAAGGTTGCGAACTTCATTCCGAACCTGTTCGGCGCACTGGTTGTGCTGCTGTTGGGTTTTGTCGTGGCCAAACTGCTGGACACCTTGCTCTCGAAGTTGCTCGCCAAACTGGGCCTTGATCGCTTGATGGGTGGCACCGGCCTGACCAAATTGCTGTCCCGTGCAGGGTTGCAAGTTCCTATTTCGACGCTGATCGGCAAAATCGTCTATTGGTTCGTTCTGCTGATTTTTCTGGTTTCTGCCGCAGAATCCCTTGGCCTTGAGCGAGTTTCAGCTACGCTGGACATGCTTGCGTTGTATTTGCCGAAGGTGTTCGGCGCGGCGCTGGTGTTGCTGGTCGGTGTCTTGCTGGCGCAACTGGCCAACGGGCTGGTGCGCGGAGCGGCAGAAGGCGTGGGGCTGGACTATGCTTCAGGGCTTGGGCGGATTGCCCAGGGCCTGGTGATCATCATCAGTATTTCGGTTGCGATCAGCCAGTTGGAGGTCAAGACCGACCTGCTGAACCATGTGATCGTGATTGTGTTGATAACCGTTGGTCTGGCAGTAGCGCTGGCCATGGGGTTGGGAAGCCGGGAAATTGCCGGCCAGATTCTTGCGGGAATCTACGTGCGTGAGCTGTACCAGGTTGGGCAACAAGTGCGTGTTGGCGAGGTCGAAGGCCAGATCGAAGAGATCGGCACGGTTAAAACCACATTGCTGACCGATGAGGGTGAGCTAGTCTCTCTTTCCAATCGGATCCTCCTTGAGCAGCATGTGAGTAGCCGCTAACCCGGCAAACCCTGCTAATGTATGCCGCCGCAAAATGCCTGCTCACGCTGGCTGCGGCGGACATTGACCTGACTGTCGGCCCGACTTGTTTTGAATAAAGCCCAATCGTTATCCATGCGCTACGACCCCCGCGAGCTCTCTGATGAGGAGTTGGTCGCGCGCGCGCATACCGAGCTGTTTCACGTAACACGCGCCTATGAAGAACTGATGCGGCGTTACCAGCGAACATTATTTAACGTGTGCGCACGATATCTAGGGAACGATCGCGACGCAGACGATGTCTGTCAGGAGGTCATGTTGAAGGTGCTGTATGGCCTGAAGAACTTCGAAGGTAAATCGAAGTTCAAGACATGGCTATATAGCATCACGTACAACGAGTGCATCACACAGTATCGGAAGGAACGGCGAAAGCGTCGCTTGATGGACGCATTGAGTCTTGACCCCCTCGAGGAAGCGTCTGAAGAAAAGACGCCGAAACCTGAGGAAAAAGGCGGACTTGATCGCTGGTTGGTGTATGTGAACCCGATTGATCGTGAAATTCTGGTGCTACGATTTGTCGCAGAGCTGGAGTTTCAGGAAATCGCAGACATCATGCATATGGGTTTGAGCGCAACAAAAATGCGGTACAAACGCGCTCTAGATAAATTGCGTGAGAAATTTGCAGGCATTGCTGAAACTTAGTTCAGCGCAAATATCTCTTACGTGTAGGCAAGTTCTGTTAGACTTGCCGCCGAGTTGTCCCCCGGTTTGCGGGACTGCTTCACAATCACCAGATGGGGATTTAACGGATGAAACTGAAAAACACCTTGGGCTTGGCCATTGGTTCTCTTATTGCCGCCACTTCCATCGGCGCTCTGGCACAGGGCCAAGGCGCAGTTGAAATCGAAGGCTACGCAAAGAAGCAATATTTCGATAGCGACCGTAACTTCAAGAACGACGGCATCCTGCCGGGTGGTTCTATCGGTTACTTCCTGACAGACGACGTTGAACTGCGTCTGGCCTACGACGAAGTGCACAACGCCCGTGCAAACGACGGCAAGAACGTTAAGGGCGCGAACACCGCTCTGGACGCTCTGTACCACTTCAACAACCCAGGCGACATGCTGCGTCCTTACGTCTCGGGCGGTTTCTCCGACCAGAGCATCGACCAGAACGGCTCGAACGGTCGTAACCGTTCCACCTTCGCCAACGTTGGCGGCGGTGCCAAGCTGTACTTCACCGACAACTTCTACGCCCGTGCTGGCGTTGAAGCTCAGTACAACATCGACCAGGGCAACACCGAGTGGGCTCCTAGCGTCGGTATCGGTGTGAACTTCGGCGGCGGCAGCAAGCCAGCTGCTGCTCCAGTTCCAGCTCCGGAAGTTTGCTCTGACAGCGACAACGATGGCGTTTGCGACAACGTTGACAAGTGCCCAGACACCCCAGCCAACGTAACTGTTGACGCTGACGGCTGCCCGGCAGTTGCTGAAGTTGTTCGTGTTGAGCTGGACGTGAAGTTCGACTTCGACAAGTCGGTAGTCAAGCCAAACAGCTACGGCGACATCAAGAACCTGGCTGACTTCATGAAGCAGTACCCATCCACCAGCACTACTGTTGAAGGTCACACTGACTCCGTCGGTCCTGACGCTTACAACCAGAAACTGTCCGAGCGTCGTGCAAACGCCGTTAAACAAGTTCTGACCAACCAGTACGGTGTTGAATCGTCCCGCGTTCAGTCTGTTGGCTACGGCGAATCCCGCCCAGTTGCTGACAACAAAACTGACGCTGGTCGTGCAGTTAACCGTCGCGTAGAAGCGCAGGTTGAAGCTCAAGCTAAGTAATTAGCTCGCAGCTCTGAAAAGCCCGGCTCAGGCCGGGCTTTTCTTTGTCTGCAATTTGGTGAAATAGTTGAAACTACGCTGACTGATCTGCCGCCATCACAGGCAATTCACGCTCCCACAGCGATTGAGTTGCACTGGCTGCCACTGCACCGATCACCAGTATGGCAGGGCTTTTCAGTTGGAATCTGTAGGCCGCTTCATCCATGTTTGTGAGAGTGCTCCGACATTCCCGTTGATGGGGCAAGGAGGCATTTTCAATCATGGCCACGGGCGTATCCGTTGCCATGCCGCCGGCCAATAGCTGCTCACGGATTTCACCCAGCTTGGCCACTCCCATGTAAACCACCAACGTCGTTCCGCCTTGGGCCAGTGCCTGCCAGTTCAATTGGCTGTCGTCCTGGGTGTGTGCGGTGACCAGCGTGACACCACGGGCTACACCGCGCAAAGTCAGCGGAATATCGCATTGCGTTGCCCCCGCCAGTCCGGCAGTGATGCCGTTGACCAACTCGGCTTCGACCCCACGCTCACGCAGCCACTGCGCCTCTTCACCACCGCGGCCGAAAATGCATGGATCGCCGCCCTTGAGCCGCGCTACGCATTTACCCTGCCGGGCATAACGAAGCATCAGGCGATGGATGAACGCTTGCGGGGTAGAGCGGCAGCCGCCACGCTTGCCCACCGGAATGATCCGCGCCCCAGGGCAATGCTCGAGTACCGCGACATTGACCAGGTCATCGATCAGCACCACATCTGCCTCGCGCAAGGCACGTACCGCTTTCAACGTGAGCAACTCCGGATCACCCGGGCCCGCACCTACCAGCCAGACTTTTGCACTCATAGTGTTTTCCTCACGAGAAGACGGTGACTGGCTGCGCCGTGGCAGCCAGCAGGCGTTTGATTTCCGGAACGCAGGACCCGCATTGCGTGCCGCAACCCAGTTCTTGCTTGAGCCCCTGCAAGTCCAGGCCACGGCTGATGCCGGCGCAGATCGCGTTCTGGCCGACGTTCTTGCAATTGCACAGGATCTTGTTCGAGTTGAAGGGCGTGTCGAGATTGCCCGGTGGTGCGCTCAGCGGCGCAAGCAGCCAGCGCCGCAGTTGCTGGTCCGCGCGACCTTCGAGCCACAGCCCCTGCAACCAGTGCTGGGCAAGGGTTTCACCGGCCAGTCGAATGGCGGTGATCCGGCCATTTTCGATCCGCACGCGCTTGCCTATGGCCCGTCGAGGGTCGTCGTAAGCCAGTACCGGGCCGTCATCGAGCGCCAGGTTTTTATCGATTTCGCTTAGCAACTCTGCCGAAGGTGCTGAAGTATTGGCAGCTCGTACAAGCAGGGCAGGGCGCTCACGGCCAACCAGACTGAGACTGACGTAGGAAAACGCCTCACAGAGCGGTCGTAGCGTTTCAAAATGCCGTTGAACATCGCCCTCGATCAGTGCGAATAGTTTCCAGGGCAAATCCACCGGATCCAGGCGAACGCCGCTGTGTTTAAGTTCGGGCTGTTTCGACAAAGGATCGAATGCGGGCAGAGTGAGACTGTTCACCCCGCCCTTGAGAAAACGGTCGCCCCAATGCATCGGCAAAAAGGCCTGGCCCGGACGCACGCTGTCATCGCTGGCAACCGCGACGACGATTGCGCCGCGCCTGCTTTTCAGGCTGACCAGATCCCCCGGCTGCAGGCGATGGCGGCGCAGTTCGTCCGGGTGCAGGCTCAACTCCGCTTCGCTGACATGACCGAACAGCTGCGCAGCGGTGCCGGTGCGGCTCATGCCATGCCATTGATCGCGCAGCCGGCCGGTGATCAGGGTCAGCGGGAAGCGTGCATCGCGTTGCTCTTTGGCGGCACGGTATGGATCGGCCACGAACTGTGCGCGCCCATTGGCAGTGGCAAATACCCCGTCGACGTACAGCCGGGCCGTGCCTTCAACGGCACCGGCAGGGAAGGGCCACTGCTGCGGGCCGAGACGATCGATCAGTGCATGGCTGATACCGGACAGATCCAGGTCGCGACCTTGAGTCAGTTGTTTGTATTCGTCAAAGACTTGAGCTGGATTATCAAATGCAAACAGGCTGGCTTGGCCGGGACGCAGGTGTTTTTCCAGGCGTTGTGCGAAATCTACGGTGATTGCCCAGTCTGGCCGCGCCTCACCCGGTGCGACGATTGCCTGGCGTACGTGGGAAATGCGCCGCTCGGAGTTGGTCACGCAACCTTCCTTTTCCCCCCAACTGGCGGCGGGCAGCAGAAGGTCGGCGAACTTCGCGGTTTCAGTGGTGCTGAAGGCTTCCTGCAACACCACGAACGGGCAGGCTTGCAGAGCTGCGCGCACGGCCGTCTGGTCCGGCATGGATTGCGCGGGGTTGGTGCAGGCGATCCACAACGCCTTGATCTTGCCGTTGCGCACTTGCTCGAACAATTCGATCGCAGAGAGCCCGGGGCTTTCCGGCAGTTGCTCGATGCCCCAGTAGGACGCCACTTGCGCACGGTGTTGTGCATTGGCAGCGTCACGGTGACCGGGCAGCAAGTTGGACAAACTGCCGGTTTCCCGTCCACCCATTGCATTTGGCTGACCGGTGAGGGAGAAAGGTCCGGCGCCGGGACGACCGATCTGCCCGGTGGCCAGGTGCAGATTGATCAATGCACTGTTTTTCGCGCTGCCGGCGGTGGACTGGTTAAGCCCCATGCACCACAGCGACAGAAAGCTCGGTGATGTGCCGATCCACTCGGCACATTGCTGCAATTGCCCGAGGCTGATACCGCAGAGCTGCGAAACCATTTGCGGCGTGTAGTCACGCACCAGGTTTTTCAGCTCGGCCAGGCCTTCGGTGTGGTCCCTGATGAAGTCACGATCTATCCAGTCTTCCCACAGCAGCAGATGCAAAATCCCATGGAACAAGGCGACATCGGTGCCCGGCAAGATCGCCAGGTGCAGGTCAGCCAGATCGCAGGTATCTGTGCGACGTGGGTCAATGACGATGACCTTCATCTGCGGCCGGCGGGATTTGGCTGCTTCCAGCCGGCGAAACAGCACCGGGTGGGCGTAGGCCATGTTGCTGCCGACGATCATCACGCAATCGCTCAGCTCCAGGTCTTCGTAGCTGCAGGGCGGGGCGTCGGCACCCAGGCTGCGCTTGTAGCCGACCACCGCCGAGGACATGCACAGGCGCGAATTGCTGTCGATGTTGTTGGTGCCTACCAGGGCACGCGCCAGCTTGTTGAAGGCGTAGTAGTCCTCGGTCAACAGTTGCCCGGAAATGTAGAACGCCACGCTGTCCGGGCCATGTTCGGCAATGGTCGCGGCAAACACGCTGGTGGCGTGATCGAGGGCGGTATCCCAATCGGTGCGGTGGCGGGCCAGGCTTTTACCGAGGCGCAGTTCGGGGTACAACGCCCGCGCCGTCAAGTCGCCGGTCAGGTGCAGGGTCGAACCCTTGCTGCACAGTTTGCCGAAATTCGCCGGGTGCGCCGGGTCGCCGCTGACGCCGAGGATGCGTGAATCGTCGTGCTCGATCAGCACCCCGCAGCCGACCCCGCAGTAACAGCAGGTGGACGCAGTGATCTGGCGGTCCATCAGCCTGCATCCCGCAGGGCCAGCATCACCCGGCCATTTTCCACCCGGGCGAGATGGTGATGGGCACAGCCGATGTCCGGGGCCAGGGCTTCGCCGCTTTCCAGGTCGATTTGCCAGTTGTGCAGCGGGCAGGCCACACGCTTGCCGTAGACCAGACCTTGGGACAACGGGCCGCCCTTGTGCGGGCAGCGGTCGTCGAGGGCGAACACTTCGTCGTCGCTGGTACGGAAAATCGCGATGTCTCCCTTTGGCCCGGCGATGATCCGCGAGCCCAGGGCATTGATCTCTTCCAGTGCACAGATATCCAGCCAGTTCATGCCAGCACCTCCAGGTTTTTCACGGGGATGACGTCGAATTCTTTTTTCAGCTGGGGCTGTTCCAGGCGTTCCTTCCACGGGTCCTGTTCGAACGACAGGGAGAATTGCAGGCGATCGTTGAGCGCCTTGCGACGCTCCGGATCTTCCAGCACGGCTTTCTTGATGTGTTCCATGCCGACCCGTTGCAGGTAGTGCACGGTGCGCTCGAGGTAGAAGGCTTCTTCGCGATAGAGCTGCAGGAATGCACCGTTGTATTCGCGCACTTCTTCGGCGGTTTTCAGTTTGACGAAGAATTCCGCGACTTCGGTCTTGATCCCGCCGTTGCCACCGATGTACATCTCCCAGCCGGAGTCCACACCGATAATTCCCACATCCTTGATACCGGCTTCCGAGCAGTTGCGCGGGCAACCGGAGACAGCCAGCTTCACCTTGTGTGGCGACCACATGTTGAACAGGTCATGTTCCAGTTCAATGCCAAGTTGTGTGGAGTTCTGGGTGCCAAAGCGGCAGAACTCGCTGCCGACGCAGGTTTTCACTGTGCGGATGGATTTGCCGTAGGCGTGGCCGGACGGCATGTCCAGGTCTTTCCACACCCCCGGCAGGTCTTGCTTGCGAATACCCAGCAAGTCGATGCGCTGGCCACCGGTAACCTTGACCATCGGCACGTTGTACTTGTCGGCGACGTCGGCAATGCGCCGCAGCTCTGAAGGATTGGTCACACCGCCCCACATCCGCGGGACTACAGAGTAGGTGCCGTCTTTCTGAATATTGGCGTGGGCGCGTTCATTGATCAGGCGCGATTGCGGATCATCCTTGGCTTCTCCTGGCCAGGTGGAGATCAGGTAGTAGTTGAGCGCCGGGCGGCAGGTGGCGCAGCCGTTGGGTGTGCGCCAGTTCAGGTAGCTCATGGTGTCGGCGATGGTCAGCAGGTGCTGCTCGCGGATGGCCTGGCGGATTTGCCCGTGGTTGAGATCGCTGCAGCCGCAGATGGCCTTTTCGCTTTTCGGCTTGACGTCGGCGGCGCCGCCCACGGTGTTGATCAGGATCTGCTCCACCAAACCCGCGCACGAGCCGCAGGAGCTGGCAGCCTTGGTGTGTTTCTTGACGTCGTCGACACTGAACAGCCCGTGTTCCTGAATGGCCTTGACGATGGTGCCTTTGCACACGCCGTTGCAGCCGCAGACTTCGGCGTTGTCAGCCATGCTCATGGCTTTGTCCTGGCCTTGATGTCCTACGTCGCCAAGCGCATTTTCACCGAACATCAAGTGATCGCGGATCTCACTGATGGCATGGTTTTCACGGATCTGCCGGAAATACCAGCCGCCATCCGCCGTATCGCCGTACAGGCAGGCGCCGACCAGCACGTCATCCTTGATCACCAGTTTCTTGTAGACGCCGCCAATCGGGTCCGAGAGGGTAATGGTCTCGGTGCCTTCACCGCCCATGAAGTCGCCGGCGGAAAACAGGTCGATACCGGTAACCTTCAATTTGGTCGAGGTCACCGAACCCTTGTAGGTGGCAAAACCCAGTTGGGCCAGGTGGTTGGCGCAGACTTTGGCCTGTTCGAACAGCGGCGCCACCAAGCCATACGCGATACCGCGGTGGCTGGCACACTCGCCGATGGCATAGATCCGTGGGTCGTAAGTTTGCATTGTGTCGTTGACCAGAATCCCGCGGCTGCACGGAATGCCGGATTTCTCCGCCAGTTCGGTATTGGGGCGAATGCCGGCGGCCATCACTACCAGGTCAGCGGGAATGATGTCGCCGTTCTTGAATTGCACCGAACCGACCCGGCCGTTGCCAGCGTCGTGCAAGGCCTGGGTCTGCTCGCACAGGCGAAAGTGCAGGCCGCGAGATTCCAGCGCGGTTTGCAGCAACTGGCCGCTGGTCTTGTCCAGTTGCCGCTCCAGCAACCACTCGCCGATATGCACCACGGTGACGTGCATGCCCCGCAGCATCAGGCCGTTGGCGGCCTCCAGGCCGAGCAGGCCGCCGCCGATCACTACGGCGTGCCTGTGGGTTTTCGCGGTGTCGATCATGGCCTGGGTGTCGGCGATGTCGCGGTAGCCGATCACGCCGTCAAGGGTGTTGCCGGGAATGGGCAGGATGAAAGGCGTCGAGCCGGTGGCGATCAGCAGGCGATCGTATTCGGCTTCGCTGCCGTCTTCGGCAATGACCCGGCGCTTGACCCGGTCGATCTCCACCACCTTGCGGTTGAGCAGCAGTTTGATGTTGTTTTCCAGGTACCAGTCCAGGTCGTTGAGCACGATTTCTTCGAAGGTCTGTTCGCCCGCCAGCACCGGCGACAGCAGGATGCGGTTGTAGTTGGTGTGCGGTTCGGCACCGAAGACCGTGATGTCGTACAGCTCCGTGCTCAGTTTGAGCAGCTCTTCCAGGGTCCGGACCCCGGCCATGCCGTTGCCGATCATCACCAGTTTTAGTTTTTTCATCAGGTTCTCCGGGGAGCTCAGGCCTGCCTCATCAGGGTCAGGCCGTGCTCGACAAATTTTGCGCAAACAAAAAAAGGCGTCCCGCTAGTTGCCTAGCGAGGACGCCTTTGTCCTGGTCCCGTTCTCTCGGGAAGTGCAACCTTCGTCGTTGAAGCCTGCGCTGTATGTCTGTTGAAAGAGGTAATGCAGTGGTTATGCCAAGTCGCTCAAATCCCGTGTTTGTTGGCATTTTCCCCGTTCACAAGGGCAGAACCGTGAGGGAGTGCACCGATTCAAGGCGCTTTGCCCGCTAATGGAGCGCAACCATCAACAGCACCAGATTGAGCAGCAACGATACCAGCGCCAATGTTCGCCAGACTTTCAGCGGTTCGCGCTCCAGCAAGGGCCTGGGGCGCACGCTCAAGCTGTGGCGCTCGCCCTGTTCGATCAGCAGCAGCCATTCTTCCGCTGTTTCGAAACGCTGGTCGGGGGCCGCCGCCACGGCGCGCTCCAGGCTATGGGCGATCCAGTCCGGCAGATCGGGCCGGTAGCGGCTGGCGTTGACCGGGAGGCCAAACCTCGGCCGCTGGAAGGCTTCGATTTCGCCATAGGGGTAATGCCCGGTGAGCAGGAAATACAGGGTTACTCCGACGGCGTACAAGTCCTGTTGTGGCGTCGGTACTTCGCCGCGAAAGGCTTCGGGTGCGATGTAACTGGGTGTACCCGGCAGCGCCCAGGGCAGATCTTGCGAAAGCCCGGGGCAGTAGGCGAGGCCGAAATCCAGCAGGCGCAACTCACCATCGTCCCCCAGCAGCAGGTTTTCCGGTTTGATATCGCGATGCAGGATCTGCCGTCGATGCAACAGACCGACCGCTCGCAGCAAGCGTTCGGCGATGTCTTGCCACTGGGGCAGCGGCAGCGGCCCGCCTTGCTCATGTCGTTGGGCCAGGGTAACGCCCGAATATTCACGCATCACGTAGTACAAATGCTGACGCTGACTGGCGGAGTGGACTTCAGGAAAATGTCGACCGGCCACGCGTTTGAGAAACCATTCTTCCGACAGTAACGCTTGCCCGGCCTGGTGATCGTCGTGCAGGCGACCGGGCAGGGTTTTCAACAGCCAGGGTTGTTGCTGGCTGTCGCGAACGCGATAAAGCAGCGATTGCTGGCTCTGTGCGACGATCCCCTCGACCTGCCAGCCCTCGAACGCCTGACCCGGTTTCAGGGCAGGCGGCAGTGGCCATTGCTGTAAGTGCATCAACGCATCGCCAATGCTCGCTTCGCCGAGGGCATCGACCCGCACCAGCAGGGCGCTGGCGTTGTCCTGGCTGCCCGCCAGGTGCGCAGCATTGACCAGGGTGTTCGCAGCACTGTGCAAGTCCGGTTGATCGCGCAGGATCGCGGCAATGGCGGTATCGCCCAGGACGGCCCAGACGCCGTCGCTGAGCAGGACGAAGCTCTCATCGGGGCGCAACTCACCGTCGAGAAAATCCAGCACCAGGTGTTGATCGAGCCCCAGCGCCCGTTTCAGCACATGCTGCATGCCCGGCTGGTCCCAGACGTGATCTTCGCTGATTCGCTGCAATTGGTCGGCGTGCCAGCGATACACCCGACAATCGCCGACATGAGCCAAGGTAAAACGCCGGCCGCGCAGGACCAGCGCACTGAGGGTGGTCAGCAGCGGTTGTCCGCCGCCATTGGCCTGCAACCAGCGGTTCTGCGCCAGCAGCAGACGATCGAGTGCCTGTGCGACGCTCCAGGTTTCCGGCGTGGCGTAGTAATCCAGCGCCAGGGCCTGCAGCGTCGAACGGGCAGCCAGACCGCCATCGACGCATTGGCTGACACCGTCGGCAATCGCGAACAGGTAACCCTTGCTCGCGGCCAGCGCCGGAGCCGGCGTGACCAGGCGCAGGGCATCCTGGTTTTCCTCGCGAGGACCGATGGCGCTGGCTTCGGCGAAACTCAGTTGCAGGCTCATCGGGGCGTCAGACCCGCGCAGCCGTCACGGCGGCCGAACCCCAGGTGGTTCTCCAGCGACGTTTTACGCCGTGCAGACCGAACCAGGCCAGAACGCCGAGGCTGGCGAACAACCACAGTGCCAGTTGATAGCTACCGGTGCTTTGCTTGATCGCGCCCATGCCGGCCGCGAGGGCAAAGCCACCGATACCGCCGGCCATGCCGATCAGGCCGGTCATCACGCCGATTTCCCGGCGAAAACGCTGGGGCACTAATTGGAATACCGCGCCATTGCCTGCGCCCAGACCGAGCATGGTGCAGACGAAAAGTGCCAGTGCGGCGTAGGAGCTCGGCAGATTGAAGCCGACCACGGCAATGCAGATCGCCGCGACGGTGTACATCGCCAGCAGAGTCCGAATGCCGCCGAACCGGTCAGCCAGCGCGCCACCCAAGGGGCGCATCAGGCTGCCGCCGAACACGCAGGCTGCGGTGTAGTAGCCGGCGGTCACCGGGCTCAAGCCGTACTGGTCGTTGAAATAACCGGGCAGGGCACTGGCCAGACCGATGAAGCCGCCGAATGTGACGCTGTAGAAAAACATGAACCACCAGCTGTCACGATCGCCCAAGGCCTTGAAGTAGTCGGCCATGGATTTGGCTTTTGGCCGCTCGGGGGCATTGCGGGCCAGCCAGGCGAAGACGATCAGGGTCAGAATCAGCGGAATCAGGGCGAAACCGAACACGTTGCTCCAGCCAACCGCCGCCGCCAGCACCGGGGCGATCAATGCGGCGAGCACCGTGCCCGAGTTCCCCGCGCCGGCGATGCCCATGGCCTTGCCTTGATGCTGCGGCGGATACCACTGCGAGGCCAGGGGCAAGGCGACGGCGAACGAAGCGCCGGCCATGCCGAGGAACAGGCCCAGCAGCAACGCCTGTTCGTAGCTGTGGATTCCGAGTTTCCAGGCACCGAACAGCGCGCAGATCACGATGACCTGACCGATCAGGCCGGCGGTTTTGGGCGACAGGCGATCAGCCAGCATCCCCATCACGAAGCGCAACACCGCCCCGGCCAGAATCGGCGTGGCGACCACCAGCCCGCGTTGCTGCGTCGTCAGGTGCAGGTCGGCGGCGATCTGTACCGCCAAAGGACCGAGCAGGTACCAGACCATGAAGCTCAGGTCGAAATAGAGGAAAGCTGCGAACAATGTGGGTGTATGGCCGGATTTCCAGAAGCTTGAATTCATTGCGCACCTCAGCTGTGAAGAGTCTCGAAAGGAGTCATGAGCTTGCAGGTGGGGCGCCGATACGGCCGCACCACCGGCCCCGTGCTGTGGGGCCAAAACGAAAAAACGCCGCTACCCGATCCGCCAAGGGCAAATGAGGTGAGCGACGTCTTTGTCGTAGGTGGGGCAACCGCCGTTGGTTACCTGTGGTGATTACTTAGCGAGATCTGTGCCAACAACCGAAACCGGGTTGCCGCCATTCGCGAGCAAGCCCGCTCCGACAGGTGATTCGTGTTCGGCGTAGCGCCCTTGTGGGAGCGGGCTTGCTCGCGAAGGCGATAGAACATTCGCCACAGCACTTCAGCCGAGCAACTCGCTCATGGCAATAATCTGCTCCGCCACTTGAATCAGCTTCTGCTGGCGGCTCATCGCCTGGCGGCGCATCAGTGTGTAGGCCTCTTCCTCGTTGCAGTCCTTCATTTTCATCAGCAGTCCCTTGGCCAGTTCAATGCGCTTGCGCTCGGCCAATTGCTGGTCGCGGGCATGCAGTTGGGCACGCAAGGCCTGATCGCTTTCGAAGCGTGCCATGGCCACATCGAGAATCGGCTGCAGGCGTTGTGCGTGAATGCCTTCGACGATGTAGGCGCTGACACCGGACTTGATCGCCTGTCGCATCACATCGGGGTCGTGTTCGTCCGTGAACATCACAATCGGTCGTGGCTGGTCGCGAGTCACCAGCACCACTTGTTCCATGACATCGCGGCCCGGTGACTCTGTATCGATCAGAATCACATCCGGACGCACCGTTTCGACGCGTTCGGGCAGGTCGATGGTCAGGCCGGATTCATCGATCACTTCGAATCCGGCCTCGGTCAGGGCGGCCTTCAGGCGCCCGACTTTTTTAGCGGTGTCATTGATCAGCAGGATACGCAGCATGTTCATGGTCTCCTGTCAGCGGCTGGCGGATCGGTGCGAGCTGTCGCTCATGGCGTGCAGTTTGAAACTGCGGGCATAACCGGCCGGGTCCGAACCGTCCCAGGTCTTGCCGTCGATCAACTGACTGCTGCGCATCTCCTTGCCCCGTGCCGCGACACCTACAGCGCTGGCCGCTTCACGATACAAGTCTAGTTGCTGGACTTGACGGGCCACGGCGAGGTAATCCGGGTCGTCGCGCAACAAACCCCAGCGACGGAACTGGGTCATGAACCACATGCCATCGGACAGGTACGGCAGATTGACCTCGCCTTCACCATGGAAGCGCAGGGCGTGTGGGTCTTGCCAGCGATTGCCCAGACCATCGACATAGTCGCCCAGCAGGCGCGGCTCGATGCACTCCAGCGGCGCATCGAGGTATTGCGCTGCACTGAGCAATTGCGCGGTGCTGCGACGATTTTCGCTGCTTTCTTCGATGAAGCGACTGGCCTCCAGAATCGCCATCACCAACGCGCGGGCAGTGTTGGGGTATTGCTCGACGAAGGCGCGGGTGCAGCCCAGGACCTTTTCCGGATGATCGGGCCAGATGGTCTGGGTCGTCGCCAAGGTGAAGCCGAGGTCCTGTTGCACGGCGCTGGCGGACCAGGGTTCGCCGACGCAGAGCCCGTCGATACGCCCGGCCCGCAGGTGCGCGACCATTTGCGGCGGCGGCACCACCACGCTGTCGACATCCAGCAGCGGGTGAATGCCCTGGCTGGCGAGCCAGTAATACAACCACATGGCGTGGGTGCCGGTTGGAAACGTCTGGGCGAAGGTGAATTTTGAGCGAGTTTGGTGCACGTGCCGTTCCAGTGCTTCAGGACTGGTCACTCCAAGCGCTTGCAAACCACGGGACAGGTTGATGCTCTGGCCGTTCTGATTCAGGCCCATCAGCACGGCCATGTCGGTCGCGGCCACGCCACCGATCCCTAGGTGAACGGCGTAAACCAGACCGTAGAGGCTGTGGGCGGCATCGAGTTCGCCGCTGACCAGTTTGTCCCGCAGGTTGGCCCAGGACGACTGACGCTTGAGGTTCAGGGTCAAACCATGGGGTTGGGCGAAGCCCTGGGTGGCGGCGACAACCACCGAGGCGCAGTCGCTCAGAGCCATGAAGCCGAGATTGATTTCGGTTTTTTCCGGGGCATCGCTGCCATTGACCCAGGCCAGAGGGTCGGCTGATGGTTCGTTCATCGCGTGTTCACCTTGCAAAAAAAACGTCGTCCCGAGTTCTTGCATGAGCAGGCCGGGGACGACGCCATTGTCTTTGCACACATTCGGTCGTTGGCATGGGTGCTGGTGCCCAGAGTGGTGCAAGGCATATGCCATTATCCGTTGATTTGATCACGCGCCTCGCTTGCCACCCCGTGCCCGGCTATAATCGCCGCCTCAATTCGCCGCCAATCGAGTCAAATCCGCCCATGTACACCCTGGCCCGTCAGCTGTTGTTCAAACTCTCCCCGGAAACCTCCCACGATCTGTCCCTGGACCTGATCGGCGCGGGCGGGCGTCTTGGGCTCAACGGCTTGCTGTGCAAGGCCCCGGCGAAGACGCCGGTGAATGTCATGGGCCTGGACTTCCCGAATCCGGTGGGGCTGGCCGCCGGCCTGGACAAGAACGGCGCGGCCATCGATGGTTTCGCCCAACTGGGTTTCGGTTTTGTCGAAATCGGCACCATCACGCCACGTCCGCAGCCGGGCAACCCGAAGCCACGCCTGTTCCGTCTGCCGGAAGCCGAGGCGATCATCAATCGCATGGGGTTCAACAACCTCGGCGTCGATCACCTGCTGGCCCGCGTGGCGGCGGCCAAATACAAGGGCGTGCTGGGCATCAACATCGGCAAGAACTTCGATACGCCGGTCGAGCGTGCCGTGGACGACTACCTGATCTGCCTGGACAAGGTCTACGCCCACGCCAGCTATGTGACGGTCAACGTCAGCTCGCCGAACACGCCAGGCCTGCGCAGCCTGCAATTCGGTGACTCGCTCAAGCAGTTGCTGGCCGATCTGGCCGAGCGCCGCGCGGAACTGGCATTGCGTCATGGCAAACATGTACCGCTGGCGATCAAGATCGCGCCGGACATGAGCGACGAAGAAACCGCACAAGTTGCGCAAGCGCTGATCGAAACCGGGATGGATGCGGTCATTGCGACTAACACCACCCTGAGCCGTGTAGGCGTCGAAGGCATGGAGCACGGCGAAGAAGCCGGTGGTCTGTCCGGCGCGCCGGTTCGCGACAAGAGCACCCACACCGTGAAAGTGCTGGCATCGGAGCTGGGTGGTCGGCTGCCGATCATCGCTGCCGGCGGTATTACCGAAGGCAAGCATGCAGCGGAGAAAATCACCGCGGGCGCGAGCCTGGTGCAGATCTACTCGGGCTTCATCTACAAAGGCCCGGCGCTGATTCGTGAGTCCGTAGACGCCATCGCAGCGCTACGCTGATCCCTTGTAGGAGCGAGCCTGCTCGCGATGGTCGATAACGATAACGCGTACTTTCTGGATACACGCGGTGTTCTCGGGTTCATCGCGAGCAGGCTCGCTCCTACAGGGGGATTGTTCCGGGTCAATCAGCAGGCATAAAAAAGGGCCCCTTTAAAGGAGCCCCTGGGCCGGAGCCCGCCGTCCGGATGGGACGTGCATGGTTAATTCAGTACAAATCAGATTGTCGTGTCGGAGTGTTCTGCCCTGTAATTAGCCGACGGCGTGAAGTTCGTTGAGTCTGTGGATTCCCGCAGTGCCGGTCATACCGTCCCAGTTGTCGCCGCGTCCTTCTCGCCAGCCGTTAATCCAGGCTTGACGTACCGACGGTAGAGTAAATGGGCAAAGCTCACGGGATTTACCACCAACGCCATATTGATATCCGCGCAAAAATGCTCTTTCCAACGGATCACGCTTAAGTCTTCTCATAGGGTGTTGCCCTCACTTGTTGACTGTATTTATCGCGTCGACCTCTATTGAGGTCTGGCAGAAAAACTCTGCCGTTGGGGGCTCGTTGCCGGCGTGACGAGCCAAGGTGTTGGCGTCATTGCGGCGCCAACCTGTATTGAGTTCTAACCAATGCGTCACATCGAGGGAATGATCGTTTTGTCATAAGGACGTAACCGTTCATGTGCTAACGCCATAAGTAACAGAGCGTTTGTAGCGTATTTATTGGCCAAACCCCGGTATGATCGGCTCTGCGCTGGATGATGGGCTTAATCCTTTAGTGAGAATGGCTCCCGTTGCCGGGAAGCACTATTCGACGAAGGGTCGACTTATGACATTTTGTTGCATCAACTTTTTTATCTGTCCTTGCATCTAAGCTCATTTAACCCGAGCAGCAGGGGTGGAACGGCACACCTTCGTGCCACGCGGGCGCTCTTCGAGAAAAGCGCCTGATTGAAAACCGGACCGGCAATGCGTTGCCCGGTCACTTAGCTAAAGGTTCTGGAATTCCCATGTCCGATCGTTTCGAACTCTTCCTCACTTGCCCAAAAGGCCTTGAAGGCCTGCTCATCGAGGAAGCCGTCGGGCTTGGCCTTGAGGAAGCGCGGGAGCACACCTCTGCCGTACGCGGCATGGCCACCATGGAAACCGCTTATCGCCTGTGCCTGTGGTCGCGCCTGGCCAACCGCGTGCTGCTGGTGCTCAAGCGTTTCCAAATGAAGGACGCCGAAGACCTGTACCACGGCGTGCTGGACATCGAGTGGCAAGACCACATGCTCAATGACGGCACCCTGGCCGTCGAATTCAGCGGCCATGGCTCAGGTATCGACAACACCCACTTCGGCGCGCTGAAGGTCAAGGACGCCATCGTCGACAAACTGCGCACCCCGCAAGGCGACCGTCCGTCCATCGACAAGCTCAACCCGGACCTGCGCATTCACCTGCGCCTGGATCGTGGCGAAGCCATTCTGTCTCTTGACCTGTCCGGTCACAGCCTGCACCAGCGCGGCTATCGCTTGCAGCAAGGTGCGGCGCCGCTCAAGGAAAACCTCGCGGCCGCCATCCTGATCCGTTCCGGCTGGCCCCGTATCGCGGCCGAAGGCGGCGCTCTGGCCGACCCGATGTGCGGCGTCGGCACGTTCCTGGTGGAAGCCGCCATGATCGCCGCCGACATGGCGCCGAACCTGCGTCGCGAGCAGTGGGGCTTCACCGCCTGGCTCGGTCACGTACCGGCGCTGTGGAAAAAACTCCACGAAGAAGCCACCGAACGCGCCGCGGCCGGCCTGGCCAAGCCGCCGCTATGGATTCGTGGTTACGAAGCCGACCCGCGCCTGATTCAACCGGGCCGCAACAACGTCGAGCGTGCCGGCCTCAGTGAGTGGATCAAGATCTACCAGGGTGAAGTCGCGACCTTCGAGCCGCGTCCGGACCAGAACCAGAAAGGCCTGGTGATCTGCAACCCACCATACGGCGAGCGTCTGGGCGACGAGGCGAGCCTGCTCTACCTCTACCAGAACCTTGGCGAACGCCTGCGTCAGGCTTGCCTCAACTGGGAAGCCGCGGTGTTCACCGGCGCCCCGGACCTGGGCAAGCGCATGGGCATCCGCAGCCACAAGCAGTATTCGTTCTGGAACGGCGCCTTGCCGTGCAAGCTGTTGCTGATCAAGGTGTTGCCGGATCAATTCGTCACCGGCGAGCGTCGTACTCCGGAGCAGCGCCAGGTCGAGCGCGAGCAAGCCGCCTACGATCAGGCGCCGAACGAACCGCAGGAACGCAAGTTCAACAAAAACGGCAACCCGATCAAACCGGCGCCGGCACCGGCTCCAGTGGTCGAGCAGCCGCGCCTGAGCGAAGGCGGGCAGATGTTCGCCAACCGCCTGCAAAAGAACCTCAAGGCCCTGGGCAAGTGGGTCAAGCGTGAAGGCATCGACTGCTACCGCGTGTACGATGCCGACATGCCGGAATACTCCATGGCCATCGACCTGTATCACGATTGGGTGCATGTCCAGGAGTACGTCGCGCCGAAATCAATCGATCCGGAAAAGGCTTCGGCCCGCATGTTCGATGCCCTGGCAGCCATCCCGCAGGCGTTGAACATCGACAAGAGCCGTGTGGTGGTCAAGCGCCGCGAGCGCCAGAGCGGCACCAAGCAGTACGAGCGCCAGGCGGCACAGGGCAAGTTCGTCGAGGTCAATGAGGGTGGCGTGAAGCTGCTGGTGAACCTCACCGACTACCTCGACACCGGTCTGTTCCTCGACCACCGGCCGATGCGCATGCGTATCCAGAAAGAGGCGGCCGGCAAGCGCTTCCTCAATCTGTTCTGCTACACCGCGACGGCCAGTGTGCATGCGGCCAAGGGCGGCGCGCGCAGCACCACCAGTGTCGACCTGTCGAAAACCTATCTGGACTGGGCGCGTCGCAACCTGTCGTTGAACGGTTTCTCCGACAAGAACCGTCTGGAGCAGGGTGATGTGATGGCGTGGCTCGAAGCCAGTCGTGACGAGTACGACATGATCTTCATCGACCCGCCGACGTTCTCCAACTCCAAGCGCATGGAAGGTGTCTTCGACGTGCAACGCGACCAGGTGCAACTGATCGACCTGGCCATGGCGCGACTGGCGCCCGGCGGCGTGTTGTACTTCTCCAACAACTTCCGCAAGTTTGAACTGGAAGCCAATCTCGGCGAGCGTTATGCAGTCGAGGAGATCACCGCCCAGACCATCGACCCGGATTTTGCCCGCAACGCCAAGATCCATCGCGCCTGGAAAATCACGGCTCGTTGATAGCTGTGCTGATTCACTGTAGGAGCGAGCCTGCTCGCGATGAACCCGAAAGCGCCGCGTGTATTCAGAAAGCACGCGTTATCGTTATCGACCATCGCGAGCAAGCTCGCTCCTACAGAGTTGTTCAGTGCTGGTCAAATTAGTGGCTAATAGCTATAACTCAGTTCATGGCCAAAGGGCTTCTCCGCACCTGGCGTTTTGAGTTTGCGTTTTATGTCGTTGCACGCCGTGCGCCCCAGGATCCTGGGAATAATCAGCGAAGATGCCTCGGCCTGGTTGGTCGCGCTGCTGGTATTGCTGGTTGGCGGGGTGCTCACCGGGTTGCTGGCGTGGTCGACGCTGAATCTGTTTCACCATCAATTGCGGCAACGTTTCCAACTGCTGGCCAGTGAACGTTACAGCCGTATCGAAGAGCGTTTCGAAGATCAGGAGCAGCGCCTCGACGGCTTGCGCCGGTTTTTCGCCAATTCCGATTCGGTGTCCCGAGCGGAATTCGACGGCTACACCCAACCTTTGCTGCTGCGAACCCAAGCGTATTCCTATGCCCAGCGGGTCACTCGTGACGAGCGGGTGGCGTTCGAGCGTCGGGTGCGAGACGAGGGCTTGAACAACTTCACCCTGAGAGAGCTCAACGCCGACGGCCAACTGCAACTGGCCGGCGAGCGAGATGAGTACGTGGCGGTGCTGTACAGCCAGACGCAAAGCAAACTCGGCGCTCCCCTCGGTTACGACTTGCTGGCCCAGCCGCTGCGGCGTGCCACGCTCGCTCGGGCCGATCAGCGTGGCGGTATGGCGGTATCACAACCGATGCATCTGGTAAGTATCGAACCGGCTTATGCCCGCGGCGTGCTGCTGGTCGCGCCGCTCATGCAGCGCAGCAGTCAGGACCGCAAATCCACGAAGCCCTACGGTTATGTCATGGCCGTGATCAGCATGCGCCAGTTGTTGGCGGACGGACTGCCGGACGCCAGCCATGACTATCTCGCGGTGCGCATCCTCGATTTGTCGATCGATGACCAGCACGAGGTGCTGTTCGAGTCACCCAACCCGCCGGCCATCAGCGAGCTGACGGCCACGCGCCTGTTGCGCATGGCCGACCATGACTATCAAGTCGATATCCAGCCCAGCGATGCGTTCGTGAAGGCCAATCATTCCTCCGTGACCAGTGTGGTGGTGTTGGGTGGAATGCTCAGCGTGATGCTCAGTGCCTTGCTGTATGTGTTGGTCAGCCAGCGGCAGCGGGCGTTGAAAATGGTCGAGCAACGCACCCAGGAGCTACGGGATCGAGAGCAGGAGCTGCGCGGCACCCATGGTCAGTTGCGTGGTGTGTTGAATGCCGCCACCCAGGTCGCGATCATCGCCACTGACCTGCGCGGTGTCATCAGCACCTTCAACGCCGGTGCTGAGCAGATGCTTGGCTATACCAGTGCCGAGGTGGTGGGGCATATGACCCTGGAGAGCCTGCACCTGCCCCGGGAGCTGGTCGCTCGCTCGGCAGAGTTGAGCGCACGCTATGGTAAACCGGTGCCGACCTGCCAGGCGATGCTGGTCGAAGGCGACGCGCAGGGCAGCCACGAGGCGCGGGAGTGGACGCTGGTACGTGGCGACGGCAGCCATTTGACAGTCAACATGCTCGCCACGCCAGTGCTCGACGAGCAAGGCCTGTGGGTCGGGCACCTGGCGGTGTGCATAGACATCACCGAGCGTAAGCGGGTCCATGAGGCGCTCGCGGCGCGGGATCTGTTGTTGAAGAAACTCAGCGCCCACGTGCCCGGTGGCATCTACCAGTTCAAGATGGAGTTCGACGGGCGTTTCAGCGTGATCTACGCCAGCGACGGCATTCGCGAGATCTACGAGCTGGAACCTGACGTGCTGCTGCTCAATGCCGAAGCGATCTTCACCCGGATTCACCCCCAGGACAGCACCCGTGTCCGTGCCTCGATCCGCGCCTCGGCCGACACCCTCAGCCCCTGGCGCGAGGAATACCGCGTGCAATTGCCGCAACGGGGTCTGCGTTGGGTACGTGGCGAGGCCACGCCAGAGGAACTGCCCGGTGGCGGTGTGCTGTGGCACGGCTACATCTCGGACATTTCCGATAGGAAGCGGGTGGAAGAAGAGTTGCGCGCGTTGTCGGTCACCGATTCCCTGACCGGTATCCACAACCGGCGTTATTTCCAGGAGCGCTTGACCATCGAAATGGCCCGGGTGGAGCGTGGCGGTGGGGATCTGTCGGTGATCATGCTCGATATCGACCATTTCAAGCGCATCAATGACCTGCATGGTCATGCCATCGGTGATCGGGTGTTGCAGGCCGTGTGCCAACGGATCGGCCACCGGCTGCGTCGCACCGATGTGTTCTGCCGCTTGGGCGGTGAGGAGTTCATGGTGCTGTGCCCGGATATCAGCGGCGAACAGGCCTATATGTTGGCCCAGCAATTGTGGCAAGGCCTGCGCAGTTCACCCATTGAAGGTGTCGGTACGGTCACTGCCAGTTTCGGGATTGCCAGTTGGCGAGTCGGGGAGGGCGCCGATGCTTTGCTGTTGCGCGCGGATTCCGGGGTTTACGCGGCGAAGCAGGCAGGAAGGGATCGGGTAGAAGAGGAAATGAACTAGGGTTGCATGCAATCCCTGTGGGAGCGGGCTTGCTCGCGAAGGCGATTTGTCAGTCACATCGATGTTGGATGTGCCGCCGTCTTCGCGAGCAAGCCCGCTCCCACAGGGTTATGTGGCGCTTTACAGAACCGAAGCCGTTTGCGGTGTTTTCGGTTGGCGGTACAGATCCAGCAGCACCTGATCGAGCACCGACGAGGCGCCGAACGGGGCCTTGTCGTTGAGGATCGCCACCACCGCCCAGGTGTTGCCGTTGACGTCGCGACTGAAACCGGCGATCGCCCGCACGGTGTTCAGGGTGCCGGTCTTGACGTGGGCTTCACCGCGCATCGCAGTGGTCTTCAGGCGTTTGCGCATGGTGCCGTCGGTGCCGGCGATCGGCATCGAACTGATGTATTCGGCGGAATACGGACTGTGCCAGGCAGCTTCCAGCATCGACGCCATTTCTCGGGCGCTGACACGCTCGGCACGGGACAGGCCGGAGCCGTTCTCCATCACCAGGTGCGGCGCGGTGATGCCCTTTTTCGCCAGCCACTGACGCACGACACGCTGGGCAGCCTTGGCATCGTCACCATCGGCATCGGTGCGGAAGCGTTGGCCCAGGCTCAGGAACAACTGCTGGGCCATGGTGTTGTTACTGTACTTGTTGATGTCGCGGATGATTTCCGCCAGGTCCGGCGAGAACGCCCGGGCCAGGACCTTGGCGTCTTTCGGTGTTGGCGCCAGCACATCCCTGCCCTGAATGCTGCCACCCAGTTCCTTCCAGATCGCGCGGACGGCGCCGGCGGTGTAGGTCGCGTGGTCGAGCAGCGACAGGTAAGTCTGCGAGCTGCAGCCTTCCCCCAGTTGGCCGCCGACCGTCACGGTCACGCTGCCGTCGGCCTGAGTCACCGGGTTGTAGCGCACGCCACCGGTGCATTGCTTGGAGTTGAGAGCCTTGACCTGGTTGTCGATGCGGATGCTCGCAATCGGCGGTTCCACCGAGACCAGCACCTTGCCCGAGTCATTGCGCGCGACGAAGCGCAGCGCCTTGAGGTTGACCAGCAGCGAGTCGGGCTTGACCAGGAACGGCTTGTTATCGTCGTTGCCGTCGTCATTGAACTCCGGCAGTTGCGGTTGCACGAAGAAGGTTTTATCCAGCACCAGGTCGCCGGTGACCTGGGTCACGCCGTTGGCGCGCAGGTCGCGCATCAGCAGCCAGAGTTTTTCCATGTTCAGCTTCGGATCGCCGCCACCCTTGAGGTAGAGGTTGCCGTTGAGAATGCCGCCACTGAGGGTGCCGTCGGTGTAGAACTCGGTTTTCCACTGGTGGTTCGGGCCGAGCATTTCCAGCGCCGCGTAGGTGGTGACCAGTTTCATGGTCGATGCCGGGTTGACCGACACGTCGGCGTTGAACACCGTCGGGGTGCCGGGGCCGGTGAGGGGGATCATCACCAGCGACAGGGCGTTGTCCTGCAGCTTGCTGGCTTTCAGGGCTTTTTCAACGTTGGGCGACAACGCGGTATTGATTGGAGCGGCGCAAACGTGGAGGGCCAGGGGGAGAAGAAAACCGGCCAACAGCAAAGGACGTAAAGATTTGATCATCTGAAATAAAACCCTACAGCCGAGGGGAAATATAAAGAGGGCATGGAGATAAATTCCCTCAATGGTCATGAAAGTGTCGGCATTATGCCCCAAGGTGTCACGGCTTGTGCCGTGCGCGAGCATCCTGATCGGCTATTTTTTTACCGACGGTAGGCGTGGTGGCCCAGAGAGTCAGGCAATCGGCGGCTTAAACTGCTAAAGTGCCGCCCGTTATTACTTAAGAGGATTGTTCCAATGGCGACTAACCGTTCCCAGCGTCTGCGCAAAAAACTGTGCGTCGATGAATTTCAAGAGCTGGGTTTCGAACTGAACCTGGATTTCAAAGAAGATTTGGCTGATGAAGCCATTGATGCTTTCCTCGACGCGTTCCTCAAAGAAGCCATGGAAGCCAACGGTCTGGGCTATGTTGGCGGCGATGACTACGGTCTGGTTTGCCTGCAGAAGCGTGGCTCGGTCAGCGCTGAACAGCGCGCTGCCGTTGAAGCCTGGCTCAAAGGCCGCACCGAGCTGACCAGCGTTGAAGTCAGCCCGCTGCTGGACGTCTGGTACCCGGAAAAGCCGATCAATCCGGTAGCTTGATGTTCTGAAAAAAACGGCGACCCGAGGGTCGCCGTTTTTTTTTGCTTTTTTGCAGGAGCGAGCTTGCTCGCGATGAACCTGAGAGCGCCGCGGGGTCTCAGGTTTCCAGCGTTATCGTTGACGACCATCGCGAGCAGGCTCGCTCCTCCAGTTCAGGATCAGCAGTGTCACCACCCCCGCGACAATCCCCCAGAACGCCGAACCGATGGAAAACAGCGTCAGCCCCGATGCGGTGACCATGAAGGTGATCAGCGCCGCTTCACGTTCCTTCACTTCGCTCATGGCGATGCTCAAGCCATTGATGATCGAGCCGAACAGCGCCAGCGCCGCAATCGACAGCACCAGTTCCTTGGGCAGCGCGGCAAACAATGCCGCGAGCGTTGCGCCGAACACCCCGGCGATGCCGTAGAAAACCCCGCACCAGACCGCTGCGGTGTAGCGCTTGTTACGGTCTTCATGGGCGTGGGGCCCGGTGCAGATCGCTGCGCTGATGGCCGCCAGGTTGATCCCGTGGGAACCGAACGGTGCCAACAGTAAACTGGCGATGCCGGTGGTGGTGATCAGCGGCGAGGCGGGTACCGTGTAGCCATCGGCGCGCAATACGGCGATGCCGGGCATGTTTTGTGAGGTCATGGCGACGACAAACAGCGGGATGCCGATGCTGATGGTCGCGGCCAGGGAGAAATGCGGTGTGGTCCAGACCGGCGTGGCCACTTCCAGGTGGAAGCCGCTGAAGTCCAGTAACCCCATGAACCCTGACAATGCCGTGCCGATCAGCAATGCCGCCAACACCGCATAGCGCGGCGACAGGCGCTTGACCACCAGATAAGTGACGAACATCCCCAGTACCAGGGCAGTGCGGTGTTGCGCTGCGACGAAAATCTCGCTGCCGATCTTGAACAGGATCCCCGCCAGCAGGGCGGCGGCCAGGGATGCCGGAATCTTTTTCACCAGTCGTTCGAAGCTGCCGGTCAGCCCGCAAATCGTCACCAGCACCGCGCAGGTAATATAGGCACCAATGGCTTCGCCGTAGCTCACGCCGCCCAGGCTGGTGATCAGCAGCGCTGCGCCCGGGGTCGACCAGGCAATGGTGATCGGCGTGCGATAACGCAAGGACAGGCCGATGGAGCACACCGCCATGCCGATGGAAATCGCCCAGATCCACGAAGAAATCTGCCCGCTGCTCAGGCCCGCCGCTTGCCCGGCCTGGAACATCAGCACCAGGGAGCTGGTGTAGCCGGTCATCATGGCGATGAAGCCGGCGACGATGGCCGAGGGCGAGGTGTCGGCCAGCGGACGGATTTGCGTGTGGGTGGCGTCGTTCATGACGGGGATGTTCCTTAACAAATGAAGATGTCCGCAGCGATGCAGAACCTTGTGGGAGCGGGCTTGCTCGCGAAGAGGGCGTGTCAGTCGACATTGATGTTGCTGACAGACTGCATTCGCGAGCAAGCCCGCTCCCACAGGAAGGCGGATTCTGCGAACAAGCCTAAACTCAAAAGTAACCAGGCGTTGCGATACAGCCGAGGCAACATTCAGCCGTACAGTCGTGTTGCCACCCTCCATTGTGTACAATCGCAGTGTTTTTTACGCGATACTTGCCAGCGACCCACTGTGCCGTATTACAGTCACGGTCAATTCGCCGCAGTTCTTCCGACTCGAGTGCCCATGAACGAACAGTTGCAACCCCTAAAGAAACAACCGCGAGCAGGCAAAGCCGGCCGCAGCGGTACCCAGGACGATATTGTCTACGCGCATATCTTCGAGGCCATCCTCGAGCAGCGTCTGGCGCCCGGCACCAAGTTGAGCGAAGAAGCGCTGGGGGAAATTTTCGGGGTCAGCCGCACCATCATTCGCCGCGCCTTGTCGCGCCTGGCCCATGAAGGCGTGGTGCTGCTGCGTCCGAATCGCGGCGCCGTGGTCGCCAGCCCGAGCGTCGAAGAAGCCCGTCAGGTGTTCATGGCCCGCCGTCTGGTCGAGCGTGCGATCACCGAATTGGCGGTTCAGCACGCTACCGCCGAGCAGATTGCCGAGTTGCGCCAGATGGTCAACGATGAACGCGACAGCTTCTCGCGCGGTGATCGCGGTGCCGGTATCCGTTTGTCGGGCGAGTTTCACCTGAAACTGGCCGAAGCGGCGAAGAACGCCCCGTTGATCAGCTTCCAGCGCAGCCTGGTGTCCCAGACGTCGCTGATCATCGCCCAGTATGAAAGCGGCAACCGTTCCCATTGCTCCTACGACGAGCACACCCAGTTGATCGACGCCATCGAAAAGCGCGACGCTGAACTGGCGGTGAACCTGATGATGCATCACATGGATCACATCGACAGCAAACTCAACCTCGATGAGGAAAGTGCGTCGGATGATCTGCATGCGGTGTTCTCGCATTTGCTGCAGACCAAGAAGCCTGGCCGTTCGCCCGCGAAAATCTGATCTGTGGGAGCGAACTTGCTCGCGATGGTCGTTAACGATTACGCGGGGCATCTGAAAACCCGCGGCGCCCTTGAGTCCATCGCGAGCAGGCTCGCTCCTACAGAGGGTCAAAAAAATCCCCCGGAATCTGATGATCACGGGGGATTTTTTATGGGCGCAAACTTTTACCGCTGATGCACCAGATTCCCCGCCGCATAGGTCTGCTGCACCGTCCGGTCATCCCCCAGGGTCATCAACACAAACAATGTCTCGGCGATGTTATTGGCCTGCTTCAGGCGATAGCTCAGCAGCGGCGTGGCGTTGTAGTCCAGCACCAGGAAGTCGGCGTCGGTGCCCGGTTGCAGGTTGCCGATCTTGTCTTCCAGGCGCAATGCGCGGGCGCCGCCGAGGGTGGCCAGGTACAGCGACTTGAACGGGCTCAGGCGTGCACCTTGCAGTTGCATGACCTTGTAGGCTTCGTTGAGGGTCTGCAGCAGCGAGAAACTGGTGCCGCCACCCACATCGGTGCCGATACCGACATTGAGCTTGTGCTTCTCGGCCATCGGCAGGTTGAAGAGGCCGCTGCCGAGGAAGAAGTTCGAGGTCGGGCAGAACGAGATGGCCGAACCTGTTTCTGCCAGTCGCGCGCACTCGTCATCGCACAGGTGCACACCGTGGGCGAACACTGAGCGTTCGCCGAGCAACTGGTAGTGATCGTAGACGTCCAGGTAACCCTTGCGCTCCGGGAAAAGCTCTTTGACCCACTCGATTTCCTTGAGGTTTTCGCTGATGTGGGTCTGCATGTACAGATCCGGGTACTCGGTCAGCAGCTGGCCGGCCAGGGTCAGTTGTTCCGGGGTGCTGGTCGGTGCGAAGCGTGGGGTGACCGCGTAGTGCAGGCGACCCTTGCCGTGCCAGCGCTCGATCAGCGCCTTGCTTTCGACGTAGCTGGATTCGGCGGTGTCGGTCAGGTAGTCCGGGGCGTTGCGGTCCATCATCACCTTGCCGGCGATCATCCGCAGGTCGAGCTGCTCGGCCGCTTCGAAGAACGAGTTCACCGATTGCGGGTGCACGCTGCCGAATACCAGCGCAGTGGTGGTGCCGTTGCGCAGCAGTTCCTTGATGAAAATGTCCGCGACCTGGTCGGCGTGGGCCTTGTCGGCGAACTGGCTTTCGCACGGGAAGGTGTAGGTGTTGAGCCAGTCCAGCAGTTGCTCGCCATAGGCGCCGACCATGCCGGTTTGCGGCAGGTGGATGTGGGTGTCGATGAAGCCGGGGGTGATCAGTGCATCCTGGTAGTGGGTGATTTCGACGTCAGCCGGCAGGGTCGGCAGCAGTTCGCTGGCGTGACCGAGGGCGCTGATCTGGCCGTTATCCACAACCAGCAAGCCGTCTTCGAAATACTCGTAGGAGGCTTCGATGCCAACGACGGCTGGGTCGGCGATGCTGTGCAGGATGGCGGCGCGGTAGGCTTTGCGAGTCAGAGGCATGAGAATTCTCAGTTGGAGGCTTGGCTGCGGCGTGAGGCAGGCAGCAGTTTGGCAATCGATCCGGCGCTGGAGGTTTGCTGGCCGAAGTTCGCGTTATAGGTGGCGATGATTTCGCCGGCGATGGAGATGGCGATTTCCACAGGCAGCTTGCCTTTGACTTCGCCGATGCCCATCGGGCAGCGCATGCGTTGCACGACGCTGTTGTCGAAACCGCGGTCGCGCAGGCGATGTTCGAACTTCACCCGTTTGGTCTTCGAACCGATCAGGCCGAAGTAGGCGAAGTCGTTGCGCTTGAGGATCGCAGCGGTCAGTTCGAGGTCGAGTTGATGGTTGTGGGTCATCACGATGTAGTAGCTGCCGGCCGGCAGATCATCGATTTCATCCACCGGTTCTTCGCTGACGATCTTGCGCACGCCATGGGGGATCTGCTCGGGGAATTCATCTTCCCGCGAATCGATCCAGCGCACCCGGCAAGGCAGGCTGGCCAGCAGTGGCACCAGGGCGCGGCCGACGTGGCCGGCACCGAACACGGCGATCTGCGCTTGAACCTGGCCCATCGGTTCGAACAGCAATACGGTCGCGCCACCGCAGCACTGGCCGAGGCTGGCGCCGAGGCTGAAGCGCTCCAGATGGGTGTCCTGCTTGCCGCTGGCGAGCATCTCGCGAGCGATCTTCATGGCCTTGTATTCCAGGTGCCCGCCACCGATGGTGTCGAAGCTCTGGTTCGCGCTGATGACCATCTTCGAGCCAGCGTTGCGCGGCGTCGAGCCGAGCTCTTCGATGATGGTAACCAGCACGCAGGGCTCACCCTGGTTTTGCAGGTCGGCGAGGGCGTCGATCCAGTTGTACATGTTTCACCTCAACATCTCTGTTGTTTGTACCGGCCTCTTCGCGAGCAAGCCCGCTCCCACATTTTGATCTCTGTCATTCACAAAATTTATGCCCACTGGAGATCCATTGTGGGAGCGGGCTTGCTCGCGAAGGCCGCACCTCGGTCTCAGAGCGAAGCCAACTCGGTCTCAGCCTCGACAGCCTTCGCCGCCTTCAACTGGCGCATCTGCTCACAGCCCCACAACACTCGCTCCGGCGTCGCCGGGGCGTCGATTTTCGGTTGATGCCGGTAATCGCCCAGGCTCGCCACGGCGTCCTTGATCGCACACCACGAGGCGATGCCGAGCATGAACGGCGGCTCGCCCACGGCCTTGGAATGGAACACTGTGTCTTCGGGGTTCTTGCGGTTTTCCACCAGCTTCACCCGCAGGTCCAGCGGCATGTCCGCCACGGCCGGGATCTTGTAGCTGGCCGGGCCGTTGGTCATCAGCTTGCCCTTGTTGTTCCACACCAGTTCTTCCATGGTCAGCCAGCCCATGCCCTGGATGAAACCGCCCTCGACCTGACCGATGTCGATGGCCGGGTTCAGCGAGGCGCCGACGTCGTGGAGGATGTCGGTGCGCAGCATCTTGTATTCGCCGGTCAGGGTGTCGACCAGCACTTCGCAGCACGCCGCGCCAAAGGCGAAGTAGTAGAACGGACGGCCGCGAGCCTGGCTGCGGTCGTAGTAGATTTTCGGGGTCTTGTAGAAGCCGGTGCTCGACAGCGACACCTGGGCGAAATACGCCTGCTGGATCAGCGCTTCGAAGGTCAGGATGTGATCGCGAACCCGCACGTGGCCGTTGTGGAATTCCACGTCCTCTTCGCTGACCTTGTACTGGCGAGCCGCGAATTCCACCAGGCGTTGCTTGATGGTTTCGGCGGCGTTCTGCGCGGCCTTGCCGTTCAGGTCGGCACCGCTGGACGCGGCGGTCGGCGAGGTGTTCGGTACTTTGTCGGTGTTGGTCGCGGTGATCTGCACGCGGTCCATTTCCACCTGGAACACTTCGGCCACGACTTGCGCGACCTTGGTGTTCAGGCCCTGGCCCATTTCGGTGCCACCGTGGTTCAGGTGGATGCTGCCGTCGGTGTAGACGTGCACCAGGGCACCGGCCTGGTTGAGGAAGCTGGCGGTGAAGGAAATACCGAATTTCACCGGGGTCAGTGCCAGGCCTTTTTTCAGGATCGGGCTGTTGGCGTTGTAGCGACGGATCGCTTCGCGGCGCTCGGCGTATTGGCTGCTTTCTTCCAGTTCCGCGGTCATCTCTTCGAGCATGTTGTGCTCGACGGTCTGGTAGTAGTGGGTGACGTTGCGCTCGGTCTTGCCGTAGTAGTTGGCCTTGCGCACGGCCAACGGATCCAGGGCCAGATGGCGAGAGATGGCATCCATCACTTCTTCGATGGCGACCATGCCTTGCGGGCCGCCGAAACCACGGTAGGCGGTGTTCGACGCGGTGTTGGTCTTGCAGCGGTGACCGTTGATGGTCGCATCGCCCAGGTAGTACGAGTTGTCCGAGTGGAACATCGCGCGGTCGACGATCGACGCCGACAGGTCAGGGGAACAACCGCAGTTGCCGGCCAGTTCCAGGTTGATGCCGTGCAGGCGGCCGGTGCTGTCGAAGCCCACGTCGTACTCGACATAGAACGGGTGACGCTTGCCGGTCATCAGCATGTCTTCGACCCGTGGCAGACGCATCTTGGTCGGCTGGCCGGTGAGGTGCGCGATCACCGCGCACAGGCACGCAGGGCTGGCCGCCTGGGTTTCCTTGCCGCCGAAACCACCGCCCATGCGG
This sequence comes from Pseudomonas sp. BF-R-30, assembly GCF_019956175.1. Taxonomy (NCBI): domain Bacteria; kingdom Pseudomonadati; phylum Pseudomonadota; class Gammaproteobacteria; order Pseudomonadales; family Pseudomonadaceae; genus Pseudomonas; species Pseudomonas sp. BF-R-30. The sequence continues at coordinate 120,874 of NZ_JAHBDE010000066.1, read as the reverse complement.
CGCATGTCGACGACGATCTTGTTCATCGACACGTCCAGCACTTCGGCCACCAGCTTCTGCACTTCGGTGGGGTTCTGCGTGGAGCAGTAGACGATCATGCCGCCGTCTTCGGTCGGCATCACCGAAGAGATCTGGGTTTCCAGGTAGAAGTGTTCCTGGCCACCAATGTGCAGCGTGCCCTGGATGCGATGTTCGGCAGTGGCCAGCGCCGTGGCCGAATCGCCGCGTTTGTGGGTGTGGCTGTCGAGTACGAAGTGGCGCTTGCGCAGGGCTTCGACCACGTCCAGCACAGGCTCCAGGTCTTCGTATTCGATGATTGCGGCCATCGCTGCCTTGCGCGCGGTTTCCAGGTCTTTCGCCGCCACGGCGATCACCGGTTGACCGACGAATTGCACGGTATCGATCGCCAGCAGCGGATCGCCCGGCAGCAACGGACCGATGTCCTTCAGGCCCGGCACGTCTTCGTGGGTGATGGCGATGCGCACGCCTTCAAAGGCGTAGCAGGGCGAAGTGTCGATGCTGATGATCCGGGCGTGGGCACGGTCCGACATGCGCGCATAAACGTGCAACTGGTTCGGAAACTCCAGGCGGTCGTCGATGTACTGCGCTTCACCGGCCACATGCTTGGCGGCGCTGTCGTGCTTGACGCTGCGGCCGACACCGGTGGTCAGGTCCTTGGCGAACAGTTCAGCCAATTCGGCTTGGGTCTTCTCTACGGCGTGATGATTAGACATAAGCGGTCACCCGAGTCTCGATGTGCGGTGTTTGCAGTTCGATGAAGTATTTGCGCAGCAGGTTCTGTGCGCTGAGCAGGCGATATTCCTTGCTGGCGCGGAAGTCCGAGAGCGGCGTGAAGTCTTCACCCAGGGCAGCGCAGGCGCGTTCGACAGTGGCGTTGTTGAATGGCGAGCCGAGCAACGCGGCTTCGCAGGCTGCGGCGCGTTTCGGGATGGCGGCCATGCCGCCGAAGGCGACGCGGGCTTCAGCGACGACGCCGTTTTCCAGGCGAATGTTGAAGGCGGCGCAGACTGCCGAGATGTCATCGTCCAGGCGCTTGGAAACCTTGTAGGCACGGAACAGTTTTTCGACGCTGGCGCGGGGCACGATGATCTTCTCGATGAACTCGCTTTCCTGGCGCGCAGTGACACGGTAATCGATGAAGTAATCTTCCAGCGCCAGGGTACGGCGGGTTTCGCCTTTGCACAGCACGATTTGCGCGCCGAGGGCGATCAGCAGGGGCGGCGAGTCACCAATCGGCGAGGCGTTGCCGATGTTGCCGCCCAGGGTGCCCTGGTTGCGGATCTGCAAGGACGCGAAGCGGTGCAGCAATTCACCGAAGTCCGGGTACTCGGCGTTCAAGGCCTCGTAGCAATCGGACAGGGACGTGGCGGCGCCGATTTCCAGGCGATCGTCAAAGCGGTCGATGCGCTTCATCTCGGCGACGTTGCCGACGTAGATCATCACCGGCAGGGTGCGGTGGAACTGCGTGACTTCCAGCGCCAGGTCAGTACCGCCGGCCAGCAGGCGGGCCTGTGGATAAGCGTCGTAGAGGTCGGCCAGGTCGGCCACGGTCAGGGGCACCAGGCAGCGCTTGTCGCCGCTGTTGAGTTCGCCGATATCGGTCGGGGCAATGGCTTTCAGGCGTGCGATGGTGTCGGCCTCGCGGGCGTCGAACTGGTCCGGTTGCTTGGCGCAGCAGGACTGTTCGGCGGCTTCCAGGATCGGCCGGTAGCCGGTGCAACGGCAGAGGTTGCCGGCCAGTGCTTCGTGGGCCTTGGCATGATCCGGTGCATCGCTGTTCTTTTGCAGGGCAAACAGCGACATCACAAAGCCTGGGGTGCAGAAGCCGCATTGCGAGCCGTGGCACTCGACCATGGCTTTCTGCACGCTGTGCAGTTCACCTTTGTGCTTGAGGTCTTCGACGCTGATCAGTTGCTTGCCGTGCAGGGACGACACGAAGGTCAGGCACGAGTTGAGGCTGCGATAGCGAATGTGTTCGCGGCCGTCATCATCGGTCTGCAATTCGCCGACCACCACGGTGCAGGCGCCGCAGTCACCGCTGGCGCAGCCTTCTTTGGTGCCGGGTTTGCCCACATGGTCGCGCAGATAATTGAGCACGGTCAGGTTCGGGTCCAGGGCGTGCTCGCTACGGAGTTCCTGGTTTAGTAAAAACTGGATCACGGAAGGCCTCGCAGACTCATTATTGTTGTTAACCGATAGGAACTGAATTTAGCAGGTCTGACTTTTCGGTCAATGATTTTCTGACTTAAAGGTCAGGAAATTGCAATTTGTCGATTAACCACCTGTTCCTTAATTATTGTCGCTGGTTCGATAGCCTGCCTTTTTGCTTGAATTTGCTTGAATCGTGCCAAAAACCTCCGGGCGGGCACTCCGCCCTGACGCAGCAATTGCGCTACACTGCGCCGCTTGTACAGATCAAAGAGTTTGAAGGACAACCATGACGTTCAAGGCGCCGGACAGCCTCGCCGAGCAAATCGCTCACCACCTCGCCGAACGCATCATTCGCGGCGAAATGAAGCCCGGAGAGCGCATCCAGGAACAGAAGGTCACGCTGGCCCTCAACGTCAGCCGCGGTTCGGTCCGCGAGGCCTTGCTGATCCTCGAGCGTCGGCACCTGATCGCGATCCTGCCGCGACGTGGCGCCCACGTCACCGAGCTCACACCGCACAAGGTGCAGAGCCTGTGCACGCTGATGAGCGAACTCTATATCCTGCTCGGTAACTCCGTGGCCAGCGGCTGGAAAACCCAGGCCGACATGGCGCCGTTCGTGCAGATCCAGCAACGCCTGACTGCCAGCTACGAGCGTCAGGACATCCGCACTTTCGTCGACGATAGCTTCAACGTGATGCGCGCCGCGTACCCGTTCGCCAACAACCCGTACTTGCAGGAGACAGTCGAGAATCTGCAGCCGGCCATGAGCCGTGCGTATTTCCTCGCGCTGGACCAGCGCAAAGCGTCGATGAGCGAATTCCTCGAGCTGTTCGAGCGCTTGCTCGCTGCCGTGCTGGCCCGTGACTTCGTGCAGATTCGCGAAGTGCTGACGGCTTACGCCCAGCGCAGTTGCGATCTGGTGATATCCGCCTTGACGGACGCCTGATCTTGCGGCTCAAGTGCATCAAGCTGGCGGGGTTCAAATCCTTCGTCGACCCGACCACGGTGAACTTCCCCAGTAACATGGCGGCGGTGGTCGGGCCCAATGGCTGCGGCAAATCGAACATCATCGACGCCGTGCGCTGGGTGATGGGCGAGAGTTCGGCGAAGAACCTGCGCGGCGAATCGATGACCGACGTCATCTTCAACGGCTCCACCAGCCGCAAGCCGGTGAGCCAGGCGAGCATCGAACTGGTGTTCGACAACTCCGACGGCACCTTGCTCGGGGAGTACGCCGCTTATGCGGAAATCTCCATTCGCCGCAAAGTGACCCGCGACAGCCAGACCACCTATTACCTCAACGGCACCAAATGCCGGCGCCGCGACATCACCGACATCTTCCTAGGCACCGGCCTTGGCCCGCGCAGCTACTCGATCATCGAGCAGGGGATGATCTCCAAGCTGATCGAGTCCAAGCCCGAAGACCTGCGCAACTTCATTGAAGAAGCCGCGGGTATCTCCAAGTACAAGGAGCGCCGGCGCGAGACGGAAAACCGCATCCGCCGCACCCACGAAAACCTTGAGCGCCTGACCGACCTGCGCGAAGAGCTTGAGCGTCAGCTCGAACGCTTGCACCGCCAGGCCGAGGCCGCCAAGAAGTATCAGGAATTCAAGGGCGAGGAGCGTCAGCTCAAGGCCCAACTGTCGGCCCTGCGCTGGCAGGCGCTGAACGATCAGGTCGGCCAGCGTGAAGCGATCATCGGCAACCAGGAAGTTTCTTTCGAAGCCTTGGTGGCCGAACAGCGCAATGCCGACGCAAGCATCGAGCGCCTGCGTGACGGGCACCACGACCTGTCGGAACGCTTCAACCTGGTGCAGGGGCGCTTCTACTCGGTCGGCGGCGACATTGCCCGGGTCGAGCAGAGCATCCAGCACGGTCAGCAGCGTTTGCGCCAGTTGCAGGATGACCTGAAAGAGGCCGAGCGCGCGCGCCTGGAAACCGAATCGCACCTGGGCCACGACCGCACGCTGCTGCTGACCCTCGGCGAAGAGCTGGACATGCTCACCCCGGAGCAGGAAGTCACCAGCGCCGCCGCCGAAGAGGCCGCTGCCGCGCTGGAAGAATCCGAAACCACCATGCACGGCTGGCAAGAGCAGTGGGATGCATTCAACCTCACCGCCGCCGAGCCGCGCCGTCAGGCCGAAGTGCAGCAATCGCGGATCCAGCAGCTGGAAACCAGCCTGGAGCGCCTGGCCGATCGCCAGAAGCGTCTTGGCGAAGAACGCGCCTTGCTCTCGGCGGACCCGGAAGACGCGGCGATCATGGCGCTCAGCGAGCAGCTCGCTGAATCCGAAGCGACGCTCGAGGATTTGCAGACCAGCGAAGAAGCCCAGGTCGAAAAGCTTGAGCAGTTGCGTCAGGAACTGCAGCAAGCGCTGACCGCGCAACAGCAGGCGCAAGGCGATTTGCAGCGCCTCAACGGTCGGCTGGCTTCACTCGAAGCTTTGCAGCAAGCCGCGCTCGACCCGGGCACCGGTACCGCAGAGTGGCTGCGCGAACAGAATCTTGCGAATCGCCCGCGCCTGGCCGAAGGCCTGAAGGTTGAGGCGGGTTGGGAGCTGGCGGTGGAAACCGTGCTGGGTGCCGACCTCCAAGCGGTGCTGGTGGACGATTTCAACGATTTCGATCTGTCCGGGTTTGCCCAGGGCGACTTGCGCTTGCTCAGCCCGTCCAGCGATGGCGTACGGGTGCCGGGCAGCCTGCTGGACAAGGTCGAGGCGCAGCTCGATCTGTCGCCATGGCTGGGGCAGGTCAAGCCGGTGGACAGCCTCGAACAGGCCTTGGTCTTGCGCAGTCAATTGGCTGCCGGGCAGAGCCTGATCAGCCGCGACGGTTACTGGGTCGGTCGGCATTTTCTGCGGGTGCGTCGGGCCAGTGAAGCGGAAAGCGGCGTGCTCGCCCGGGGTCAGGAAATCCAGCAACTGGGCCTGGAGCGCGAAGAGCGCGAAGCCGCTGTCGAAACCCTGGAAACCCGACTGCAAAATCTCAGGGCACAGCAGCGTCAGCAGGAGAACGGTCGCGAACATCTGCGCCGTTTGCTGCAGGACGAAGCACGTCAGCAAGGTGAGTTGAAGGCTCAATTGTCTGCCGGCAAGGCCAAGGCCGAACAATTGACCCTGCGCCGTACCCGCCTCGACGAAGAGCTCATCGAACTCGATGAGCAGCGAGCGCTGGAACACGAAAACATCGGCGAAGCGCGCCTGCAATTGCAGGAAGCCCTCGACAGCATGGCGCAGGACACCGAGCAGCGTGAGTTGCTGCTGGCCCAGCGCGACAGCCTGCGTGAGCGTCTGGACCGGGTGCGTCAGGAAGCGCGGCAGCACAAGGATCACGCCCATCAGCTGGCGGTGCGTCTGGGCTCGCTCAAGGCGCAGCATGATTCGACGCGCCAGGCGCTGGAGCGGCTGGAGATGCAGTCCGAGCGCCTGACTGAAAAACGCGAGCAACTGAGCCTCAATCTGGAGGAGGGCGAGGCGCCACTGGAAGAGCTGCGCCTGAAACTCGAGGAGTTGCTCGACAAGCGCATGACCGTCGACGAAGAGCTCAAGACCGCGCAGATCGCCCTCGAAGATGCCGACCGCGAACTGCGCGACGCCGAGAAGCGTCGCAGCCAGGCCGAACAGCAATCCCAGTTGATTCGCAGCCAGCTCGAAACCCAGCGCATGGAATGGCAGGCCCTGACCGTACGCCGCAAGACTTTGCAGGACCAATTGCTGGAAGACGGCTACGATCTCCACGGCGTACTCGCGACACTGACTGCCGAGGCCAGCGAGAAGGAAGCTGAGGAAGAACTCGAGCGCATCGCCGCCAGGATCCAGCGTCTGGGCGCGATCAACCTGGCGGCCATCGATGAGTACCAGCAACAATCGGAGCGTAAACGTTATCTGGATGCGCAGAACGACGATCTGGTGGAAGCCCTTGAAACCCTTGAGAACGTGATTCGCAAGATCGACAAGGAAACCCGCAACCGTTTCAAGGATACCTTTGATCAGATCAATGGCGGTTTACAGGCGCTTTTCCCAAAAGTTTTCGGTGGAGGCCGCGCGTATTTGGAACTGACGGGCGAAGATCTACTCGATACAGGGGTAACAATCATGGCGCAGCCGCCAGGAAAGAAGAACAGCACCATCCATTTGCTCTCCGGCGGCGAAAAGGCCCTGACCGCATTGGCCCTGGTTTTTGCGATCTTCAAGTTGAACCCGGCGCCGTTCTGCATGCTCGATGAGGTTGACGCGCCACTGGATGACGCTAACGTTGGACGCTACGCGCGATTGGTAAAAGAGATGTCACAGACAGTGCAGTTCATCTATATCACCCACAACAAGATCGCCATGGAAATGGCCGAACAACTGATGGGTGTGACGATGCACGAACCCGGTTGTTCACGTCTGGTGGCGGTGGATGTCGAGGAGGCGATGGCGATGGTGGATGCCTGAGTCGGGGTTGTAGGAAGAGTGTTTGCGGCTTGTAGGACTCTTTTCCTGGCTTCGACTTGCTGGCCAATCGACATATTCGCGCTAGCCAACGTGGTAGACGGTGTAAAGTTGCCTTTGGTCGTGCTAGTTTAATGTCAATTTTTCGTATACGTGGGCAAAACGCCTGTCAGAACATAGAGTTGGCGCCACGTTTTAAAGCGGTTTGCAGGTTGTAAACCCCTTATTTTTCAGCATTTTTTATAGAGGCACGGGATTACATGGAAATCGGTCTGCGCGAGTGGCTGATCGTCATCGGCATTATTGTCATTGCCGGTATTCTTTTCGATGGCTGGCGCCGTATGCGCGGCGGCAAGGGAAAACTGAAGTTCCGTCTTGATCGAAGTCTGTCCAACCTGCCGGACGAGGACAGCAGTGCCGAGCTGCTGGGCCCGCCGCGCGTGCTGGACGCACATAAAGAGCCGCAACTGGACGAGCAGGATCTGCCATCGGTGAGCATGCCGGCCCGGGAGCCTCGCGAGTCGGGCTCCAAACGCGGCAAGCGTGGCCACAGCGAGCCTTCCCAGGGCGACATGAACCTCAGCCTGGATCTGGACGGCGGCCCGAGCTTCAGCAGCCGCGACGACGATTTCCCGGACGACACCAAGTCCGCGCCAGCGGTCAACGACAAGGATCAGCCGCAAGCTGAAGAAGTGCTGGTGATCAGCGTGATCTGCCGCGACGCTGCCGGCTTCAAGGGCCCGGCGCTGTTGCAGAACATTCTGGAGAGCGGTTTGCGTTTCGGCGAGATGGATATTTTCCATCGCCACGAAAGCATGGCCGGCAACGGTGAAGTGCTGTTCTCCATGGCCAACGCCGTCAAGCCTGGCGTATTCGACCTGGACGACATCGACCACTTCAGCACTCCGGCGGTGAGTTTCTTCCTGGGTCTGCCAGGTCCTCGCCATCCGAAGCAAGCCTTCGACGTGATGGTGGCAGCGGCGCGTAAACTGTCCCAGGAGCTCAACGGTGAGCTCAAGGACGACCAGCGCAGCGTGCTGACCGCCCAGACGATCGAGCACTACCGTCAGCGCATTGTCGAGTTCGAACGCCGCGCCCTGACCCAGAAACGTTGATTGAAATGGTTATTCCCGCGCGGTGCGCGGGATGATCGGCAAAACAGATTGAGCAGCCTCGGCTGCTCTTTTGCTTTATGAGAGAACACCCATGACCGCCGCCAAGAACCGTATTTTAGAGCTGCGCGCTGAGCTGGATCAGCACAACTATCGTTACCACGTGCTCGACGAACCGAGCATTCCGGACGCCGAATACGACCGCTTGTTCAGCGAGCTCAAGGCCCTGGAAGCGGCCAATCCCGAACTGATCACCAGTGACTCGCCAACCCAGCGAGTAGGCAGCGCGGCGCTGTCGGCGTTTACCCAGGTGCGTCACGAAGTGCCGATGCTCAGTCTCGGTAACGCCTTCGAAGAAACCGACATGCGTGAGTTCGACCGCCGGGTGACCGAAGGCCTGGACCTGCCTGCGGGCGACCTGTTCGGTGGCGGCGCAACCGTTGAATATAGCTGTGAGCCCAAGCTCGATGGCCTGGCCGTCAGCCTGCTGTATCAGGATGGCGTGCTGGTGCGCGGCGCGACCCGCGGCGATGGCACCACCGGCGAAGACATCAGCGTCAACGTGCGCACCGTACGCAACATTCCGCTCAAGCTGCACGGCACCGGCTGGCCGGCGACCTTGGAGGTGCGCGGCGAAGTGTTCATGTCCAAGGCCGGTTTCGAGCGGCTCAACGCCACGCAGCTGGAAGTCGGCGGCAAGACCTTCGCCAACCCGCGCAACGCGGCGGCGGGCAGTTTGCGCCAGCTGGACTCGAAGATCACCGCCAATCGCCCGCTGGAGTTCTGCTGCTACGGCATCGGCCAGGTGTCGGCGGACATCGCCGATACGCACATCGGTAATTTGCAGCAACTCCAGGCCTGGGGCATGCCGATCAGTCATGAGTTGAAACTGGCGCACGGCATCGCCGAGTGCCTGGATTACTACCGTGACATCGGTGAGCGTCGCAGCGCGCTGCCGTATGAAATCGACGGCGTGGTGTTCAAGGTCAACAGCATTGCCTCCCAGCGCGAACTGGGTTTCCGCGCCCGCGAACCGCGCTGGGCCATCGCCCACAAATTCCCGGCGATGGAAGAACTCACCGAGCTGCTCGATGTGGAATTCCAGGTCGGCCGCACCGGGGCGGTGACGCCGGTGGCGCGTCTGAAGCCGGTCAAGGTCGCGGGCGTCACGGTGGCCAACGCCACGTTGCACAACATGGACGAAGTCGCGCGCCTGGGCCTGATGATCGGCGACACGGTAATCATCCGCCGTGCCGGTGACGTGATTCCGCAAGTGGTGCAAGTGGTCATGGAGCGTCGTCCGGAAAACGCCCGGCCAGTACAGATTCCCGAGCAATGTCCGGTGTGCGGTTCCCATGTCGAGCGCACGCAACTGATCAAACGCAGCAAGGGTCGCGAAACGGTCAGTGAAGGCGCGGTGTATCGCTGCGTCGGCCGGCTGGCCTGTGGCGCGCAGCTCAAACAGGCCATCATTCACTTCGTTTCCCGTCGCGCCATGGACATCGAGGGTCTGGGCGAGAAGAGCGTCGAGCAGTTGGTGGACGAAGGCCTGGTGAGTTCGCCGGCCGATCTGTACGCCCTGACGTTCGAGCAGATCGTCGATCTGGAAGGCTTTGCCGAGCTGTCGAGCAAGAACCTGCTCGGCGCCATCGAAGACAGCAAGAAGCCGGGCCTGGCACGGTTCATCTACGCCCTCGGTATTCCCGATGTCGGCGAGGAGACAGCCAAGGTCCTGGCCCGCTCCCTGGGTTCGCTGGAGCGGGTGCAGCAGGCCTTGCCGCAGGTGCTGACGTACTTGCCGGATGTTGGCCTGGAAGTCGCGCATGAGATCCACAGCTTCTTCGAGGATGCGCATAACCGGCAGGTGATCGCTGATTTGCTCAAGCATGGTTTGCAGATTCAGGATCAGGGCGAATTGGGCGCCGAGTTTTCGGCGAGCACCACGCTGGGTGGTTTCCTCGACAAGCTGCATATTCCATTGGTCGGTCCAGGGGGCGCGCAGAAACTGGCGGACAAATTCGGCTCGCTGCAGGCGGTGATCGGCGCGGACTGGCTGGACATGCGCCAGGCGCTGCCGGAGAAACAGGCCAATTCCGTGCGTGAGTTCTTTGCGGTCGAGGCCAATCGCCAATTGGCCGAAGCGGCCGAAAAACAACTGGCCGATTTCGGCATGCATTGGCAGAGCGAGAAGAAGGTCGTCGAAGGCTTGCCGCTGGCCGGGCAGACCTGGGTGCTGACCGGCTCGCTGGAGCTGATGAGTCGCGATGTGGCCAAGGACAAACTCGAAAGCCTCGGTGCCAAGGTAGCGGGCTCCGTATCGGCCAAGACTCATTGTGTGGTGGCTGGACCGGGTGCCGGTTCGAAGTTGACCAAGGCCAATGAGCTGGGGTTGAAGGTGCTGGATGAAGAGGCGTTTGTCGAGTTTCTGCGCAAGCACGATATTTCGGTGTGAAGCCTTCGCGAGCAAGCCCGCTCCCACATTAGACCGCATTCCTCTGTGGGAGCGGGCTTGCTCGCGAAGGCGATTTCAGCAGCCCCGCAGAAAGCGGGAACGATCACCTCTCGGGAATGATCTAGTCTTGGCAAGCCCAGGGAGAGATCGCCATGTACCGTTTCTTCGAACAGCTCAGCTCGCGCATCGCCGCGCCGTTCATGGGCGAAAGTTCGCGCAACAGCAAGGTCTGGCCGTGTCGTTGCGGGCAGTCGCTGTTTTTTCGCAACAGTCAGTGCCTGGCCTGTTCGGCGGCGTTGGGTTATCAGCCGGAGCAAAGCCGTTTATCTTCGCTGCAACCGGCTGAACACCCCGACACCTGGTTGCTCGACGCCGATCCTGAGGCTGGTGCGTTCCGCCGCTGCGCCAATCTCGATTCACCTGCGGCGTGTAATTGGCTGCTCCCAGCCAATCATCACGAAACCTTGTGCATGGCTTGTAGCTTGAATCGCACCATTCCTGACCTATCGATAGCCGACAACCACGAGCGCTGGCGCAAGGTGGAAACCGCCAAGCGGCGTCTGGTCGCGCAACTGCTCAGCCTGGGGTTACAGGTGATTCCCAAAACCGTCGATGAAGACACGGGCCTTGCCTTCGATTTCATCGGCGTGGACCTCGAAGGCAAACCGCCCACTACCGGGCACGCCAATGGCCTGATCACCCTCGACATCAAGGAAGCCGACGATGCGCACCGCGAGCAGGTGCGAGTGCAAATGCACGAACCCTATCGCACGCTGCTCGGGCATTTTCGTCACGAAGTCGGGCACTACTACTGGGATCGATTGATCGCCAATGGCCAGTGGCTTGAGCCTTTTCGCGGATTGTTCGGCGATGAGCGCGCCAGCTATGCCGAAGCCCTCGAGCGGCATTATCAGCAGGGCGCACCGCTCGACTGGCAGCAGCACTGCGTCAGCGCCTATGCGACCATGCATCCGTGGGAAGACTGGGCGGAAACCTGGGCGCATTACCTGCACATGATGGATGCGGTGGACACCGCGCTGGGGTTTGGCATGAGTGCCCGGGAAATGGACTTCGACTATCAGCCGTTTCCGCCTCAAACCCTTTACGATCCGCAGCATCCCGGCGGCGCGGCGTTCCTGTCGTTCGTCAATGCCTGGATCGAACTGGCGGGCATGCTCAACGAATTGTCACGCAGCATGGGGCAGCCGGATTTCTATCCGTTCGTCCTGCCGCCATCCGTCATTGCCAAGCTGCACTTTATTCACTTGGTGATTCAGCAGGAGGGCGGCAGGGCGGACGAGGTGCTTGAGGCGCAATAGCAAGTGCTTGAAGCCCCTCATGTTTTTAATCCGAAACCAACGGTTGTAACTTCGCCTCAGATAGGTACAATGGCGCGGCTCGCCGACAGGTGAGCGTCGTTATGGTGACCCTATCGGTCCCCCCGCAACGATCAGCCGTGAACCCGGTCAGGCCTGGAAGGGAGCAGCCGCAGCGGTGACATTGTGTGCCGGGGTGTGGCTGGTAGGGTTACCACCTTAACGCCACGCGAGTGTTCTCTCGCGTTATCTTTCTGAATTAAGACTTTCGCTAGCTGCCAGGATCTTGTCCAGGGCGGTTTTTTGCCGTTTGCGGTTTATCCACAGCCGCAGGCTCGCCACCGATATACAGCCGAACAACCTCATCGATCTCCCCGGACATCTTCATTCGCGCCAAGGTGCGCAGGATGCTCTGCACCGGGATCTTCGGGTCGTTGCGAACGTAGCAACCGATTTGGTTTTCCTGCAGCACTGCCACGCCTTGCAGTTGCTGCTCCGGCAGCAGGCGGTGATTGAACCAGTCCAGGCTCCATTGATTGCTGACGGCATAGCGATTGCGGCCGGCCAGGAGCTTTTCCAGCACTTGTTCCTGATTGCGTGCGTCGTCGCGCTGCAGTTGGCCGGTGTCGAACAGCGGTTGCAGGGTCGGGTAGCTGTAACCGAGCACGGTGCCAATGGGCTGTTGCGGCAAGTCGGCAGGGTTGACTGCGCCGGGCGGCGCATGCCGGGTGATCAACACGTCAGGTTGAATGAAGAGCGGGATGCTCCAGAGATAATCGTCAGGCCGATCGGGCAGCCACGATTGCGCGGCATAACAGCGGACATCGACCTCGCCTTGCTCCATGGCGTTTTCCACCCGCCCGCGGGGCAATACATGGAATTCGGCCGGCACGCCGACCTGGGTCGCGAGGCTGAGCATCACGTCATACAGGATGCCCTGGGTCGGTTTGCCCCGTTCAAGCTGCACCATGGGCATGGTCCAGCTGTCGGATATCACGAAGCGCAGCGGTGCTTGCGCAGCCACGCCGTCCAGGCTGATCAACAGCAATGCCCCCAAGGCCAGCCGCATAAACACTCCGTTAAAAGCCTCCGATGTGCAGCTTAGCCACAATACACGAGCGCACCGGATGCAATTTGTCCCTTGCTCCGCTAGCATTAGCCGCTTCTGCTTCCTTCGCTGCGACGGTTTTCGATGAGTTATCAGGTTCTTGCACGTAAATGGCGTCCGCGCTCGTTCCGCGAAATGGTCGGCCAGACCCATGTGCTCAAGGCTCTGATCAATGCCTTGGACAGCCAGCGGCTGCACCACGCCTACCTCTTTACCGGTACCCGTGGGGTCGGCAAGACCACCATCGCGCGAATTATTGCCAAATGCCTTAACTGCGAGACAGGTATCACTTCGACCCCCTGTGGCGAGTGTTCGGTGTGTCGCGAAATCGACGAAGGCCGCTTTGTCGACCTGATCGAGATCGACGCCGCGAGCCGCACCAAGGTCGAAGATACCCGCGAATTGCTCGACAACGTGCAGTACGCCCCGAGCCGCGGGCGCTTCAAGGTCTACCTGATCGACGAAGTGCACATGCTCTCCAGCCATTCCTTCAACGCACTGCTCAAAACCCTCGAAGAGCCGCCACCGTACGTCAAGTTCATCCTGGCGACCACTGACCCGCAGAAACTTCCTGCAACGATTCTGTCGCGGTGCTTGCAGTTCTCCCTGAAGAACATGACGCCGGAACGCGTTGTCGAGCACCTGACCCACGTCCTGGGTGTCGAGAACGTGCCGTTCGAAGACGATGCGCTGTGGCTGCTGGGCCGTGCCGCCGACGGGTCGATGCGTGATGCCATGAGCCTGACCGACCAGGCGATTGCCTTCGGTGAAGGCAAGATCATGGCCGCCGACGTGCGGGCGATGCTCGGGACCCTCGATCACGGGCAGGTCTACGACGTCCTGCATGCCCTGATCGAAGGCGATGCCAAGGCGTTGCTCGAAGCCGTCCGCCACCTGGCCGAGCAAGGCCCGGACTGGAACGGCGTGCTTTCGGAAATTCTCAATGTGCTGCACCGCGTTGCCATCGCCCAGGCCTTGCCGGAAGGTGTCGACAACGGTCACGGCGACCGTGATCGCGTGTTGGCACTGGCCCAGGCGTTGCCGGCCGAAGACGTGCAGTTCTACTACCAGATGGGCCTGATCGGGCGCCGCGACCTGCCGCTGGCGCCGGATCCCCGGGGCGGTTTTGAAATGGTGTTGCTGCGGATGCTGGCGTTCCGGCCCGCAGACACCGCGGATGCCCCGAGGCAACCGCTAAAGCCAGTGGGGATCAGCCAGGCCACAGTTGATTCCGCAAACTCAGTGGCTGCCGCGCCGGTTGTTGCGCCGGTAGTCGCTGCGGCCGTTGCGCCGATAGCGGCTGCGCCAGTGGCAGCTCCAGCTCCAGCGCCTGCACCGGAACCGGTTGCGCCGGTCGTTGTGCCAGAACCTGCGCCTGTGCCTGTGGTTGAAGCGGTCGTGGTCGAAGAGGTTGTCGACCTGCCGTGGAATGACCCGGTCGAGCCCGCGCCCGTTCAGCAATCGGTGGTGGAGCCCGTACTGGAAACCGCCAGCGAACAACCTGAATTACCGCCGATGCCGTTGCCGACGCCGGACAGCGCGGTGCCGGACGCCCCGGAGTGGGCTGCCGCGCCGATCCCGGAACCTTCTGTGGCCGACGTCGATGCCGCGACGCCGGGCATGGACCTGGATGACGAGCCGCCGCTGGACGAGGATTACATCGAACCGGACATGGATTCGGCCTACAGTTACCTCGACGAACTGGCCAGCGAGCATGCCGCCGACCCGGCTCCGGAGCCCGAGCCTGAGCCCGCGGCAATGCCGGCCACCGGTCTGGCCCTGCAATGGCTGGAGCTGTTCCCGAAATTGCCGATTTCCGGCATGACCGGCAGTATCGCCGCCAACTGCACGCTGATCGCGGTGGATGGCGATAATTGGCTGATGCACCTGGACCCGGCCCACAGTGCCTTGTTCAACGCCACCCAGCAGCGTCGCCTCAATGATGCGCTGAACCAGTATCACGAGCGCACGCTGACCCTGAGCATCGAGCTGATCAAGCCCGAGCAGGAAACCCCGGCCCAGGCAGCTTCGCGCCGCCGCGCCAACCGTCAGCGCGAGGCGGAGGATTCGATCCACGGTGATCCGTTCATCCAGCAAATGATGCAGCAGTTCGGTGCGGTGGTCCGTAACGATACTATTGAACCTGTCGATGCCCTGGTCACTCAGGGCTAATAACTGAAGGTGCTCGGCCGCATGGGCCGGGCGCTGTTTTGATCCAAGTACTTTTGAGGTGATTACCATGATGAAAGGTGGCATGGCCGGCCTGATGAAGCAGGCGCAGCAGATGCAGGAAAAAATGGCCAAGATGCAGGAAGAACTGGCCAACGCCGAAGTCACCGGTAAGGCCGGTGGCGATATGGTCACCGTGGTGATGACCGGTCGTCATGACGTCAAGAGCGTGACCATCGACCCAAGCCTGGTCGAAGGCATGAGCGAAGACGACAAGGAAATGCTGGAAGCGGTCATCGCATCCGCGGTCAATGATGCCGTGCGCAAGATCGAAGCCAACAGCCAGGACAAAATGGGCAGCATGACTGCCGGCATGCAACTGCCGCCGGGCATGAAACTGCCATTCTGATTCGCCTTCAGGCGGCAGATGAGCTACAAAAATGCCAGGCATTGCGCCTGGCATTTTTGTTTTCGGCATTGGAGATGTAGTGTCTGGAATGCCGTCATCGCGAGCAAGCTCGCTCCCACAGGGGATTGCATTCCAAATGTGGGAGCGGCGGTGCGGCGATCCGACTTGCTCGCGAAGAAGTCGCCTCGGTCTTGCTGAATAAACATCGAACGCCATACCACCACAAAGGTCTGCTCCTTACATCACAGAACCTCATCGATCACAGGAGACGCTGCCATGTCCGACCCCCTGACCCTCAATCAACGCATTGTCCTGGCTTCTCGCCCGGTGGGCGCGCCAACGCCGGAAAACTTCCGTATGGAGCGGGTGGCGCTACCGGACCTGGCCGACGGTCAGGTGCTGCTCAAGACCGTTTTCCTGTCGCTGGATCCCTACATGCGCGGACGCATGAGTGACGCACCTTCCTACGCCGCACCGGTGGAAATCGGCGAAGTCATGACCGGGGGCGCTGTCAGCCGGGTCGAGCGGTCGCTCAATCCGAAGTTTCAGGAAGGTGATCTGGTGGTCGGTGCCACCGGTTGGCAAAGCCACAGCATCAATGACGGTCGCAGCATCATTCCGATTCCCGCGCTGCCAAGCCCTTCGATGGCTCTCGGGGTACTGGGTATGCCGGGCATGACTGCGTACATGGGCCTGATGGACATCGGCCAGCCGAAGGCCGGCGAAACCCTGGTGGTTGCAGCGGCGTCCGGGGCGGTGGGCTCGGTGGTCGGCCAAGTGGCGAAGATCAAGGGGCTGCGCGTGGTCGGTGTGGCGGGCGGTGCGGAAAAGTGCCGTTATGTGGTCGACGAGTTGGGCTTCGACGCCTGCATCGACCACAAGAGCCCGGACTTTGCCGACGAACTGGCGCAAGCCTGTCCCAAGGGCATCGACATCTATTATGAAAACGTCGGCGGCAAGGTATTCGACGCCGTGGTGCCATTGCTCAATCCCAAGGCACGGATTCCGCTGTGTGGCTTGATCGCGTCCTATAACGCCCATGAGGCGCCGAGCGGCCCGGATCGCCTGCCACTGTTGCAGCGCACCCTGTTGACCAAGCGAGTGCGCATCCAGGGCTTCATCGTGTTCGATGATTATGGTGATCGCCAGCCGGAATTCCTCAGTGCCATGGCGCCCTGGGTTCGCGATGGCAAGGTGAAGTTCCGCGAAGACGTGGTCGATGGCCTGGAACAGGCGCCTGATGCGTTCATCGGCCTGCTGGAAGGGCGCAACTTCGGCAAGTTGGTGGTTCGGGTTTCCCGGGACTGAGTAATTGACGCTGCAATTTGACGCTCAACCGAGGCGCGGGTATAAACCGCGTCTCGTTGTTTTGTCGGACTTTTCCACCATGAGCTTCAGCCCTTTGATTCGCCAACTGATCGACGCCCTGCGAATTCTGCCAGGCGTGGGTCAGAAAACCGCCCAGCGCATGGCGTTGCAGTTGCTCGAGCGTGACCGCAGCGGCGGCTCACGCCTGGCGCTGGCCCTGAGCCAGGCCATGGAAGGGGTCGGTCACTGCCGCTTGTGCCGTACGCTGACGGAAGATGATCTGTGCCCGCAATGCGCCGATACCCGTCGCGACGACACCTTGCTCTGCGTGGTGGAAGGGCCGATGGACGTCTATGCGGTGGAGCAGACCGGTTTCCGCGGGCGCTATTTCGTGCTCAAGGGCCATCTGTCGCCGCTCGACGGCTTGGGGCCGGATGCCATCGGCATTCCGCAGTTGATGGCACGGATCGAAGAGGCCGGCACCTTCACCGAAGTCATTCTGGCCACCAACCCGACCGTGGAAGGTGAAGCCACGGCGCACTACATCGCCCAATTGCTCAGCAGCAAAGGCCTGATCGCCTCGCGCATCGCCCATGGCGTACCGCTGGGTGGCGAGCTGGAGCTGGTGGATGGCGGGACGCTGGCGCATTCGTTTGCCGGGCGTAAGCCGATTTCGCTCTGAGTTGTGCGGTGTCTTTGCTGACGCCTTCGCGAGCAAGCCCGCTCCCACATTTGGAATGCAATCCCCTGTGGGAGCGGGCTTGCTCGCGAAGGGCGCACCTCGGTGTCGCTGATTCACACAATCCTGTTGAAAACCAAGCAAGCGCTCGGTTAACTTCACTGACCCCTTCAGTGGAGCTCGCCGATGTCTGCCTTTCAGGAATACTTCGACCCCAGCCACCAATTGGTCCGTGACAGCGTCAGACGTTTCGTCGAGCGCGAGATTCTTCCCGACATCTCGCAGTGGGAAGAAGCCGAAAGCTTTCCTCGCGAGCTCTACCTCAAGGCCGGCGCGGCGGGGATTCTCGGCATCGGGTACCCGGAGGCCTACGGAGGCAGCCACGAAGGGGATCTGTTCGCCAAGGTTGCCGCCAGTGAAGAGTTGATGCGCTGCGGCTCAGGCGGGTTGGTCGCCGGCCTGGGGTCGCTGGATATCGGCTTGCCGCCCATCCTCAAGTGGGCCCGACCCGAAGTGCGGGATCGAGTGCTGCCCCAGGTGCTGTCGGGAGAGAAGATCAGCGCCCTGGCCATCACCGAGCCTGGCGGTGGCTCCGACGTCGCCAACCTGCAAACCCGAGCGGTGCGCGACGGCGATTTCTACCGGGTCAGTGGCAGCAAGACCTTTATCACCAGCGGCGTGCGCGCGGATTTCTACACGGTTGCCGTGCGAACGGGCGAACCGGGTTTCGGTGGCATCAGCCTGTTACTGATCGAGAAGGGCACACCGGGTTTCACCGTAGGACGGCAGCTGAAGAAAATGGGCTGGTGGGCGTCAGACACCGCTGAACTGTTCTTCGATGATTGCCGCGTACCTGCAGGCAATCTGATCGGCGTTGAGAACATGGGCTTTGCCTGCATCATGGGCAACTTCCAGAGCGAACGCCTAGCGTTGGCATTGATGGCCAACATGACCGCACAGCTGGCGTTGGAAGAGAGCCTGAAATGGGCGCGCGAGCGCGAAGCCTTTGGCAAACCGATCGGCAAGTTTCAGGTGATCAAGCATCGCCTCGCCGAGATGGCGACCGCGCTGGAGGTGTCCCGGGAGTTCACATACCGCCAGGCCGCGAAAATGGCAGCGGGGCAGAGTGTGATCAAGGAGATTTCCATGGCCAAGAATTTTGCGACGGATACTGCGGACCGGATCGTGAACGATGCGGTGCAGATACTCGGTGGGCTGGGTTACATGCGCGAGAGTCTGGTGGAGCGGCTGTACCGCGATAACCGGATCCTGTCGATTGGCGGCGGGACGCGGGAAGTGATGAACGAGATCATCAGCAAGCAGATGGGGCTGTAATCGGCGGTGTGGCGGCTGACGCCATTCGCGAGCAAGCCCGCTCCCACACTTGACCGCGTACTGTCAGGAAGAATGCAATTCACTGTGGGAGCGGGCTTGCTCGCGAAGGCGTCAGTACAGGCGCCAGATTATTTATCAGTCAACGCAAACTGCGTCAGGCAGAACGTAGGAATGCCCATGTCTTCCAGGCGCTGCGAGCCACCCAGCTCCGGCAGATCGATGATCGCCGCCGCTTCATGCACCCGGGCGCCCATGCGGCGGATCAGGTTGGCGGCGGCAATCAGGGTGCCGCCGGTGGCGATCAGGTCATCGAACATCACCACCGAATCCCCCTCGCACAGGCTGTCGGCGTGCACTTCCAGGAAGGCTTCGCCGTATTCGGTCGCATAGCCCTCGGCCAGCACGTCGGCTGGCAGCTTGCCTTGCTTGCGGAACAGCACCAGCGGCTTGTTCAACTGATAGGCCAGTACCGAACCGATCAGGAAGCCACGGGCGTCCATCGCGCCGATGTGGGTGAAGTCAGCCTCGACATAACGGTGGGCGAAGCTGTCCATCACCAGGCGCAGGGCCGTGGGCGACTGGAACAGCGGGGTGATATCGCGAAAGATCACGCCCGGTTTCGGGAAGTCGATGACAGGGCGGATGAGGGATTTGATGTCGAAGGAGTCGAAGACCATCGTCGTGGTGTCCTGGCAGGGCTGCAAACGACGCAGTATAACGGCGGCTGAACCGTTTCGCTCAGCCGCAACGTTTTGTTTCAGCCTTCCAGTGAGCCACCGGCCAGGGCGCACAGCTGGATCGGGTCGATAATCCGGAT
Organism: Pseudomonas sp. BF-R-30; assembly: GCF_019956175.1. Taxonomy (NCBI): domain Bacteria; kingdom Pseudomonadati; phylum Pseudomonadota; class Gammaproteobacteria; order Pseudomonadales; family Pseudomonadaceae; genus Pseudomonas; species Pseudomonas sp. BF-R-30. Next base: position 101,563 of record NZ_JAHBDE010000066.1, on the reverse strand, counting down.
TTCCTTGCCTTCTGCCGCAATCAGCTCGTTTTGCTGGAAGCGGGTAAAGACGCGGGACACGGTTTCCACCGCCAGGCCCAGGTAGTTGCCGATTTCGTTACGCGACATGCTCAGGCGGAACTGATTGGCGGAAAAACCCCGGGCGCGGAAACGTGCCGAAAGGTTGACCAGGAAGGTGGCGATGCGTTCGTCGGCGGTCTTTTTCGACAACAGCAGCATCATCTGCTGGTCGTCACGGATTTCGCGACTCATCACCCGCATCAGCTGACGGCGCAACTGCGGCAATTGCAGGGCCAGTTCGTCGAGACGTTCGAAAGGAATTTCACACACCGAGGTGGTTTCCAGGGCTTGTGCCGACACAGGGTGCTTTTCAGTGTCCATGCCCGACAGACCGACCAGTTCGCTGGGCAGGTGGAAGCCGGTGAGCTGTTCTTCACCGGTGTCGCTCAGGCTGAAGGTCTTGAGGGCGCCAGAACGGACCGCGTAGACAGAATTGAAGGTATCGCCCTGACGGAACAGAAATTCGCCTTTTTTCAGCGGTCGGCCACGTTTGACGATTTCGTCCAGCGCATCCATGTCTTCCAGATTCAGCGAAAGTGGCAGGCAAAGAGGGGCCAGGCTGCAATCCTTGCAATGGGCTTGATTATGAGCGCGCAGTTTTACTGGCTCGGACATTTCTTCAATCCTTGTGGGAATTCACACATAAGACGTAAGGGTAACTCACCATAGGATATCGAGGCCAGTCTGGGGCGCTAGCTTGCAGAATTAGATTACCCGTGAAAATCGCTGGCGACTGTGTTGTTCCAGGTACGCGTCGAACACCATGCACACTGAGCGCACCAACAGTCGCCCTGCGGGCAGGATGGTGATCCTGTCGCGATCGAGTTCGATCAGCCCGTCTTTGGCCATGTCCTGCAGTTGAGGCCAGAGTTCGCCGAAGTAGCCTTGGAAATCGATGTTGAAGGCCTGCTCGATGTCAGCGTATTCGAGACTGAAATTGCAGATCAATTGCTGGATGACCGCACGCCGCAGCCGGTCATCGGCATTGCACAGCAGGCCGCGGCTGGTGGCCAGTTGCATGGATGCGAGTGCGTTCTGGTACTGGTTCAGGTCGCTGCTGTTCTGGCAGTACAGGTCGCCGATCTGGCTGATCGCCGACACGCCGAGGCCGATCAGATCGCAATGACCGTGGGTGGTGTAGCCCTGGAAATTGCGTTGCAGGGTCGATTCTTCCTGGGCAATCGCCAGTTCATCGTCGGGCAGGGCGAAGTGGTCCATGCCGATGTAGCGGTAACCGGCGCCGATCAGTTGCTCGATGGTGCGCTGCAGCATTTCCAGTTTCTGCGCCGGTGTCGGCAGTTCATCGCTGTTGATGCGCCGCTGCGGCATGAAGCGTTCTGGCAGGTGGGCGTAGTTGAACACCGATAGTCTGTCCGGTTGCAGGCGGATGACCTCTTCCACGGTGCGGGCGAAATTCTCCGGTGTCTGTCTCGGCAGGCCGTAGATCAGGTCGATATTGATCGAGCGAAACTGCAAGGTGCGGGCGGCATCGATCACCGCGCGGGTTTCTTCCAGGCTTTGCAGGCGATTGACTGCACGTTGCACGGCCGGGTCGAGGTCTTGCAGGCCGATGCTGACCCGATTGAAACCCAGTTCGCGCAGCAGACCCATGGTCGACCAGTCGGCCTCGCGCGGGTCGATCTCGATACCGTAGTCGCCGGAGTCGTCGTCCAGCAAATTGAAGTGTTTGCGCAAATGCGCCATCAACTGGCGCAGTTCGTCGTGGCTGAGAAAGGTCGGCGTGCCGCCACCGAAGTGCAGTTGCTCGACTTTCTGCGTGGGGTCGAGGTGGCAGGCGATCAACTGGATTTCCTGTTCCAGGCGCTGCAAGTACGGCTGCGCCCGCCCGCGATCCTTGGTGATGACCTTGTTGCAGGCGCAGTAATAGCAAATGTTCGCGCAGAACGGCACATGCACGTACAGCGACAACGGCCGTTGGGCCTTGCGGCTGTCGCGCAGGGCATGAAACAGGTCGAAGGTGCCGACCTGGCTGTTGAATTGCACGGCGGTCGGGTATGAGGTGTAGCGTGGTCCCGCCAGGTCATAACGGCGGATCAGATCGGTGTCCCAACGAATGGCGTCGAGCATCATGCGGGCATTCCCCCGGATAGGCTGGCAGTGTCAGCCACTTTATGCGAGGGCGGGGTGGGGGATCTTGATTTGCATCAAGGGTCAAGAATTGTGGTTTCTGTGCCGGCCTCTTCGCGAGCAAGCCCGCTCCCACAGGGAAACGCATTTCAGATGTGGGAGCGGGCTTGCTCGCGAAGGGCGCGCGCCGCCGATCTAGTGACCCATCATCCAGTGCTGATGCGGTCCCGGCAGTGTCCAGATACCAAACAGCATCACCAGCATCCCGCCCGCCATCCGCACGCTGCGCTTGCGCAACAGTGCGGTGATGCGCTCGGCGGCAAGGCCTGTCGCCAGCAGCACCGGCCAGGTGCCGAGCCCGAACGCGAGCATCAACAATGCGCTGTCCAGCGCGTTGCCCTGGCTGGCCGACCATAACAAGGTGCTGTAGACCAGGCCGCACGGCAGCCAGCCCCAGAGCGCGCCCAACAACAGCGCACGCGGAACGTTCGACACCGGCAGTAACCGGTTGGCGACTGGCTGGATATGCCGCCACAGACCTCGACCGAGGCTTTCGATACGGGTCAGGCCGCTCCACCAGCCGGCCAGGTACAGGCCCATGGCAATCAGCAGCAAGCCGGCGAGGATGCGCAGGAACATCGCCGCCGGGCTGCTGGCCACGGCCCATCCGGCCAGGCCGATCAGCAGTCCGGCACAGGCATAGCTCAGAATCCGGCCCAGGTTATAGGCCAGCAGCAGACGAAAGCGGCGGCTGCGTTGCTCCTTGGGAATCGCCAGGGTCAGCGCACCCATCAAGCCGCCGCACATGCCCAGGCAATGGCCGCCGCCGAGCAAGCCGAGGATCACCGCAGACACCAGCAGTGGCGTCAATTCAAGCATGGGGCGGGGCCTTGTCGTCCGTTTTGGCCGGTTGGCCGCTGGCCTCGTCGACGGCGGCGGTGTGGTTCGGGTCCTGGTCGTCGAACAGGATGCTGTGGGCCGGGCCGTCAAGGTCGTCGTACTGACCGCTGTCCACCGCCCAGAAGAAGATATAGACGGCGATGGCCACGATCAGCAACGCAGCGGGAATCATCACGTAAAGAGCTGGCATCTGGACTCCATGCCCGCGCGGCTCAGGCCGGCAGCGGGCGGGTTTCTGGCGTGGTGCCGGGGGCGGGCGCGCTCGGCATGCGAGTCAGGCGCAGCGCGTTCAGCACCACGGTCAACGAACTGATCGACATGCCCACCGCCGCCCATACCGGAGTGATCCAGCCGAGGGCGGCGAAGGGCAACATGAGGCCATTGTACAACCCGGCCCACAGAAGGTTCTCGATAATGACCCGACGGGTGCGCCGCGCCAGGCTGAAGGCTTGCACCAGCGCGTCGAGGCGGTTGGACAGCAGCACGGCGTCGGCACTGGTTTTCGCCAGGTCGGTGGCCGAGCCCATGGCGACGCTGATATCCGCAGCCGCCAGCACCGGCACGTCATTGACCCCGTCGCCCAGCATCAACACCTTGCGACCTTCCTTGTGCAGTTGTTGCAGGACCTGCAGTTTATCGTCCGGACGCAAGCCGCCGCGGGCTTCATCGATACCCAGTTCCGCCGCCACGCTGGCGACCATCGGCGAGCTGTCGCCGGACAGCAGCAGCGTGCGCCAGCCACGGGCCTTGCACGCGGCGAGCAGCGCGGGCGCATCGGCACGCAAGCGATCATCGAGGACGAGCCAGGCCAGCGGCCTCTCGCTGTCGCCCAGTAGCAGCCATTGGCCGGGTTCTTCGGGCATCGATGGCACCATGGCGCCGCTGAGTTCGCAGACAAAACCCGGTTGGCCGATACGCAGACGCCGCCCATCAACCAGCCCCTCCAGGCCAAGACCCGGTGTGCTGTGGACTTCTTCGGCAGCCGTCGGCGCACGACCGAAAGCGCGGGCGATCGGATGTTCGGAGCGGTTTTCCAGGGCGGCGGCAAGGCTCAGGCATTGATCGCTGTCGAGCGCGCCGAGGGGGCGGATCGAGCGCAGCGCCAGGCGTCCTTCGGTGAGGGTGCCGGTCTTGTCGAAAATTACCGTGTCGATCTGGTTCAGGCCTTCCAGCACATGGCCGCGGGTCAGCAACAGACCGAGTTTGTGCAGTGTGCCGGTGGCGGCGGTGAGGGCGGTCGGCGTCGCCAGCGACAAGGCGCACGGGCAGGTCGCCACCAGCATCGCCAGCACGATCCAGAAGGCTCGCGAGGCATCCAACTGCCACCACAACAGGCCAATCGCGGCGGCGGCGATCAGCGACAACAGCAGGAACCATTGCGCGGCGCGGTCGGCGATTTCCGCCAGGCGCGGTTTTTCGGCCTGGGCGCGATCGAGCAGGCGAACGATGGCCGAGAGGCGAGTGTCCTGGCCCAGGGCCTGGACCTCGACGGTCAGTGCGCCTTCGACGTTCATTGTGCCGGCGGTGACTGCGTCGCCGGGGGTGCGTGGTTGCGGCAGGTATTCGCCGGTCAGCAGCGACTCGTCGACACTCGACTGGCCGTCGAGGATCTTGCCGTCAGCCGGGAGAATGGCGCCCGGATGAACCAGCACCTGATCGCCGACACGCAGTTCACTGAGCAGAATGCGTTCGCTCTGGCCGTCGGCTGTCAATCGCAGGCACGAGGCGGGCAATAGATTCACAAGCTGCGCGGTGGCGGCGGCGGTGCGCTCGCGGGCGCGGCGTTCCAGATAACGCCCGGCCAGCAGGAACAGGGCAAACATGCCGACGGCATCGAAATACAGCTCGCCGACCCCGGTGATGGACGTCCAGATCCCGGCGATGTAGGCGCTGCCGATGGCCAGCGACACCGAAACGTCCATGGTCAGGTGGCGGGTGCGCAGATCGCGCATGGCGCCTTTGAAGAACGGCGCGCAGCTGTAGAACACAATCGGGGTGGTGAGGAACAGCGCGACCCAGCGCAGGATGGTGTGCAGTTCGGGGCTGAGGTCGATGTTGAATTCAGGCCAGGTGGCCATGGTTGCCATCATCGCCTGGAACCACAGCAGACCGGCCACGCCGAGCTGGCGCAGGGCCAGGCGGTTTTCGCTGGCCAGTTGTTCGCTGGCCCGGTCGGCCTGATACGGGTGCGCGGCGTACCCGATGTGACGCAATTCGCTGAGGACCTGGCTCAGCGGCAACTGCCCATCGGCCCAGCGTACGTGCAGGCGATGGTTGGACAGGTTCAGGCGCGCTTCGGCTACCGCCGGCATCGTGCGCAGGTGTTTTTCGATCAGCCAGCCGCAGGCCGCGCAGCTGATGCCTTCCATCAGCAGCGTGGTTTCGGCCAGTTCGCCATCGTGGCGGACAAAGGGCTGCTGCACATCGGCGCGGTCGTACAGCGCCAGTTCATCCACCAGTTGCACCGGCAGCGCTTCAGGGTTGGCCGAGGCTTCGCTGCGGTGCTGGTAATAGCTTTCCAGGCCACCGGCGACAATGGCCTCGGCCACGGCCTGGCAACCCGGGCAGCAGAATTCGCGGGTTTGTCCCAGGACCGCAGCGGTGAAGCGGCTGCCGGCCGGGACGGGCAGGGCGCAGTGGTAGCAGGGGAGTGGGGTGGTCATGAGGTTTTCATTAATGCCGCTGGAACTCTGTCGTCAGGTAGGGCCTCTTCGCGAGCAAGCCCGCTCCCACAGGGATCAACTGTGGGAGCGGGCTTGCTCGCGAAGCGCGAAGCGCAGGCTTTTTACTTCTTCAGGTCTTCAGCACCTTGCAGCGGTTCGTCACCCAGCAACAGATCCTTGTCATGGCTGACCGGTTCCTCTTCGAACATGCGCCAGATGTGCTCGTCCTGAGTGCCAAGCAACTCGACAAAACGCCGGCCTTCGATCTTGTCGCTCAACTGGCCGATGTAGCGGCCCTGTTCGGTTTCGCTGCGGGTCAGGGTGATCTTGCGATCCTTTTCCGGCTGGGTCGGCGAGATCAGGTTCAGCTCCAGGGTCTTGGGCTGGCTGTCGCCGCTCAGGCGCAGGTCAACTTCGCCAGTCATGCCGTCGAGATGAACGCTGGCGCGCATTTTCAGGGTCTGGGCCAGCAGCTCACGGTCGAGGGAGCGGTTGATGCCTTTGCCGGCCTCGTAGTAGTTGTCGTTGACCAGGTTGTCCGGGTTGTTCACCGCGATGGTCACCATTGACAAGGTCAGGGCCACCGAGCAGGCCAGGATCCCGATGATGATCCACGGCCAGAGGTGCTTGTACCAGGGGCTTGCGGCATTTGCTGCGGGCATGTTCAGTTCTCTCAACGATTCTGTGGGCCGATGAACCGGCTCTTGGCTTCAATGTGGACGCTGTCGTCATCGGCGTCCTTGAGGATGAATTTCACCTCGTTGGTGCTCGACGGCAGTTTTTCCGGTGCAACGGACAGCTCGGCAGGCTGGCTGACGATCTCGCCGGCCGCGACCTTGATCTCGCGTCGACCCTGCAATTTGAGATCCGGCAGGCCGGATGCTTCGAGCAGGTAGGTATGGTCGCGCTGATCCTTGTTCATGATTTTCAGGCTGTAGACGTTTTCGATCCGGCCTTCGGCGTTCTCGCGGTACAGCACGCGGTCCTTGCTGACATCGAAACCCACCAGCGCACGCATGAAGAATGCCGTCACCAGCAGGCTGATCATCGCCAGCAGCACAATGGCATAGCCAATCAGGCGCGGGCGCAGTTTATGGGTTTTCTGTCCGGACAGGTTGTGCTCGGTGGTGTAGCTGATCAGTCCGCGCGGGTAGTCCATCTTGTCCATGATGGCGTCGCAGGCATCGATGCAGGCGGCGCAACCGATGCATTCGATTTGCAGGCCGTCGCGGATGTCGATGCCCGTCGGGCAGACCTGGACGCACATGGTGCAGTCGATGCAGTTACCCAGGCCCTGGGCCTTGTAGTCGATACCTTTTTTACGCGGTCCACGGCCTTCGCCACGGCGCGGATCGTAGGAAACGATCAGGGTGTCCTTGTCGAACATCACGCTCTGGAAGCGTGCGTACGGGCACATGTAGATGCACACCTGTTCGCGCAACCAGCCGGCGTTGCCGTAAGTGGCGAGGGTGAAGAAACCGACCCAGAAGTACGACCAGCCATCCGCCTGGCCGGTGAAAAATTCGAATACCAGCTCGCGGATCGGCGAGAAGTAGCCGACGAAGGTCATGCCGGTAACGAAGCCGATCAACAGCCACAGGCTGTGTTTGCTGAACTTGCGCACGAACTTGTTGGCGCTCATCGGCGCCTTGTCGAGCTTGATGCGTTGGTTGCGGTCACCTTCGGTGACTTTTTCGCACCACATGAAAATCCAGGTCCAGACACTTTGCGGGCAGGTATAGCCGCACCAGACCCGTCCGGCGTACACGGTGATGAAGAACAGGCCGAAGGCGGCAATGATCAACATGCCGGACAGCAGAATGAAATCCTGAGGCCAGAAGGTGGCGCCGAAAATGAAGAACTTGCGCTCCGGCAGGTTCCACCACACGGCCTGATGACCGCCCCAGTCCAGCCACACCGTGCCGAAATACAGCAGGAACAACAGGGCTCCGCCGGTCATCCGCAGGTTGCGAAACAGGCCGGTGAAGGCGCGGGTGTAGATTTTTTCCCTGGAGGCGTAGAGGTCGACGCTGTTGTTCGCGTTCTTGGTGGGTGGAGTGACGTCGTGTACCGGAATCTGGTTGCTCATCATTGCATCCCACGGCAGTGGAAAAATGCCTCGGTCAGTACGTGCCGACCGCGGTCAAAAAGGGGTGTTGCAGTGGCGCAATGATACGCCTGTCGCTCTAGCCTGCGGGTGCGACCTTTGGTCGCGTTGGGAGAAAGCCGCGGATGGTGTAGCGAATGTAACAAAACATGATGCAGGTCAATTGACATCCGCAGTATAGCTGCCCGGTTGTCGGGCATCGACGCCATCAGGTCCTCCGATGGCGTCGCGGCGGTTTTATTTAACCGGAACGGTATGGCTGGCAACCGGATTGCGCCAGTCATTGCCGGCGATGACGTTGACGGTGAGGTGCTTTCTGTCGGGGGAAAAACTGGCCGACAACCAGCTTTGCCTGGTCGCCGAGCCACTCATGAAGAGTGGCGTATCACCATAGATGTAGTTGCTGGCCGGGTACCTTCCGTTCTGCCTGTTTGCATCGGCGGAAAACACCGCGGTCACGCGATAGTCCTCGAGCATCCGGGAAAACCTCATGATTTCGCGCTCCTGGACCGGCCAGTTAAACGGCTGATGCAAGTTCAGCAGAATGATTTTGCCCTGGGCACGAGCACGTTGCAGGTCGCGCTCCAGCCAGTCCAGTGAGGCGCTGATCTCGTAGGCGGTCGTATTGAAAAGCGACTGAGTGGAAAAGTTGACGGAGTACGTGGGCTCGTTGTGCAGTTGGACCAGGTGAACATCGCCGTAGTCCCTGGAATACGCCAGGCTGCCGTACCAGGTCTTCGTGAAAACAGATGCCCTGGCGGAAAGGTCCATGGTGGCGACTTTGCCCCAGTAGCGATTCTTCAGGTCTTCGACGCTCCCGGCGGCGCAATCGGGGCAAGCTGCGACATTGAAGTCATAGTCGTGATTGCCCAGGCCAAAGTCGTAAAGGTTGTTGAGTTTGTCTTGCAGTACCGAATGGACGTAGGCGCGTTCTCCGGGATGCCCGGAAGCGGTCAGGTTGCCGTTGATCATCACCGGGACGGTGGCAGCTCCCCCAAGTTGGTTCCTGAAGTCGGCGATGCTGCTGTACTGGGCGTTGATCAGCCATTTTGATCGCGCTTCCTTGTCGGCTGCGGATTCGTGTTCTTTGTTATCGGATTTTTCACTGGAGGGATACTTAGGTTCCGCAGCAAACACCAGGTGTTGTGGCTGGGATTGGCTGGCCATCGAGTACATGACGGGAACACCGGTCAATACCAGTAAGAAAAGTAGTTTGCAGCTATTTGAAATGCTCATGGAAGTCCATTTCCGTTTTGTTGAAGTTGGTTGTCTTACAGTTCGGGGGTTGTCGAAATAGGTGAGTGTATGTGACGGTTTTTGCCGAAGCAATCTGGCGTTGATGTTTAGTTGATAAGACATGTTTCCGCGATTGACTGGAAATTTGCTCTATTGGTTTTGTTGTTTGGTTTATTTGTGTGGTTGATTAGTGTCTGGCGGGACGCCGCTACTGCGGAGTAACTATTAATTATTGATGAAATGGATTTTTATGAACTTACATGGAAAATATGGTCTGCTGGTGGCGACTGCATTCTCGTTGCTATGTCCCCTGCTCCTTGCCGTTGCAGCAACCGAAACACCGAAGCATCTGGTTCTGGTCTCGGATCCGCAGTACCCCTGGAGCGATCTCACCGATGAAGGACTTCCAGGCAACGATGCGCGTGCGAAGGAGTTGGTAGAGTTGCAATATTCCGACATTGCAGATTTCAGGAGGCGCAATGGCGGTGCATCCCGTATACCCGTGATGATCAATGGCGATATCACGGCGTTCGGTCATGGTAGTGAACGCTCGTATATGAAAGAGGTATTCGAGAGGAAACTTGAAGGTATTTATGATTATGGGCTGGGTAATCATGATTACGCGAATAACGTTGACGACTGTTTTCTGAATAATTGCGCCGCGGGCAGTATCGTTGAACTCAAGGAACGTTATTGGGGGAAGGCCGATTCAATGGATCTTGGAATTAGAAGCTCAGGTCTGGGGAAGATTTATTATGGCAGTCTTGCCTATTCGAAGAACTTCGGTGATGTGCATATGGTGCAGTTGCATAACGAACCGACCTACGCTGTGGAGTTTTCGTCCGGAAATCCACTGGGACCGACCGCTTTTGAGATCACGCCTGCACTCGATTGGCTTGAGCGGGATTTAAGAAGTGCCCGCCAGCAGGGCAAGATCATTATTCTTAATATGCACAAGGTGTATGACTGGAAAGGAACGAGTGAGCAGATCGCCAGGTTTCAGCAGATGATCGAAACGTACCGGGTGACGGCGATTTTTGGTGGACACGACCACTGGGGGGCCGGCAGCTGGTTCGATTGGGGAAAATCTGAGCGTTTTGGTTATGTGCCCGTATTTCTTAGCGGTTCGGCTTCTCAGCAAACGTATCTTATTGCCAGCTTTTCCGATGATAAGCAGTCGCTCGCCATTAGCGTTGTTAGAGGCAATAACTGGCCAAGTCGCAAGGTCGTCCAGACGATACCGGTCATGAAATAGGCATCAAGAACAAAACGGCCCCGCCAATTCACATTGGCGGGGCCGTTTTTTGTTGCTTCAAGCGTTTGCCTTACTCGGCGTCCGCTGCCTTCTCACCGTGAGACAGGCTGTAGACGTAAGCGGCCAGCAGGTGAACCTTGTCGTTACCCTGCATTGCCTCTTGCGCAGGCATCTGGCCCTGACGGCCGTAACGGATGGTCTGCTGCAGTTGAGCGAAGCTCGAGCCGTAGATGAACGCTGCCGGGTGAGTCAGGTCAGGTGCGCCCATCGCTGGCGTACCCTTGCCTTCCGGGCCGTGGCACGCCACGCAGTTGGTGGCGAACAGTTTCTGCCCGGCAACCGGGTCGGCCTTGGCGCCTTCCGGCAGCTTGCGGCCATCGAGGTTGGTCAGGACAAACGCGGCCACGTCGGCCACGCCTTGCTCGCCGATCACTTCAGCCCACGCAGGCATCACCGCGTGACGGCCGCCCATGATGGTGGTCTTGATGGCTTGTGCGTCGCCGCCCCAGCGCCAGTCGGCGTCGGTCAGGTTAGGGAAGCCGTAGGCGCCCTTGGCGTCGGAACCGTGGCAAACCGAGCAGTTGGAGGCGAACAGGCGGCCACCCATCTTCAGGGCTTGCGGGTCCTTGGCCACTTCTTCGATCGGCATGGCCGCGAACTTGGCGAAGATCGGACCGAACTTGGCGTCCGACCTGGCCATTTCCTTTTCCCACTCGTGAACGCCGGTCCAGCCGGTCTGGCCGTTGGCGAACGGGGTCTGCTTCTCGTTGTCGAGGTAGCCATAACCCGGCAGCAGGCCTTTCCAGTTACCCAGGCCCGGATACAGAACCAGGTAGCCCAGTGCGAAGATGATGGTGCCCACGAACAGCATGAACCACCATTTCGGCAGCGGGTTGTCGTACTCCTCGATGCCATCGAAGGAGTGCCCGACGGTCTCGTCTGTCTGTTCGGTGCGCTGGCCCTTGCGGGTCGACAGCAGCAGCCAGGTCAGGGAAAAGATCGTACCGAGACTGAGGACTGTGACGTACAGACTCCAGAATGTAGTCATTCTTTGTTACTCCTAGAAGCTTGCTCGACGTGCTTGATGGCTTCGGGATCATCCGCAAAAGGCAGCAAGGTCGCGTCTTCAAACTCAGACTTGCGCTTGGGGCTGAATACCCACAGCGCCAGACCGATGAAGGCCACCATCACAACGACGGTGCCCAGGCCACGAATCATCCCGATATCCATTTAGATCACCGTTTGCTTTTGATGATGGTGCCCAGGCCTTGCAGATAGGCCACCAGCGCGTCCATTTCGGTTTTGCCCTTCACAGCATCCTTGGCGCCGGCGATGTCTTCGTCGGTGTAAGGGACGCCGAGCGTGCGCAAGACTTCCATTTTCTTGGCGGTGTCTTTGCCGTCGAGCTTGTTTTCCACGAGGAACGGGTAGGCCGGCATTTTCGACTCAGGCACCACGTTGCGCGGGTTGTACAAGTGCGCACGCTGCCAGTCATCGGAGTAACGACCGCCGACGCGGGCCAGGTCCGGACCGGTACGCTTGGAACCCCACAGGAACGGGTGGTCCCAGACGCTTTCACCGGCGACCGAGTAGTGGCCATAGCGTTCGGTTTCAGCACGGAACGGGCGGATCATCTGCGAGTGGCAGCCGACACAACCGTTGGCGATATAAACGTCCCGGCCTTCCAGTTCAAGGGCGGTGCGGGGCTTCATGCCCTCGACCGGCTTGTTGGTGACATCCTGGAAAAACAGCGGAACGATCTGGGTCAGGCCGCCGATGCTGACGGCGATGACCATGAAGAAGGCCAGCAGGCCAATATTCTTCTCGACTGCTTCATGCTTCATCAGTGAGCTCCAACTACGGCAATCTGTTCGGCGGCTTTGGCTTCAGCCGGGTTCGAGGCGCGTACGGTACGGAATACGTTGTAGGCCATGAACAACATGCCGGTGGCGAAGAACGCACCGCCCAGGGCTCGGACGATGAAGCCCGGGTGGCTGGCTTGCAGCGCTTCGACGAACGAGTAGGTGAGGGTGCCGTCATCGTTGATTGCACGCCACATCAGGCCCTGGGTGATGCCGTTGACCCACATCGAGGCGATGTAGAGCACGGTACCGATGGTCGCGAGCCAGAAGTGGGTGTTGATCAGGCCGGTGCTGTGCATCTGCGCACGACCGAACAGTTTCGGGATCATGTGGTAGATGGCGCCGATCGAGATCATCGCAACCCAGCCCAGAGCGCCGGCGTGTACGTGGCCGATGGTCCAGTCGGTGTAGTGCGACAGGGAGTTGACGGTCTTGATGGCCATCATCGGGCCTTCGAAGGTCGACATGCCGTAGAACGCCAGGGAGACGACCAGGAAGCGCAGGATCGGGTCGGTGCGCAGCTTATGCCAGGCGCCCGACAGGGTCATCATGCCGTTGATCATGCCGCCCCAGCTTGGCGCCAGCAGGATGATCGACATTGCCATACCCAGGGACTGAGCCCAGTCCGGCAGTGCGGTGTAGTGCAGGTGGTGCGGACCGGCCCAGATGTACAGGGTGATCAGCGCCCAGAAGTGCACGATCGACAGGCGATAGGAGTAGATCGGACGTTCGGCCTGTTTCGGCACGAAGTAGTACATCATGCCCAGGAAGCCGGTGGTCAGGAAGAAGCCCACGGCGTTGTGGCCGTACCACCACTGGATCATCGCGTCCGTCGCGCCCGAGTAGGCCGAGTAGGACTTGAACAGGCTGACCGGCAGCGACATGTGGTTGACGATGTGCAGCATCGCGGTCACGACGATGAACGCGCCGTAGAACCAGTTACCCACATAGATGTGCTTGGTCTTGCGCTTGACGATGGTGCCGAAGAACACCAGACCGTAGGTGACCCAGACAATGGCCAGCAGAATAGCCAGGGGCCATTCCAGTTCCGCGTATTCCTTGGTGGTGGTGAAACCCATCGGCAAGGTAATGATCGCGCCGACGATCACCGCTTGCCATCCCCAGAAGGTGAAGGCGGCGAGGCTGTCGGAAATCAGTCGCGTTTGGCAGGTTCGCTGCACGACGTAATAAGAAGTGGCAAACAGTGCACATCCACCGAAGGCGAAAATCACCAGGTTGGTGTGCAACGGGCGCAGGCGTCCAAAGCTCGTCCATGCCAGACCGAAGTTCAACTCCGGCCAGACCAGTTGCGAGGCGATGAAGACACCAAGCCCCATGCCAAGGATCCCCCAGACCACCGTCATGATGGCGAACTGGCGGACTACCTTATAGTTATAAGCAGTCGGACTGATTGCTGTGCTCATTCTAAGGTTCCACGGTTTGGGTGTTTTATTAGGATTAAAAATCGGCCGCAAGTATGGAGAAAGCAGGGGGTCATTGCAACGCGCCATGACCTGGGTCAATGCTTTCAAAAGCTGATTCTGCGGCCTTTCCATGCGCCGCGTAGGGACAAAATTGCCCGTGGGCAAAACGTCCCGGCGGACTGATCAGGCGAGGGGGTCAGGTCGGATGTAACGCGGTGTGTTCAAACGCAACGTTTGGCTGACCGAAGGCAACTGGCGCGACAGCCGGTATCTACCAGCCTTTGCGGCCTGTCATCGGGCAGATTCGTCGAACACATCGTTCAGGGTCGACCTGGAACCGGCACCGGCCAGTCCGCATCGGGGGAAGCTTAGACTCGAATCCGGGGTTCCGAAAGAAAGTCTGTGCGAGGGTGCGACAATGGGTCGCAAAGGGGCAGGGAACTGCCGCATCCGTGAGAATGCGGCAGCAGAGCGGTCGGAATTTATTTGCGGTTGTCTTCAGCCTGCAGGCGCTCGGTATTCAAACCGTGAGACAGGCTGTACACATACGCAGCCAGCAACTGCACCTTATCGTTGCCCAGCAGTTCGTTCTGCGCCGGCATATGGCCTTGGCGACCATGCCGAATCGTCTGTTCAAGCTGCGTCAGGCTTGTACCGTAAATGAAGCCGGCCGGGTGGATCAGGTTCGGTGCGCCCATGGCTTCAGTGCCCTGGCCGTCAGCTCCGTGACAGGCGACGCAGGTGGTGCTGAAGGCTTGCTGTCCGGCTTGCAGGTCGGCTTTGCTGTCGGTAGGCAATGGCAGCTTGGCCAGGCCATGGCGCACATACGCAGCGACGTTTTTCACACCGTCCTCCCCCAGGACTTCACCCCAGGCCGGCATCATCGCCATCCGGCCGCCCATGACGGTGGTCTTGATGGTTTCCGGGTTGCCACCCCAGCGCCAGTCGCTGTCGGTCAGGTTGGGAAAGCCGAATGCACCCTTGGCGTCCGAGCCGTGGCACACCGAGCAGTTGGAGGCAAACAGGCGGCCGCCCATTTTCAGAGCCTGCGGGTCCTTGGCCACTTCTTCCACGGGCATTGCCGCGAATTTGGCGAAGATCGGCCCGAACTTCGTGTCCGCCTTGGCCATTTCCTTTTCCCATTCGTGCACCCCGGTCCAGCCGTTTTCGTAGCCGGGGAGGATGCCTTTCCAGTTGCCCAGGCCCGGATAGAGGATCAGATAGCCGACGGCAAACACCAGGGTGCCAACGAACAGCATGAACCACCATTGCGGTAACGGATTGTCGTACTCCTCAATACCGTCGAAGCTGTGGCCCATGGTCTGGTCGACACTGCCCTTGGTTTCGCCCTTGCGGGTGCTGAGCAGCAACCAGGTCAGGCCGATCAGGCTGCCGATGGTCAGTACGCAGATCCACGTACTCCAGAAGGTGGTCATGGCCGGGTACTCCTTGTTGCTGATTCGTCAGTGATGTCGGGTTGTGGCTCGTCGGCGAACGGCAGCAGGCGCGCTTCGGCGAATTCCGGGCTACGCTTGCCGTTGAATACCCACAGTGTCAGGCCGACGAAGGCCACGAACACCACGACGGTGCCCAGGCCGCGGATCATCCCAGTGCTCAATTCGATCTCTATAAAAGACAGGGGCATGGCTCACCTCTTGCTCTTGATGGCAGTGCCGAGCACTTGCAGGTAGGCGACCAATGCATCCATTTCGCTCTTGCCCTTGAGTGAAGCGACGGCGCCGGTGATGTCTTCGTCGGTGTACGGCACGCCCAGGGTACGCATGGCCTTGATCTTGGTTTCGGTATGACTGCTGTCGACCGGGTTGGCCACCAGCCACGGGTACGCCGGCATCTTCGACTCCGGCACGACGTTGCGCGGGTTGTACAAGTGCGCGCGGTGCCAGTCATCGGAGTAGCGCGCGCCGACCCGCGCCAAGTCCGGCCCGGTGCGTTTCGAGCCCCACAGGAACGGGTGATCCCACACGCTTTCACCGGCCACCGAGTAATGCCCGTAGCGTTCGGTCTCGGCGCGGAACGGACGGATCATCTGCGAGTGACAGCCGACACAGCCTTCGCGGATATAGATATCGCGACCTTCCAGTTGCAGCGCGGTGTAGGGCTTCATGCCTTCCACCGGTTTGTTGGTCACGTCCTGGAAGAACAGCGGGACGATCTGGGTCAGGCCGCCGATGCTCACGGCCAGGATCATCAGCAGCAGCAACAGGCCGACGTTTTTCTCGATAGTTTCGTGTTTCATGGCGGACTCCTCAGGCCATCTGCGCGGCAGCGGCGACTTCGGCAGGCTGCGAGGCCCGCACGGTGCGCCAGGTGTTGTAGGCCATCAGGAACATGCCGCTGAGGAAGATCGCGCCACCCACCAGCCGCACGACGAAGCCTGGGTGGCTGGCCACCAGGGTTTCGACGAAGGAGTAGGTCAGCGTGCCGTCCTCGTTCACCGCACGCCACATCAGGCCCTGGGCGATGCCGTTGACCCACATCGAGGCGATGTACAGAACGGTGCCGATGGTGGCGAGCCAGAAGTGCGCGTTGATCAGGCCGATGCTGTGCATCTGCTCGCGTCCGAAGACTTTCGGGATCATGTGGTACAGCGCGCCGATGGAGATCATCGCCACCCAGCCCAAGGCGCCTGCGTGTACGTGGCCGATGGTCCAGTCGGTGTAGTGGGAGAGGGCGTTGACCGTCTTGATCGCCATCATCGGCCCTTCGAAGGTCGACATGCCGTAGAACGCCAGCGACACCACGAGGAAGCGCAGGACGGGGTCGCTGCGCAACTTATGCCAGGCACCGGACAGGGTCATCATGCCGTTGATCATCCCGCCCCAGCTCGGCGCCAGCAGGATCAGCGACATCACCATGCCCAACGACTGCGCCCAGTCCGGCAGCGCCGTGTAGTGCAAGTGGTGCGGACCGGCCCAGATGTAAAGGGTGATCAGCGCCCAGAAGTGCACGATGGACAAACGATAGGAGTACACCGGACGTTCGGCCTGTTTCGGCACGAAGTAATACATCATTCCGAGGAAACCGGCGGTGAGGAAGAAGCCTACGGCGTTGTGCCCGTACCACCATTGCACCATCGCATCGGTGGCGCCGGAGTACAGCGAGTAGGACTTGGTGAAGCTGACCGGCAGTTCCATGTTGTTGACGATGTGCAGGATCGCCACGGTGACGATGAACGCACCGAAGAACCAGTTACCGACATAGATGTGCTTGGTCTTGCGCTGCATGATCGTGCCGAAGAACACGATGGCGTAGGCGACCCAGACAATGGTGATCAGGATGTCGATCGGCCATTCCAGCTCGGCGTATTCCTTGGAGCTGGTGTAGCCCAGCGGCAGGCTGATGGCTGCCAGGAGAATCACAAGCTGCCAGCCCCAGAAGCAGAACGCGGCGATTTTCGGCGCAAACAACCGGGTCTGGCAGGTGCGTTGCACCGAATAGAACGAACTGGCAAACAACGCGCAGCCGCCGAACGCGAAGATCACCGCGTTGGTGTGCAGTGGGCGCAAACGGCCGAAGCTGGTCCACGGCAGATTGAAGTTGAGTTCGGGCCAGACCAACTGGGCAGCGAGAAAAACCCCGAGCCCCATGCCGACGATGCCCCACACCACCGTCATAATGGTGAATTGGCGGACCACCTTGTAGTTGTAGGCGGTACTGATAGAAGTGTTCATGGTTCCCCATCCACGGTTCAGCCGAAGTGAGCGCGCAGCGCAAGGCAGTGCACCCTTCGGCCGGAGTTATAGGCAGACTAAAAGCGAGGCAAGCATGGACAAAGGGCACAAGGCCGGTATTGACGGGGATCAATGGGCGCAGTGCGTGCGGGATCATGGATGGTTGTGGAATGCCGCCGCTGGCAAGGCTGCGGCGACGCTGATCCTCGCCCATGGCGCCGGCGCACCGATGGACAGCGACTGGATGAGCGACATGGCTGCACGCCTCGCCGCTCAAGGCGTCAACGTGTTGCGCTTCGAGTTTCCCTACATGGCGCAACGGCGCCTCGATGGCGGTAGACGTCCGCCGAACCCCGCGCCGAAACTGCTGGAATGCTGGCGTGAGGTGTATGCCCAGGTGCGACGCCATGTCACTGGGCCGCTGGCCATCGGCGGCAAGTCCATGGGCGGGCGCATGGCCAGTCTGCTGGCGGATGAGTTGGGCGCGGATGGGCTGGTGTGCCTGGGTTATCCGTTCTATGCGGTGGGCAAACCGGAGAAGCCACGGGTTGAGCATTTGGCGGGGCTGAAGACGCGGACCTTGATCGTGCAAGGTGAACGCGATGCGTTGGGCAACCGGGAGGCGGTCGAGGGTTATGCGCTATCGCCGGGTATCGAGGTGTTCTGGCTGGTGGCGGGGGATCATGACTTGAAGCCGCTGAAGGCTTCGGGGTTTAGCCATGAGCAGCATTTGGCGGCTGCGGCGCAGAAGGTGGCTGCATTTCTTCAGTGAGATTTTTAATGCCCTTGAGGGCCTCTTCGCGAGCAAGCCCGCTCCCACAGTTGACCGGGTTCTAACAGAAAAATACGGTCGAATGTGGGAGCGGGCTTGCTCGCGAATGCGACCTGCCAGGCAACATCACTTTCAGAGTGGCAATAAAAACCCGGAAGCTTCTACTGTCCGGGTTTTTTATGAATCAACCACAATCAGCGGTTAAACCGCTCCACCAACGAGTACTGGGTATTGGCAGTCTTGGTCAGCTCTTCACTCAGCAACGCCGAGTTCTGCGCCTGTTCCGAGGTCTGGTCCGCCAGTTCCGAAATGTTGCTGATGTTGCGGCTGATCTCTTCGGCCACGGCACTTTGCTCTTCAGTCGCGGCAGCGATCTGGGTGGTCATGTCGGTGATGTTGGCCACCGCTTCGCTGATCCCCACCAGCGCCTGGTCCGCTTCCAGTACCCGCGCCACGCCTTCTTCCGCCTGACGATGCCCGGCTTCCATGGTTTGCACGGCGGTGCCGGCGGTGTGCTGGAGCTTGGCGATCAGCGCGTGAATCTGCCCGGTGGACTCGCTGGTGCGTTGCGCCAGCTGACGGACTTCGTCGGCCACCACCGCAAAACCACGACCCATCTCGCCGGCACGGGCCGCTTCGATGGCGGCGTTCAGGGCCAGCAGGTTGGTCTGGTCGGCGATGCTTTTGATCACGTCGACCACGCCACCGATTTCGTTGCTGTCCTTGGCCAGTT
Source organism: Pseudomonas sp. BF-R-30 (assembly GCF_019956175.1). Taxonomy (NCBI): domain Bacteria; kingdom Pseudomonadati; phylum Pseudomonadota; class Gammaproteobacteria; order Pseudomonadales; family Pseudomonadaceae; genus Pseudomonas; species Pseudomonas sp. BF-R-30. Next base: position 82,771 of record NZ_JAHBDE010000066.1, on the reverse strand, counting down.
GGGTCACGGTCACGCCGGTTTCACCGACCACCACCGACAGGCGCTGGATGGCTTCGCGGGTTTCCCCGGCGATGTCACGACCACGACCGGTCAGGCGATTGGCTTCCTGGGTGGCGTCAGCGGTACGCTGCACATGGCTGGCGACTTCCTGGGTGGTCGCGGCCATCTGGTTGACCGCGGTGGCCACTTGCTCGGTCTCGACCCGTTGACGTTCCAGGCCGCTGGAGCTGTTGTGCGCCAGGGCGTCGGACTGTCGGGCCTGATCGGTCAGGTGTTCGGCCGTGTCCTGCAGACGCGTCAGGCAGGTTTTCAGGCGTGCTTCCTGACTGAGGATGGACATTTCCAGACGCGCCTGGGCGCCGCGACTGTCGGTGTACATCTGTGCGATCAACGGATCGGAGGTGGTCTGCTCGGCCAGGCGCAGCAAACGCTTGAGGCCTCGCTGTTGCCACTGGAGGCCCATCAGGCCCAGTGGCACCGAGAGCCCCGCAGCCAGGGCAAACCCCCAGTGGGAGTTCAACGAGGCACCGATCATGAAGCTCAATTGGCTGACCAGAATGAACGGCAGCCAGTCCTGCAGCATCGGCAACCATTTATCCGAGGAGGGAACAGCCGACTTGCCCTGGTTGATGCGCTGGTAGAGCGCTTCGGCACGGCGGATCTGCTCGGCGGTGGGCTTGACTCGCACCGACTCGTAACCGATCACCTGATTGCCTTCGAAGATCGGTGTCACATAGGCGTTAACCCAGTAGTGATCGCCGCTCTTGCAGCGGTTCTTCACAATGCCCATCCAGGGCAAGCCTTGCTTGAGCGTGCCCCACATGTGCGCGAACACCGCTGCCGGCACGTCGGGGTGACGCACCAGGTTATGCGGCGCACGAATCAATTCCTCTCGGGAAAACCCACTGATCTCAACGAAAGCATCGTTACAGTAGGTGATCATGCCCTTGGCATCGGTGGTGGAAATCAACCGTTGCTGAGCGGGGAAGGTTCGTTCGCGTTGTGTAATAGGCTGGTTGTTACGCATGGCGTTTTCAATCCGTGAGGCTTTGACAGGGTGTCGGCGGGGGAGGGGATTTGTTGAGTTTATTTTTCAACAGCCGATGCGCTGCCAAGGGATGAACACAAAACCCCTGTAGGAGCGAGCTTGCTCGCGATGGTCTATCAGACAACATCAACGTTAACTGAACGAACATCGTCGGAGCGCCGCCCGGAGCAAGCTCGCTCCTACAGAAGCTCGGCTAGCGCTTCACGACGCCAGCTCGGAAGCCTTTTTGAGCTGGGTGTTCCGATACCCGCGCCACGCCAGAATCACCAACATACCGCACGTCACGCCGGTGGCATTGGCCACCATGTCACCCCATGACGCGCTGCGCAGCGGCATGAAGCTCTGTTCCAGCTCAATTACCACCGAGCCCACCAACGGCCAGAACAACAGCCAGATCAACCGCGTGCCGGGGAACGCCAGATAGGCGCTCACCGTCAGGCAGGCGAAACCTGCCCAGTGATGCAGCTTGTCCTGGTTCTCGAACACCTGAGGCACCGGCTCGCCGCGCATCCCGGCGAAACACAGCACCAGCAAGATCACGAAAAACGCCAGTTTGGGCAGGGCTTGCAGGACTCGCTGCTTCATTCGGTGACCTTGTAGAAGTTGTTGTGGAACAGGTCGATGTTGCGACGCTCCGTGAGGGAATACAGCGAGTAGCTGCGCGCCAGTGCGGCACCACCGTCACGGGTCAGCGGCGTCCACGCCAGGCTGGCACGGCGGGTGGTGGAGCTGGCCATCAATTCGTCGAACGGAATCGAGAAGTAAATGCCTTTGCCGAAGCTACCTTCGCCGTACTCTTCCTTGGTCGCATTGGTCACCGTCATCCAGCCACCGAAACGCACGCCATTGTTGAATTCACGGGACAGGTCCAGGGTAACCCCATAGTCCTTGGCCAGATAACGTCCAACGCTGACCGCACCGAGAATGTCCTGGAACGAACTGCGATAGTAAAGCGTGGCATTGCCGGTGATGGTGTCGTAGTCACGCAGACCAAAGCCCTGATCGAAGTCACGCTGCTTGACCCAGTTCATGTCCACACCCACGGCCCAGCGCTCGCCCATCGGACGATACAGCGCTTCGCCACCGACACCGGCGAACATCGATTCCAGATAGCCGCCGTACAGCATGCCGTAAAGGTCCTCATCCAGCTGTTTGACCTTGTTCATCTGGAAGGTCGGCATGGTGACTTCCGAAGTCGTCATGTACTGGCGCAGGTCGGTACGCACACGTGGCAGACCGCTAGGTGCGTCGTACTTGAACTTGTCGAAGTTGTTCGCCAGGTTCGCGCTCAGGGTGCCGCTCCACCACAGATCAGGCTTGAAGCGATACTCGCCATTCAAGTCCGCACTGAACTGGTACAACAGGAACCCGTCGGGGCCGCCGACGTTTTGCTTGTAGCCCAGACCCAAGCCATAGCTGAGCGGGTCAGGCTTTTGCTCGAACAGGGTCTTTTCCTGATGCGGTACCGGGACGTTCATCTCGGTCACCCGACGCAGGTCTTCCAGCGGACGATCCTCTTGCACCACTTCACGGAAGGTATCGCGAGGCAGGCTGACTTCCTCGACCGGCAGGCTGTAGCGCGTGTCGACCATGGTGAACCAGTCGATTTCGTCGTTGACGCTGTTGTCCAGAATGCGCGAAGCGCGGCCAACGGCTTTCGGCGTATGGAAATAACGGCCTTGCTCGCCATAAACAATGACTTCGGAATCCCGCTGGGTGATGCGCGAAACCGTGTAGCCCGCGTTGGTTTGCAGGCGCTTGGCGACACCGGCCCACTGCACATCTTGCGGCGCGACCATGGGTTTGGTGTCGGACACAGGCTCGGGCTTGGGATCGAAGCTCTTGGTCGGCGCCTTGCGGGTGGCAAAGTTGGTGTGCATGGTGATGCCGAACATCGCGGTGTTGCCGCGTTCCCAGGCAGCGTGCAGATCGATCCAGTCGTTGGCTTTGAAAACGAAGCCGAGGTTGATTGGCGAGTCCTGGACCTGGTTGTTGTTCTGGGGTTCGTGCTGGTAGTCGTTGCCTTCATATTCGAGCTTCAGAGACAGTGGGTCCCAGGGCGTTTGGTAAGTTACGCCGCCGAAGAAGGAGGGCGAACCGCGGAAGTACTGGTTACCGTTAAAGTCACCCGCCTGACTATTGTTGGTAGTGGGACGTTCATCGAACTTGTCGTCGAGCCAGCCCAACGGATTCTCCATGTCACCACGATTGCCGATGTAACCCCATGCCAGGCCCAGGCTCAGGTCAAAATTGCCAAAGCGTTTGTTGCCGACAAAATATTCGCTGGAGAACAAGCCGGTACCGCCAATGTCTCGCGCACCCAGCGCCACTTGCGGTATCCAGTGAGACTCTTCGAGCAGACGCACTTTGGCGTCGATCGCCTTGTCCTTATAGCTTTGGTTGCCACTCAACTCTTCCGAACCATAATCGCGGTTGGTAATAGCGGTGTAGCGGAACGAACCCTCCAACCAATCGAACGGCTGAAAGGACACGCTATAACGACTGTAAGGATCGGTACGGTTAGCGTTCAGTGACAACTCACCCGCAGGCGCCATGCGCGCAGTAGGCGTTTGCAGCAGGCCCACACCGCCGAAATCGTTCTGGGTATAGCGCGGCTCTGCCACCGCCCACGTGCTGCAACCCAGCAATAAGCAAGGGATCAAGTGATACTTCATGGCTTCACCTCCAGCAAAGGCTGGGTGGCAATGAAGGCAGCCAGTTCGGTATTCAGATCAGACGTGGGATCGCCTTGTTTGCTGTTGTGCACCGGCACGTAAATGCGTGCTCCCGGAGCCGGAGGTACGGATGTGGTTTCGTTCCATAGAGCCACGCCGCCTTTGAATACCCGGCCGTCAGGCTGAATCACGAAGAGCCAGTCGGCGTCAGCGTTTGGATCGCGGGGGCAAGCCTTGAGATATTCGATCGCTGCTTGTAACGGTTGGAACGGCAATTCGCACTCACCCAGCACCGCGCCTTCGACCCGAACCGTGGTTGGGCGAAGTGGGTAAAGCAGTACATCGCCGTCATTCAGGAAACGGTTGTTAACGCGGTTCAATTCAACCTGCACCGGGTCAAGTTGGGCGACCTTGCGCCCGGTCACCGGCATGGCCTGCACCTTGTCGCGAAGACGTGCGGCAAGTGCCGCCAATCCAGCCTGATCGCCTACTAACGCATTACTGTGCAAGGTCGACAGATCGAAAAGAACACCAACCTTGAGACGCTCTTGCGCATCACGCAGAGGGGTATGCAACCAGGCGGCCCCGAGCAGATAAGCCTTGGGACTCACCTGAGCCTCCAGCAGCACGTCATGCAGGCGTGTGCCGTCCACAATCGAGTAACGCCCGGGCTTGGCGGCATCGCCCTGCACCGTGACCAGTGAGTCAGCATTTGCGGCAAAAGTCATGAGCAGGCTGCAGCAAAGCAGCCAGGAAGAGCGAAAAATCATTGCACTACCGGCTTATTCGGGCGCACTTGAACAATGCGTAGGGGCAATTCGGGGGTCAGGTGTTGCTCGCTGGCCATGATGAAACCATCGGTGGGGTCGACCCAGTAGCGGTTCTGCGCGGTGAAGCCCAGGCCGTCCATCGCGATCTCTTCGTCCACGCGCAGCAGTTCCACATCGCGGTCGAGGATGTGCACGGTCTCCAGGCCTTTCCTGTTGAAACGGCTGGTCACGCTGACACCCATTCGATAACCGTCGTTAAAGTCCACCTGACGTCGGGTTTGCAGGCCATCGGGAATACGGTGCAGTCCGGTCTTGAACGGGGACACGCCGTCGAAGCGAGTGCCATCCAGATTGTCGTTGAAACCGACACTGCGAATGGCCAGGCCGTCCTCGAGCATCAGGATCTGGCGAGTCGAGGCCATCCAGAAGCCCACGCCATCCTGCAGACGCACTAACGCCATCACGGCTTCACCCGTAGGGGCCGCGATGGTGATCTGGTAGTAAGGCGTTGCATCGACCTGCTGGCGAGTCAGCTCCAAGGGCTCAGGCCCTTCGAACGCGGCCTTCAGCGTGTCCATGGAAGCGGTCATCAACGGATTGCAGGCGCTCACCAGCAAGGAGGCCACCGCCAGGGTGGCCAGTCGCAGAAATTTCACAAGAATTCCAAATCTTAGTTTTCGCTGCCCATGTCATCTTGAATAGCAACACCCGTACGCAGCAGGTTGGCAGTTGGGAAGACCTGGCTGATAAAGCGGTTCCAGCGGGTGACATCGGCCGGGCCGACATAAACCACATCCTGGGGCTTCAGTTTGAACTGCTGGGCAAGGGCAAACGCAGACGGCGACTTCAAGTCGATCTGGAACACCTTGACTGGTTCGTCTGCCAGATTCTCAACTCCACGGATTACATAAACCTCCTTGCCGCTGGAGGTTTCCTGACGTAGGCCGCCAACACTGCCAAGGGCATCGGTGAGATTCATGTTGCTGCCCTTGAAAACAAGCGGACGGGCTGCCGTGACTTCACCTAACAGATAGACTTTTTTCTGGTCGTTGTAGGGCAGGTGGAGCTGATCGCCGTCTTTCAGGTAGAGATTGTGCAGGTTCGAGTTCTTGCGATTGAGCGCGTCGAGATCGATCAGGTATTCACGGCCGTCGCGCTTGAGCACCAGTCCGGAAATATCGGCAGTGCCGGTTTGTACTGAGCCTTGGCCAACAGCGTCCAACAGGCTCAAAGGCGTGTTGGTGATCGGCAACTGGCCAGTTTTACCAAAAGCCCCCGAGAGGATCACTTTCTGACTGACAAAACGCAGGACGCTGACATCCACCTGGGGTTCGGCAACAACCTTGGCCAGGCGTGAGGCAATGATTGAACGCAGTTCGTCAATGGTTTTGCCGGCTGCTTCGATGGTGCCTACATAGGGGTAGAAGAGCGTGCCATCCGGGCGAATCAGGCGTCCGTTTGCTTCAATTTGCTGCTGTGGACCGGACGGAGCAGTCAGCTCGGGGTGATCCCAAACGGTGATGTAGACCAAGTCGCCAGCACCAAGCCGGTACTCGGCCGGTTGATAGCGCAGCAGCTCCGGGGCTACCACGTTGGAGTGGTCTGCCGCCGCCTCAATAGCGACCAGCTTCGGTGTAATCGGAACCAGCTCGATACGGCTGCTTTCCGGCGAACCTTCACGTACCAGATTACCCGTGTCCATGTGCTGACCAGGGGAGAAAATGCAACCTTGCAGGGTCAGGCCAACCAGCATGGCCAAGGGAAGCGCGCGATTCATTGTAGAAATTGCTCGAAGGGAATAGGCAAAACAAAACCTCCCAGCAAGGCTGGGAGGTTAGCGTATCGAACTTTAAGCGGGGGGCTGTTACCGAGTGGTGCCAGTAGTGCCGGTAGTACCAGTGGTGCCGGTAGTACCTGGGGTACCGTCGTTACCGCCGCCGCCACCGCTGTTGGAAGCAGCAACACCGGCAGCGATTACGCCAGCGCCGATTGCCAGACCAGTACCGACGGTTACACCGCCAGCGATTGGAGTGGACAGGGACAGGCCAGAAGTTGCATCAGGCGCTGTAGCGGCGGTGGTAGGGGCTTTTGCAGGTGCGGTTCCAGCAGCCATCAATGGCAGGCTGATGGAGGTGGCGAGGGCGATGGCCAGTAGCTTTTTCATGTTCATGCTCCTTGAAAGGATAATCCTTTGGGGTTATTGGGTTAAGGGTATTTCAGTAGGTGTCTGAAATGCAAGTTAGAGCTGTTTAGAGGAAGGCTTTTTCCGCTTTTCTATGCAGTTACATAAGTGAAGCATGTTTCTCAAGCGACTTCCGATTGCGCTAATTCAGTTATGACAGCGGCAAGCTCCAGGCGCCAGTCTGGTTGCGAAATACCTAGCTGTTCCCGCAATTTCGAGCAATCCATTACCGACCAGGCTGGCCGCTTCGCCGGCGTAGGATATTCAACCGAATCGATGCCGCGTACCTGCGGTATTTTGGTTATTAATTCTTGCTGATGCCCTTGGCGGAAAATCTCCAGGGCAAATTCATGCCAGGTACATGCCGGGGTACCGCTAAAGTGATAGGTGCCCCAGTGCAGTGAACCCAGATCACGATACTGCATTGCCAGTGTCCACAAAGCGCGGGCGATGCTCGCAGCTGAAGTCGGGCAACCCTGCTGATCGGCCACGACGCCCAACTGATCCCGCTCACGACCCAGTCGCAGCATGGTCTTGACGAAGTTATTGCCTTGGGCTGCGAACACCCAGCTGGTACGCAGGATCATGTAGCGACTGCATTTTGCAGCCAACTCCAACTCCCCCCCCAGCTTGCTCGCTCCGTACACCCCGGTAGGACCTGTAGGACCGCACTCCCGATAAGGTTCGCGGGCATCACCGGCAAATACATAATCGGTGGATATATGCAGCAGCGGGATACTCAGCCGTTCGGCGGCAACTGCGAGATGGGCGACACCATCGCGGTTAACAGCCCAGGCGCGCTCCATGTCGCTTTCGGCCTTGTCTACCGCTGTGTAGGCTGCAGCATTGATGATCAGCTGTGGCTGTAGCTCGGCAACCAAAACGGCCACCCGCTCGGCATCGCTGATATCAAGTTCTGCCGATCCCATCCCAACGGTTTCAAAACCTTGTGGCGCCAAGCGCATCAGTTCGTGGCCAAGCTGACCTTGGGCACCCGTAATCAATACGCGCATGCTCAGTCCTCATTGCCCAGCAGTTGGCGCAGTGTGGGGTTGCACTGATCCTTGCCTGAAAGATTCGGGTTTTCGATAGGCCAGGGAATATTGACTTCAGGGTCATTCCAGATCAGCCCGCCCTCGTCCTCGGGATAGTACAGATCGGTGCACTTGTACTGAAAGTCCGCAACCTCGCTGAGCACGCAGAAACCATGAGCGTAGCCCGGTGGTACCCAGAGCTGACGATGATTTTCATCGTTCAGTTCGACGCCAACGAACTGACCACAGGTCGGTGAGTCGGGGTTGATATCCACCGCCACGTCATACACTGAGCCACAACTGACGCTGACCAATTTGCCTTGCGGGCGGGTGCGCTGAAAGTGTAAACCGCGCAGCACACCGCGCTGCGAGCGTGAGTGATTATCCTGCACGAAGGGCAACTCAATACCCAACTCGCGATAACGCTCGGTCTGAAAGCTTTCGAGAAAGAAGCCACGCTGATCGCCAAAAACCTTCGGCTCGATGATCAAGACGCCCGCCAACGCTGTTTCAATGACCTTCATTACGCAAGCTCCTGCACCAGCAGACCCTGCAGATATTTTCCGTATCCGGTCTTGCTCAGTGCCTCGGCTTGGCTAGCCAACTGATCGGCTGACAGCCAGCCCTGATGATAGGCAATCTCTTCCAGACAGGCGACTTTCAAGCCCTGGCGCGCCTCAATGGTGTGAACGAAGTGACTGGCTTCCATTAGTGAGTCATGGGTGCCGGTATCCAGCCACGCAAAACCACGCCCTAACAAACTCACATGCAAATCACCCCTCTGCAGGTAAGCATTGTTCACATCGGTGATTTCCAGTTCGCCACGAACAGAGGGCTTTACCTGCTTGGCAATTTCCACCACCGAATTGTCGTAAAAATACAGGCCGGTGACTGCATAGTTGGACTTCGGCATCTTGGGTTTTTCCTCGATGGAAATCGCCTTGTTACCCGCATCGAACTCAACTACCCCGAAACGCTCCGGGTCATTGACGTGATAGCCGAATACTGTCGCACCGGTGCCACGACTGGCCGCCTCATGGAGCATCGCACTGAAACCGTGGCCATAAAAAATGTTGTCGCCGAGGATCAAGCAAACGTTGCTGTCACCAATAAAGGCTTCACCGATCAAAAAGGCTTGGGCCAACCCGTCTGGCGAAGGCTGCTCGGCATAGCTGAGTTCAATACCAAACTCCGAACCATCACCCAGCAACTTGCGAAAGTTCGGTAAATCTTCAGGAGTAGAGATAATCAGCACTTCGCGGATGCCCGCGAGCATCAGTACCGACAATGGGTAATAGATCATCGGCTTGTCGTAAACTGGCAGGAGTTGCTTGGATACGCCACGGGTGATGGGATGCAGGCGGGTACCGGAGCCACCGGCCAGGATGATGCCTTTCATATAAAATGTCCTTTAAAAAATCTGAATTAAATCTGAATCCAGGGGCGCACCGTTCCGCAGGAACGCCACCCCCGATGAGTAAATGTTGAGCTAAAGATCACTACCCAAGCGGCCCAATTGATAATCCCCACTCAACACGCGCTGCCACCACTGGCGATTATCCAGATACCACTGCACGGTCTTGCGCAGGCCAGTCTCAAATGTTTCCTGCGGCACCCAGCCTAGTTCACGTTCGATTTTCGACGCATCAATGGCATAGCGCCGATCATGTCCCGGCCGATCCTTCACGAAAGTGATCAACTCCTTGTAGGAGCGAGTTTGCTCGCGATCCGCCTCTAGTGGCACCAACTCATCCAGCAACTCACAAATGGCTTCCACCACCTCCAGGTTGCGTTTTTCGTTATGGCCGCCGATGTTATAGGTTTCACCTACTATGCCTTTGCTCACTACCTCTACCAATGCCCGAGCATGGTCTTCCACATACAACCAGTCGCGAATTTGCGAACCATCGCCATACACCGGCAACGGCTTGCCCGCCAAGGCGTTAAGAATTACATGTGGCACCAGCTTCTCTGGAAAGTGGTACGGCCCGTAGTTGTTAGAGCAGTTGGTCACAAGCACTGGCAGCCCATAGGTACGTTGCCAGGCGCGGACCAAGTGATCCGAACTTGCCTTGGAGGCGGAATACGGCGAGCTTGGCGCATAAGGCGTGGTTTCGGTGAAAAGGTCATCCGTGCCTTCCAGATCGCCATACACCTCATCGGTGGATATATGGTGGAAGCGGAATCCGCTTTTTTCATTTGGAGGCAGAGCATTCCAGTAACGGCGGGCCGCTTCGAGCAAGCCGTAAGTGCCGACGATATTGGTTTGGATGAAGTCAGACGGTCCGTCGATCGAACGATCGACATGGGACTCGGCTGCCAAGTGCATCACCGCGGTGGGCTGGAACTCGGCAAACATTGCATCCAGTGTTGTTTCATCACAGATATCCGCGAGATAGAAGTGATAGCGCGGCGAATCGGCAATTGACGCCAGCGACTCGAGATTGCCAGCATAGGTTAGTTTGTCGAGGTTGGCGACCTCGGTGGCGGTGTTTTCTATAAGGTGGCGAATTACGGCAGAGCCGATAAAGCCTGCGCCGCCGGTAACAAGAACTCGCATCAGTGTTTCTCCGCGTAAGAGCTATTCCAATAGCCTTTGTACATACCTAGTTTTTTCTTTAACCCAATCGACATGTGCTGCTCTTTTTGACCGAGCTTGAAAGCCAGTAGTTTGCAAGCATTGCGCAGGATAGCTGAGGGCCAGAGATGAAGGCGGGAAATGCCGAGAAACTTCAATTCAGACCTCACATAGCGCAGTCCTTCCCCGCCAGCCCCACCAAAGTGCTCACTGATCCACGCTTCACGTCCATGAAAAACACCCTGATCAAAATAGCGGCAAAACTCTTCCTTGATCGTATAGTTGTGCGAGTGTCGGCATCGTGCATTTCCCGAGTAAGCAATTTTCCAACCGTTTAAGAGCATCTTGGCAGCAACAAACATGTCTTCGGAAAGTATTACATGCTTGGGAAATCCACCCACCTCTTGTAAGGCGCTTCCACGATAAGCAGTAAATGAGTTAGAAACAAAAGGGGTCTTCAAACCCAGTTCTGCTACATCATCAAGAGACTTGATTTTTGAATTTGTGGGGTAGTTGAAAAAACGTGCGTGTTGAGCCAGTGGAGAGGCATCAATGTGAGGCAACTGTCGGCCGCATACAGCTCCCACTTGTTCATCAACGAAAGGGACGATCAATCGCTCAATTGCCCTTGAGTCTTCTAGATATGCATCTTGAGTAAGGAACACATAAAACTCATAACCAGGGTTTTGGTTAACCATCATCTGTCGGGTGCCGCCGTGATTAAACTCACGACTGGGGATGGTTATGACGTTCGTGACGCGGCGAAGAGCCAACTCAAAAGTCCCGTCAACGGAACTGGAATCAACCACGTATAGGTCAAACTTGGTGCTTTGCTTATCGAGTGAGTCCAAGAGACGAGCAAGATCGTCTCGCCCGTTATAGGTAGGCACTATACAAGCGATGCGTCTTTGGGGTGTGTCAATTGAAACCGACATGCTGCCTCGCCAATATTTCCATTTTCCAAGATAGCTTTGCTTCCATTTGGCCAAAGCAATTTCTAAGATGTAGAGATAGGGATAACTGTTTCCACCAATTAGATGGGAAAAATGTTGGAACGCACTAATTTGCGTATGGGTACCCGATCAAAAGGGATGATGGAGCCCCAAGAGTTTATCAAGGATAAAATTTGCAGTTGATGCGATTCGATCCCTTGGGAACCAGCTAGATGGATCTCTTACATCGCACTTAACCGAGGCTACAACTTTTGTTTTTTTCAATTGATTTTTTATGCTTGGTACCGACGCTGTCATGTCAGGTAGATGGGTTTTTGAAGGCTTGTGCTTAATAAGAGTTTCGCAAAAACAACCGACAAATGTCACTTCACCAAATATAACAGTGCGAAATATTATTTTACTTTAACTAAATGGCTATCAAGCGTTATGAAAATGTTTTTTTAACAGCCTCAAGGAATGAATGGCCCATAACTGAGTCAGGCTCAAGATGGCAACCTTCCGCCCATTCATTCCATGCGTTGATCATTACAAATTGCTCAGGCTCGGGGTAGCGGGAAGATACTGTTTTAGCTAGCTCCAACCATTGGCCGAATATTTCAGGCTGGTCATTTTGGATGATTGTTGCAGTCTTTCTTCGTGGGCTATTGTCCCAAGATGGGAATACGCATGGTATGACGCGCTTATGATAGTCGTATTTTTGGTTTTCTTTTATGGTGACGAGTTTTTTGTAACTTATGACTTTATTGCCGCTTGTGGATGTCTTTAGTTTTTGATATAGGGTGTCGGGCAGTATTTTTTTGGAGAGTACTGCTGCTTTCGTGTATGCCGTTTCCCCTCTGGGAAAGTCGTCTGAATTCGGCTGGAAGTCAACCACGGCGTCGAATACGCTATTACTTTGATGAGTATCAAATTCGTCACCGAATGAACTCTTTACGCCGCAAATGTAGACATCGACGAAGCCTTCCTCCACTGCTCTTAACTTTAGTTGCGTGACAAATTCAATTAAATTTTCGACTTTTCCTGGTCGATAGATCATGAATAGTGGCTTGTTATCAATTCGAATGTAACGTTTATCTTTGAATAGATTTACGAGATGTTCGCAGTGTGAAATATGATCCTCGCTAGAATATGTTTGTTTAATCAAAATCTCTTTTTCTTGACCGTCCCAAGCTCGAGTCCAAGTTTCATTTGCCCAGCATAACGCGAATGGAAAGTTTGGTTCGTCAGAGCTGGTTAACTGGTCGACTGGATTCTCCAGTAGCCTTTTTCCATGAAACCAATAATGATAATAGATGAACCCATCAATGCCATAGGTACGCGCAAGTTCTGCTTGGGCAGCACGTACTTCGTTCAAGCGTAAATCATAGAACCCCATGTCAGTTGGCAGTTGTGGTTGCCTATGCCCCTTAAATCGCGGAGTGCATTGAGTTACGTTAGACCATTCAGTAAAACCTTTTCCCCACCATTGGTTATTTTCTTCGATCGGGTGAAATTGAGGTAAATAAAAACAAAACTTTTTCATATGGATCACCCACTAAAACCGGCTAAATATTTAATTGAAAATAAAATTTTTTCACTGAAAGACACTTTAAATCCTTTACAGAGAAATATTAGATGTAATCGCGCAAAAAATGAATTCTCTGAGTGGATGAATCGATCTAACATAATTTTATCTGCGTCATGTAATTCGGGATAAAAGTTATTTTTAAATGTCCTTGCTTGCGTAAAAATTCGTCCTTTATGTTCGGATCGTATTCTGGATATTTTTTTTAGCCAATAGCCCAGTTTGTGCGTAGAGCCTACGACGTTGTTTTCATGTTGTCTGTAGAGTATGTGGGCGGACTCGTCAACAATAATTTGTCCGCAGGCATAAGCAGTTAATAAAATCCACCAATCATGCATGATGCAGTTGTCTTTTTGACTATTCAATACAACTTTTCTGAGCGCTTGGTTTATTACAGTGGTACATCCAGTTGCGTAGTTTTCAACAAGCACATTGTGAAAGTCTTTATGTTGTTTTGATTTTTCAAATCCAGTAATTTTTAAATGCTTATCAACAATTTTCTTTGATGAGTAATAAAGCTTCGGTTGGTCGGTTTTTGACGATTCAAGAGCTTTGATAGCAGAGATGATTTTTCTCGGCTCCCATACATCGTCTTGATCACAGAATGCTATGTAATCTGCTTGGTTATTTGATTCATGCTCCAAAAGAAGCCAAAAACTATTAATGACCCCTATGTTTTTGCCAGTTATAAAGAATACATTCTCTTTGTTTGTTTTTAAGTAATTTTTAATTATATCGGCTGTACTATCGCTCGAGCCATCGTCTCGAATTGTAATAGTTAAACGGATTTCATCTTGATTAAATATGCTATCAAGTTGGTCTGTTAAGTATTTTTCGCCGTTAAAAGTAGATAAAATTACATTGACGGTTTTCACGATGTTCGCCTGAAAAATATGCTCGATGTTAATGCAGGGTAAAAAAGCTGCAGCGTTAAAGTTGCATAAACCAGCATGTTTGAAAACGTACAAAGACTAAGCGTAACTGAGCAAACTGAAAGATTGACTATCAGTAATTTTCTAGGGGTTAGTTTGTATACTATGTAGGGCGTGATCAGCATGCATATAGCGATTATGATAACTCCGTACCACTCTAAAAAAACGAACGCATCAGCAAATGCTGTACCAACATTGAGAAAGGGTATGATTTTTGACATGGGTGAATCTCCCCCTTGAAGCTCGTAGTACTCGGCAATACGCTTTCCTATAACATCAGGGAAAACTTCGTAAATTATAAAGTCGTAAGGGTCGTAGTTGTTATTAGAATAGGAAAGGTCATTAATTGTTTTTTGAAAGTTCGCTACGGGCGAGCTTATATATAAATAGCTCCAGTAAAACATGTGTAGCGATGGTGCATTTTGAAAGACTTCATCGGCATAAGTCGCCTTCATTAAGCTCTCTACGGTGAAGTCACTGTCGTCACCAATTTGCGATCTGGTTCTGACGTCGCCGACTAAGCCAAATGCATAAAGCAGGAGCAAAACAAAACCGAAAGCCTTCAGGATTTTGCTGGTGCTAATCTTTCGATGACTTAAATAGATAAATCCGCAAGACAATAATATTACTACAATGTTGCTGCGATAAATAAGTGTTAAGAATATGAGTAGCCCTGTTGCAAAGTATACAAGGTATCGCTTGTTTTTGGATTTAAGGTATACGAAAAAACATAGTACAGAGAAGAATGAAGTAAATGAGGTGAATAGTATGTGAAGAAGTGGAAAGCTAAAGTCTTGATAGTTGTATTTGCTCCCCTTAATTGCTTCTAGTAGTGGGATTTTTTGATTGTACCCAAGCTCAATTATGAAAAATAGCAATAATCCAAAATAAGTTATAGTGAATCTTTTGGTGTTCGGTTTGAGCTCTTCTTTTTTGGATTGGCTTAGTGGGTGTTTGATGGTTTTGTTGAAAGAGATGCCGAGAAGTACTGTTAGCAAGACAAAAACGGAAATAAAAATAAACACACTAAGTGTGGGAGCGGGGTATAAGCCAGAAAGCCTAAGCGCAAAGAGTAGGTACGCAAATATGAAACCTGCGGCAGAAAGCAGGTAAGGGTTACAGAGAGCCATACATTACGCCAGAATTATTGGGTTTTAAGGACTTCGTGCTTTGCTGTAAAATTGGACCTTGCGTTTCTCGTGATTTCGATTAATTTTGCAGCAGCTTTAGGGGTGTACAAAATATTTAGATGTGCTGATATTCCAGGTCATCGAGATGGAAGTTTTTCTGAGTTAGTATAATGATTTTAGTTAATTTGGAAGTTTTGGGTGTTATTTGGGTTTAATGGTTTCGATTTATTTATCTATGTCTTTTGGGATTCGCGATAAATTGCTAGTTCCTGATAAATGGCTTTTTTGTGTTTTTCAAGTTTTTCAGAGTTTTTGATGCGGTAACTATCTTTAATTAGGTATATAAACTCCTCGGCAAAAGTTGTTTTATTTGCTAAGTGATAATCCTCTTCCTGCATCCATGTTGATACGAAATTATGTAGCTTTTTAACTTTTTCGGTCGCGATTCCGCATACTTTATGACCGAATGAGTAAGCTGTAATGGCACCATGTAAGCTTGTTCCAATATAGCTTTTGCTTAGAGCTATGCTTGCCATGATATCCAGAACGTGTGCACTATCCTGAATTGCGCTAGGAATACCCATGCTGCCGAGTAATTTGTATAATCGCTCAAGTGCAACTTGATCTTCGTGGCCTGTGGCGCGGCCGATAGGAAGTAAGAGGATGGACAGCCCGGTTGTCTTACTTATGGTGAATAATTGCTCCGATATATCTTCAAGTTTTGCAGATATAAAGCTCTTGGCACCTTGAAAAACAATATAGTTTGTTGATGAAAATCCTGGCGTTTTACGAAGGTTTTTCTTCCATTCCCTTGTTTCAAGGCCTTCGAGAGGAAATATGTCAGACATTACAAGAGCGCTATCAGGAACGAGCCTTGCTTCAACACCATTTTTTGCGAGCAGTTGTTGTACGCTCAAATCACGAACAGAAATACCATCGGTTTGTTTGATTTCTGCTGCAACTCTACCAATGTGGTCCTGATTCTTTTTAGAGTTAAAGCCCGATCCTCCAACGCAAGAGTAATACACTTTTGAGTTTAGGTTTACGCGGGAAAGAATGTAAGGGAACTCATTTTTTTGTAGGAGAGCATTTTTCGTCAAGTAGTTGGCTACTCTGAAACCAAAAATTTTCCTGAATGCACGAATTGCGAAAAAGATAGCTGGTGAGCATACATGTCCCGCCATGGTCGGCCAATCTACACATAAAATATCACCACCGCTCATTATCACGACATCATCTTCGCCTGGCGAGTTCTGAATGAGTGCCTTTATAGACTGGGTCACAACCCCGCCTTGTGATGTCAGGTCAGCGGAAGTGATGGCGTAAAAATTTATTTCTGTTGGGGTGTTTGTAGTCGACTTGATTATTGCTGAGTGGATTAGTGGGAAAAGTATGTCGCCGTAATTGTGACGATCGAAGGCGCCTACGATGTGGAATTTTTTCATTTAATAACTCAAGCCTTTTCTGAAAGCTATCAAGAGGGCAGCTGGCTACTTTGTCGACATGAAAAAGATAGCATGATGTTTTATCTTCAAAAGTACTCGAAGATCTTTGTCCATCCAGTCCATCAGGTAAGCGGTAAAAAAAATACAACAAAAAGTAGCTATTGCAGCCCCTTCGATTCCATATCGAGGAATTAGTAGAAGGTTTAGAGCGATATTGACTGCGGCGGCAATTGCGGTCCGCAATGCGATCTTCTTTTCCATATTTTCTGCATTGAAATAGCGTGCGGAAACGGAACTCATCGAAGCAAAAACTGCAGTCCACATAACGATACTGAGAACTGAAGCTGATTCAGTGTACTGCGAGCCAAATGCAATCGTCATAATGGGTGTGCTAAGCAGCGACACAAAAAATGCGGCGACCACGCTTAGCCATATCACTGCGCGGAACAGTTGGCAAAGTTTTCGGTGATAGTTTTGTTCGTCGCCTTGTTTAAGTTTCACAATTGCAGGCAATAAAGAAATCGTTATCACATAAGGCAAAATAATCCAGGACTCATACACTTTTACTGCTGCGGAATATATTCCAAGCTCATGTAGGCCAAGCATGCTGCGTATCATCACTTGATCAATTCGCATGAACACTAGGGAAGCCACAGCTGTTATCACCATAGGCCATGAACTTTTTAGCATTAATTTGGCGTCAACTAGATTAAAGTGCCCGAGAAAGTTTATTTCTCGTGTTCTGAGTGCTGCAAACAACAGAAAAACAGCAAGTACCACATGGTCAAGTAGAGAGGCTATGGCGAACCAAAATATTTCCGCGTCCGAAAAAATAAGCGCTAGTTTAGCAATTGACATGCAAAGTAAGGCTAGTGTCTTGCAAATGGCAGAGTATTTAGCTTTTATTTGAGACTGAAAAAAATAATCAACTACCAAAAACGAAGTAAAGAAGGTGCTCGCAGATACTATATACGCGTAAATTTTTACACTGTTGATCTCGTCGGTAAGCGATATACCAAGCGCTGCCACTATGTAACAAGTCAGCGCAGCTAGCATCATTAGCCAGAAAGCCGTGCCCATCAATTCTTTATTTTTTTCAGGAGTATTAACTAACTCTTTGATGAGAACCGCATCCATCCCCAGGCGCGCAACGCACAATATAAAAGTGGATATCGCCAGAACATAGGTCAACATACCAAACTGCTCAGGTCCTAAGTAGCGAGCAATGTAGATTCCAACAAACACGCCTGAAAGTATGCGTAGGATTTGCTCTGCCAGCATCCAAGACGAATTGAAGAAATATCGCTGAACCGTTTGATTTTGCAAGATTTTCTTTACAGCGTGCAAAGTGAGCTCTCTGTATTTTTAGCAAATCAGGGCTGCGCATTTTTTATACTGCGCCGGGACGGCGCTCCTACAAATTAGGGGCGCGCTTTTTAATATATATCCTTTGACAACAGGGTAAGCGGCGTCTTGATTAAAATTTTGATATCTAGCCACAGTGACCAGTTATTGATGTACGCCAGATCCAACTCTACGCGTTTTTCCATCTTGTCGAGCGTTTCAGTCTCACCACGGCAGCCACTGATCTGCGCCAATCCAGTAATCCCCGGTTTGATTCGATGTCGAGCCATATAGGCATCGATCTTGCCGGTGTAATAATCGTTATGGGCCACGGCGTGAGGGCGCGGGCCAACCAGCGACATGCGGCCTTGCAAGGCATTAAACAGTTGTGGCAATTCATCGATGGAAGTGCGGCGAATGAATTGGCCGACACGGGTGATGCGGGGGTCGTCACGACTGGCCTGTTTGACTTCCTGGTCGTCGTGCATACGCATCGAGCGAAACTTCCAGACCTTGATGATCTTGCCGTTCCAGCCGTGGCGTTTCTGTTTGAACAGGATCGGGCCAGGGGATGAGCATTTGACGGCGATGGCGGTGGCCAACAGTACCGGGCTAAGGAGAATGATCGCGATAAGTGCGACGGTCCGGTCCATTATCGCTTTAGAGGCGGCGGCGGTGGGGTAGGATGTCAGTGGGCTCTCGTTCAAGTGAATGGCGGGAAGGCCTTCGATATCACTTACGGAGTGGTTGAGCAGGATCAGGCTTTGCAGGTCCGGGGTCCAGATGACGTCGACGCTGGAGTCCAGCAGGTCGATGTACAGGCCTTCGATCTGTTCGGCTTCTGTCAGCGGCAATGCGATGTAGAGGCGCCGAATCTGATGGGTTGCGATCAGGTCCCGCAGGTGGGCAAGGCTGCCAATCACCGGGTACAGGCCATTGCTGGGCGAGGGGTGGTCGTCTGCGGCTACCAGGCCAACCAGTGGTTCGTTTCTATTGCGAACCAATTTGTCCGCGAGTTCTTGGGCCAGGTCGCCGGTGCCGATAATTAGCGAGGTGCGGGCGGCTTGCAGCTTTTGCTGGTAACGCCGGGAGAGGTTGTGCAGCGGCACATAGAGGCAGGCTTGGAGTGCGAAACCGCCGAGCGCGAGGCCAATAATAACTTCGCGGGAAAAAAGCTCACTGGTTTTGGTGATAAAAGCCACGACGGTCAAGCCGGAGATTAGCACCAGCCAGCCAGCCAACAATCGGCCTAGTCCTACCAAATAACCATGGTGTTTATGGTAGACCTTCATCATGGAGTAGGCGGGTACCGAGCCGAGCAGTATGAATGCCGAGAGTATCCGGTAGTGGGCTTCGACTTCCCCGGTCTTCATGGTTGCCAGCGCACAGAGCAGGAGGATAAGTGCGCAGATTGCGGCAAGCCATTGGGTCCAGAACGTAAGACCGCGACCGGCTGGTAGCGTGGTGTTGCGCTTGCGAATCAAAATAATGTCCCTTGGGTCGATTTGGACATAGCCTTCCTGGGCATGCCTGCTGTCTGGAGTGTTCACGCCATGCAGCTTTGATTGCTGTTTGAGCCTCTGGCACAAACCGGTCTGTGTCGTGGCGTTTCCCTTATCCGTGACAGGGAACGCACTCGCCTTGGCCAATATCAAGGTTTTGGGCACGCTACCGCCCCAGGATTGACCGTTGGTTTCCTGAGAACGTGCGCCGTGGGTGCGACGAATGAACCGATGCGCGAGCGCTGGCGGTTTATTTGGGGGATAAGGGAGTCAATCGGGCAGGCCGAGCTATGGCTCAGCAGAGGACTATGCGTCTGTTCCTTGACTGCGGCACAACGGGGGGGCTGTGCAAGGCATCCTGCCGGAGTGAAGTAGTTAACCTCAGCCGAGGGTGCATTCTACTGAATTCGTAGGAAAAGTGAAGACGAATTTGTAGGATGGATCCTATAAAAGCGGCGTTTTTATTGGGCGAGGAGCGTTTTTAGCCAGATTTGCTGTGGTTCTGGCATGGTTCGACACTGCAAGCAATTTCAGCGCTCGCAAGTCAGCCATTGGTGTTTATTTTTGTTGTTTTAGGTGGGCAAAACGATAGAGGCAATCAGGTTTTTTCTATTGCGTCAATCGGGATGCTGAGGGTGTGTTCGCGGTGCAGGAGCTGGAGCAGGATCACGATGCGTTCGGCGCCGTCGCGGGCCAGGAAAATCGCTTCCAGTTCCTTATAGCTGCCGCGGTTGATGCGCACTCTGTCGCCGGGTTCGAGTGCTGCGGACTCGACTGGTGCCTCGTTGAGTTGCTGTTGCAATTGCTCGATGAGATCGTCAGCGACCGCAATCGGTAGTTTGCCGAACGTCACCAGTTGGTTGACTCCGCGGGTAGAGCGGATCGGGTGCCAATTATCGTTGAGTTGGTCGAGCTGGATAAAAAGGTAGCCGGGGAAGAGAGACTCCACTGACGTGCTGCGGCGACCGCGCTGAATACGTTCGATCCGTTGAGTTGGTCGGTAGCAAGTGAAGCTCTGGCGAATCAGGTTTTCCTCGGCGCGGGCGTCTTGCCGAGGTTTGCACTGGATCAGGTACCAGCGTGGGGGCGGGTGCGGGCGAGGCATGCTGAGGGCTCTCATGGGTGAATCAGGGCAGCGGCGCTGCCCTGATGTCCGGTGTCACTTTTTGTCCGAGGCGTATTCGTATTGATAATAGCTGTAGCTGCCGTAGCCGTACGCTGAAGCCTTGCGTTCCACGGCGTTGAAAATCGCACCTTTGACCACGATGCCGTTCTGTTCGAAGCGGCGCTTGGTCACTGCGATCTCTTTGGCGGCGTTTACGCCGAAACGGGTCACGATCAGGCTTGTGCCAGCCTGGCGGCCCACCAGAGCGGCATCGGTCACTGCGAGGATGGGCGGGGTGTCGATGATCACCAGGTCGTACTGGCTGCTGACTTGCTCCAGGAACTGGGTGAAGTTGCTGTGCATCAGTAGTTCGGATGGGTTAGGTGGGATCTGACCGCGGGTGATGACGTGCAGGTTGTCCACTTCGGTGGAGTGGGTTGCCTTGTTCAGGTCAATTTTGCCGGCGAGCAGGTCGGACAAACCGTTGCTCACGTCCATGCGGAACATTTTGTTCAGGTAGCCTTTACGCATGTCGGCGTCGACCAGCAGTACCTTTTGTCCGGTCTGGGCAATGATGGCTGCCAGGTTGCAGGAAACGAAGGATTTACCCACGGCCGGGCTTGGGCCGGAAATCATCAGGATGTTGTTCTTCGCTTCAAGGGTCGCGAAGTGCAGGCTGGTACGCAGGCTGCGCAATGATTCGACGGCGAGGTCGGCAGGGTTGTTCACGGCTAGCAACAGGGAGCCGGTAGACGCGCGGTTGTTGCCTTTCAGCGTACTTTCAATCTGGGACTGGCCCTTGCTGAGAGGGATCGACGCGTAAACCGGGATGCCGAGTTGCTCGATGACCTCTGGGTCCTCGACGCCACGATTCATCGCTTTACGAACCAGTACGTAGGCCACGGCAATCAGGGCGCCGAGCAGCGTTGCGATCAAAACGATCAGCGCTTTTTTCGGTTTGACCGGTTTTTCGATGTTCGCATCCGCCGAGTCGATCACGCGGACGTTACCTACCGTACCGGCTCGGACAATATCCAGCTCTTGGGTTTTGTTCAGCAGTTGCGTGTAGATCTCAGTGGTAACTTGCATGTCGCGAGCCAGGCGCAACAGTTCCTGCTGGGTTTCCGGCAGGTTCTTGACCTTTTTTTCCAATCCGCGTTTCTGCTGATCAAGCTGGCCCATCTGGGTCATCAACGCTTGGTACGCGGGGTGCTCGCGGGTAAAGCGGTGCTCCATTTCTGCTTGCTTGAGTTTTAATTCGGAGATCAATGTTTCCAATGCGACAATTTGATCGAGCACAGCTTTGGTCTCGATGGTGATGTCTACCGAGCGAGCACTGGTCTGGTAAGCGTTCAGTTGGCCTTCAGCTTTCTCTAGCTGCTTGCGTACATCCGGTAATTGGGTGCGCAGAAACTCCAAGCTTTGCGCGGCTTCGGCGGAGTTACGCTGGACGTTCTGCAGTACGTAGAGCCGGTTGATCTCGTCCAGTACTTTGTTGGCCAGATCTGGATCTTCATTCTCTAACGATAGCGCAATGATGCCGGATTCTTTGCCGCGCTCGCCAGCCGATACATCTTCCTGGTATTGCAGAATGGTGTTTAGACGACGCTGTTTGGTGACAGTGAACAGCGCGCCCGCATTGGCGTTCAGGGCGGAGACTTGTAGTTTGAAGTCATTCTGTTCGAGCTTCTCACCCGCCTGACCATGGAGGAGGGCTTCGTCATCGTCATTCAGCAGAGTAAAGGCACCATTTCCCTCAGAGCGTAGTGTCAACCCCTTGCCCAGATAGGAATCCGGCACTTCCAGTTGGAAGATATCGAGCTTTTCTCCACCCCAAGTGAAGCTGTTGAGACCGAGCAGTGGCGAGGCCACCTGGTTTTCACTCACCGGCTCAAAGCGCCGGCTCAGAAAATGGCCAATCAGCGGGAAATAGTTCGGCTCAACAATAATGTCGAGTTTCAGGTTCTCCACAGCCTTACCCAGTACCGCGCGGGATTTAAGCAGCTCAATCTCGGTCACCGCCGGAGAGGTGCCACCGAACAACTCACTCATTTCCCCCATGCCGCCCAGCGCAGCCATGCCGCCTTTTTTCTCTTCAACCTGCACCAGCGCATTCGCCAGGTAAACCGGCGTCGACAACAGTGCATACGCAACACCCACCACGCAAAAGAACGCAGTGATGCCAACAATGATCCACTTGCTATCGATCAAGGTGCCGAAGAGTGCGAGCAGATCGATGTCGTCATCGTCGTCGCGGTGTTCCTGGATGGGGAGGCTGTTTGGGCTTTGCATGCGGGGTACTTTTACAAGGGGTGATTATAGTTTTTGCGACCAGCTGTCGACGCCTTGCGTCATCAGTTGGTAGACGTGTTCGAAGGCGACCTTCTGTTGGCGATAGGGGTCGGGGATTTCCTGGTTGTTCTGCCACTTGCCCAGCAGGAACGTTTTGCCCTGTG
The DNA here is from genome assembly GCF_019956175.1 of Pseudomonas sp. BF-R-30. NCBI lineage: Bacteria > Pseudomonadati > Pseudomonadota > Gammaproteobacteria > Pseudomonadales > Pseudomonadaceae > Pseudomonas > Pseudomonas sp. BF-R-30. Next base: position 60,053 of record NZ_JAHBDE010000066.1, on the reverse strand, counting down.
CTTCCGGCGCCATTTGCACGATGCGTTTAACGTGGCCTGTTTCCATGGTGAGGATCAGGTCAGCCTGTTGCAGCAGTTCGCGGGTCAGTTGCCGGCCTTTGTGGTCCGGGTGGTCGCCATTGTGTTCGCGCAAGACTTGCAGCGCGGTGCTGTCCATGGGTTTGTCCACCAGGGCGTGAATGCCCGCTGAACTCACATCAATGCCGCGCTCGGCCAGTCTGCTTTTCAGCAGGGCCTCGACGGTGGGGCTTCGGCAGATGTTGCCGATGCAAACGACCAGGATTTTATTGAACATAGGGGCTGCGCAAGTTGCGATATCAAGTGTGAAAACCGCACAGGCAGAAGGAAGGAGAGGCGTCTGGATTCCGTTCCCGCGCAACTGTACGGCTATCTCCGGTGGCTAACTGCTACCGGGGCCATTTTAAAAGCGTGCACTCTAGTGGTGTAGGGGGGGAGGGTCAAGGCTCGGCTGTTACTTTCTGTCATACGGTTGTTTGGTTCGTCGCGGTGACTATCCCGCCATCGGGTAGGTGAACAGTGCGAAGTGCATCAGGTTCAAGCCGAAGTGGCTGAGGATGGCTGCGCCCAATCCACCGAAACGGTAGGCGAGGCCGTAACCGGCCCCGGCCAGACTCGCCAGTACCACCCATTGCCAGCCAGCCCCGGCGTGGGCCAGGCCGAAGATCAGAGACGCCAGCAGCAGGGCGAGGGTTTCACCCTGGGGCAGGGTTTTCATGATCCGGCTCAGTCCGCCCTGGATATAGCCGCGAAACAACGCTTCCTCGACCAGGGTTACCAGCAGCAGGTTGTTGAGCATCCATAGCCAGGCCTGGTCCGGCCATTTCGGCGCCCAGGCGATGATGCCCAGCAACAGTGCGCCGCCCAATGCCAGCACGGCGCTCAACGCCAGTGACAGCACGGTGGCATACAGGAAGGAGCGCAACGAGCAGCGACCGACTATCCATGGGCAGGCCAACAGCAGCCAGAAGCCGATCAGGGGTTTATCCAGGTTCAGGAACATGGAAAACGGCACGGCGTTTTCGCTGAAGCGCTGCAGAGCAATGCCGCGACCGTTATGGAAGCCCGGTAGCCAGTGCAATGCCAGGGCTAGCGCCAAGGCGATGAACAGGCCGTGGCCGAGGATGCGTAGACCAGGGATTACTTGTTGGCGAACGGTGAAGCCTGCGATCAACAGCAGCATTACCGAGATTGCCGCCAGCCAATCGAGGTGACCGTGGGTCAGCGCCAATCCGTAGCCGAGGCAGAGCAGGGCCAGAAAAGTCCATGGCAGGGCAAGCATGTAAAGTCCTTGTGTCGGGATTACGCTGTGCACCCCTAATCCCCTGTGGGAGCGAGCTTGCTCCGGGCGGCGTTCCGACGATGACGGAGTGTCAGGCAACATTGATGCTGAATGTATCGACCGATCGCGAGCAAGCTCGCTCCCACAGGTTGTGTGTCGGACACAATATTTGGGGCGATTCCATTTCAAGTGGCACGCGATTATAGGGATGTAGGCGACATAAACAAAAACACCGCCCGAAGGCGGTGTCTGTCTGTGTATTGCTCATCAGTTACGAAGCAATCAACTGCCGCAACACATAATGCAGAATCCCTCCGGACTTGAAGTACTCCACCTCATTCAACGTATCGATGCGGCACAACACCTCGATCTTCTCGCGGCTGCCGTCTTCGCGGGTGATGACCAGCGTCAGGTTCATCCGTGGCGTCAGCTCGACGCCGGTCAAGCCGAGGATGTCCAGAGTTTCGCTGCCGCCCAGCTTCAGGCTCTTGCGGTTCTGATCCAGCTTGAATTGCAACGGCAGCACACCCATGCCCACCAGGTTGGAGCGGTGAATCCGTTCGAAGCTTTCGGCGACGACCGCTTTCACCCCCAGCAGGTTGGTGCCCTTGGCCGCCCAGTCGCGACTCGAGCCGGTGCCGTATTCCTGGCCGGCGATCACCACCAGCGGCGTGCCCGAAGCCTGATAGCGCATGGCGGCGTCGTAGATCGACATTTTTTCCCCGGTGGGAATGTAGCGGGTGTTGCCGCCTTCTTCGCCGCCGAGCATTTCGTTGCGTATGCGAATGTTGGCGAAGGTGCCGCGCATCATTACTTCATGGTTGCCACGCCGCGAGCCGTAGGAGTTGAAGTCCCGCGGTTCCACGCCTTTGTCGCGCAGGTATTGCCCTGCCGGGCTGTCGACCTTGATGTTGCCGGCCGGGGAGATGTGGTCGGTGGTCACCGAGTCGCCGAGCAGTGCGAGGATCCTGGCGCCGCTGACATTCTTGACCACGGGCGCTGGGCCGCCGATGTCGTCGAAGAACGGCGGGTGCTGGATGTAAGTCGAGTCGTCCTGCCAGACATAGGTCGCCGCCTGCGGAACCTTGATCGCCTGCCATTGTTCGTCACCGGCAAACACTTCGGCGTACTCCTTGTGGAACATGGCGGTGTTGACCTGATTCACGGCGTCGGCAATTTCCTTGCTGCTTGGCCAGATGTCCCGCAGGTACACCGGTTTGCCGTCCTTGCCATCGCCCAGTGGCTCGCGGCTGAGGTCGGTGCGCACCGTGCCGGCGAGCGCATAGGCCACCACCAGCGGCGGGGAGGCCAGCCAGTTGGTTTTCACCAATGGATGCACCCGGCCTTCGAAGTTGCGATTGCCCGAGAGCACGGAGGCCACGGTGAGGTCGGCTTGCTGGATGGCTTTCTCGATGGGCTCCGACAGCGGCCCCGAGTTGCCGATGCAAGTGGTGCAGCCATAGCCGACCAGGGCAAAGCCCAATTCATCGAGGTACTGGGTCAGGCCGGCCGCCTTGTAGTAGTCGGTGACCACTTTCGAGCCGGGGGCCAGCGAGCTCTTCACCCAGGGTTTGCGTTTCAGGCCTTTTTCCACGGCCTTCTTCGCCACCAGCCCGGCGGCCATCATCACGCTGGGGTTGGAGGTGTTGGTGCAGGAGGTGATCGCGGCGATGACCACGGCGCCGTTTTTCAGGCGATAGGTCTGGCCTTCGTAATCGTAATCCGCTTCGCCGGCCATATCGGCATTGCCGACGGCAACACCGCCACCGCCTTCACTTTCCAGACGGCCTTCTTCCTTGCTGGTGGGCTTGAATTGCAGGTCGGTGAAGTCGCTGAACGCTTGCGCGACATTCGGCAGCGTCACCCGGTCCTGCGGGCGTTTCGGCCCCGCGAGGCAGGCTTCGACGCTGCCCATGTCCAGCGCCAGGCTGTCGGTGAACACCGGTTCCTGGCCGGGCAGGCGCCACAGGCCCTGGGCCTTGCTGTAGGCCTCGACCAGTTGCACCGTTTCCAGGGGCCGGCCGGACAGACGCAAGTATTCCAGCGTGATGTCGTCCACCGGGAAGAAACCGCAGGTGGCGCCGTATTCCGGGGCCATGTTGGCGATGGTCGCGCGGTCGGCCAGGGGCAGGTCGGCAAGGCCGTCGCCGTAGAATTCGACGAATTTGCCCACCACGCCTTTCTTGCGCAGCATCTGGGTCACGGTCAGCACCAGGTCGGTGGCGGTGATGCCTTCCTTGAGCTTGCCGGTGAGTTTGAAACCGATGACTTCGGGAATCAGCATCGACACCGGTTGCCCGAGCATCGCCGCTTCCGCCTCGATACCGCCGACACCCCAGCCAAGCACGCCGAGGCCGTTGATCATGGTGGTGTGGGAGTCGGTGCCAACCAGTGTGTCCGGGAAGGCGTAAGTGCGGTCGTCCTCGTCCTTGGTCCAGACCGTGCGGCCGAGGTACTCAAGATTCACCTGGTGGCAGATCCCGGTGCCCGGCGGCACCACGCTGAAATTGTCGAAGGCACTCTGGCCCCAGCGCAGGAACGCATAGCGCTCGCCATTGCGCTGCATTTCAATGTCGACGTTCTGCTCGAAAGCGCTGCTGCTGGCGAACTTGTCGACCATCACCGAGTGGTCGATCACCAGGTCCACCGGCGACAGCGGGTTGATCCGTTGCGGATTGCCGCCGGCCTTGGCCATCGCCGCGCGCATCGCGGCCAGGTCGACCACCGCCGGCACGCCGGTGAAGTCCTGCATCAGCACCCGCGCGGGGCGGTACTGGATCTCGCGGTCGGAACGACGCTCCTTGAGCCACGCGGCCAGTGCCTTGAGGTCGGCACCGGTGACGGTTTTTTCGTCCTCCCAGCGCAGCAGGTTTTCCAGCAGGACTTTCAACGACATCGGCAACTTGTCCAGATCACCCAGGCTTTTGGCGGCCTCGGGCAGGCTGAAGTAGTGGTAGGTCTTGTTGCCGACTTGCAGGGTCTTGAGCGTATTCAGGCTATCGAGGGACGGCATTGCAATCACTCCTTTGAGTCCGCACGGCTACGGACTGAGGGGATGGGCAGAACATTAAACCTAGCTCTGTTTTCAGTAGCTGGCTAATAACCGGGCTCTATCGGCAAGCTCCAGCTTCCGATCTCGGCTATCATGCGCCGGTTTTCGTGACAGGCTTTGCTTCAGGGCAAGCGGTCTCTCTTTGTGGGAGCGAGCCTGCTCGCGATGGACGTTAACGATAACGCGTGTTTCCTGAATAAACGCGCCGCCCTTGAGTCCATCGCGAGCAGGCTCGCTCCTACAGGGTCCAGGAGTATTAATGAACACCCTCTTTATGCATTGCCGGCCGGGCTTCGAAGGCGAAGTCTGTTCCGAGATTTCCGACCTCGCCGCGCGCTTGAACGTGGCCGGTTATGCCAAGGCCAAGGCGGCAACTGCCTGCGCCGAGTTTGTCTGCACCGAAGAAGACGGCGCCGAGCGCCTGATGCGCGGGCAGCGTTTTGCCGAGCTGATCTTCCCGCGCCAATGGGCCCGGGGGATTTTCATCGATCTGCCGGAAACCGACCGCATCAGCGTGATCCTTGCGCATATGGCGGACTTTCCGCTGTGCGGCAGCCTGTGGCTGGAAATGGTCGACACCAACGACGGCAAGGAACTGTCGAACTTCTGCAAGAAATTCGAAGTGCACCTGCGCAAGGCGCTGATGGCGGCCGGCAAGCTGGTGGAAGATGCCCACAAGCCGCGTTTGCTGCTGACGTTCAAGAGCGGTCGTGAAGTGTTCATGGGCCTGGCGGAGTCGAACAACTCGGCGATGTGGCCGATGGGCATTCCCCGTTTGAAGTTCCCCCGCGAGGCGCCGAGCCGCTCGACCCTCAAGCTGGAAGAGGCCTGGCACCACTTCATCCCGCGCGACCAGTGGGACGAGCGCCTGCATGGCGACATGACCGGCGTTGACTTGGGGGCCGCCCCTGGTGGCTGGACCTGGCAACTGGTCAACCGTGGCATGCTGGTTACGGCCATCGACAACGGCCCGATGGCCGAAAGCCTGATGGACACCGGTCTGGTGCAGCATTTGATGGCTGACGGTTTCACCTTCAAGCCCAAGCAACCGGTGGACTGGATGGTCTGCGACATCGTCGAGAAGCCGGCACGCAACGCCGCGATGCTGGAAGAGTGGATCGGCGACGGCCATTGTCGCGAGGCGGTGGTCAATCTCAAGCTGCCGATGAAACAGCGCTATGCCGAAGTGAAGCGTTTGCTCGAGCGCATTGCCGATGGCTTCAAGGCCCGGGGTATCAAGGTCGAGATTGGCTGCAAGCAGCTGTACCACGACCGCGAGGAAGTGACCTGCCATTTGCGTCGACTGGACGTGAAGAAACCGAAATCCCGCTGATACCGATGGACCAATGTGGGAGCGGGCTTGCTCGCGAAGGCGTCGTGTCAGTCGACGTCAACGCTGCTGACACACCGCTTTCGCGAGCAAGCCCGCTCCCACAGGTCAGTGGTCATCCCACAAGGGCGGCGTAATGCCACAGATGACGTTACACCCGGCAATGCGCGACAATGCCGGCCAGCTTCAGGAGTGAATCATGAGTGAAATGCTTGATACGCCGGTAGACGGCACCCTCGACGCCACCGGCCTCAACTGCCCCGAGCCGGTGATGATGCTGCATCAGCACATCCGTGATCTGGTGCCCGGCGGCCTGCTCAAGGTGATCGCCACTGACCCGTCGACCCGTCGCGATATTCCCAAGTTCTGTGTGTTTCTCGACCACGAACTGGTGGCACAGCACGAAGATGAGGGCACCTACCTCTACTGGATTCGCAAGAAGTCTGTTTAAGCAACAACCCCCCTGTAGGAGCGAGCTTGCTCGCGAAGATAACGAAGGCGCCGTTGGGCATCTGGTTTTTGCGCGTTATCGTTCACGACCTTCGCGAGCAAGCTCGCTCCTACAGGGTTGTGGCGATCAACCCTGGCTGTTACGAATCCGCCGGCGCGCACTGAGCGTCAGTCGGATCGACAGCATCAGCGCCGCACAGCTCAAACCGGCAATCAACCCTTCCCACAGCCCGCTCGGGCCGCTGGCCGGACCGAACCAATCGGTCAGTCCCAGCACGTAGCCGACCGGCAGGCCGATGCCCCAATAGGCGAACAAGGTCAGGATCATCGTCACCCGAGTGTCCTGGTACCCACGCAGCGCACCGGCGCAGATCACCTGGATGGCATCGGAAAACTGATACAGCGCGGCATACACAATCAACATCGACGCAATCTGGATCACGGCCTTGTCAGGCGTGTAGATCGAGGCGATAGGTTCGCGCAGGAGCAGGATCAGGGCCGCCGAAAACGCCGCGAACACCAGTGCCGCGCCGAGCCCGACCTTCGCCGCGAAGCGCGCCTGCCAGGGATTGCCGGCCCCCAGTGCCTGGCCGACCCGCACGGTTACCGCCATGCCCAGCGAATAAGGAATCATGAACAGCAACGAGCTGATATTCAGGGCGATTTGATGCCCGGCCACCACGGTGGAGCCGAGACTGCCGATCAACAGGGCGATGACCGCGAAGATGCTGGACTCGGCGAATACGGCGATACCGATCGGCAGGCCAATGCTGACCAGGCGCTTGATCACGGCCCATTTCGGCCGGTCGAAGCGCACCAGCACACGGGTTCGGGCATAGAACGGGGCCCAGAAGGTCCAGCCGGCCATGCTCAACGCCATGAACCACATCACGATGCCGCTGGCCCAGCCGCAACCGACGCCGCCCAGGGCCGGTGCGCCGAAATGGCCATAGATCAACGTGTAGTTCAGCGGGATGTTCAGCAGTAGCCCGCACAAGCCGATGACCATGCTCGGACGGGTCCGACCCATGCCATCGCTGTAGCAGCGCAGCACGTAATAGAACGCCATGCCCGGCAAGCCGAAGGCGATCCCGTGCAGGTAACCCATGCTCGGCTCGATCAATTGCGGATCGACTTTCATCCAGTGCAGGATCGGCTCGGCGCCGAGCAACAGGCCGCTGCCGATCAACCCGACACACAATGCGAGCCACAGCGCCTGGCGTACCAGCGGGCCGATTTCGTCAAACTGCCCGGCGCCAAAGCGTTGCGCGACCTTGGGTGTGGTTGCCAGCAGGACACCGGACATCAACAGGTAGACCGGAATCCAGATCGAGTTGCCCAGGGCCACCGATGCCAGGTCCCGTGGGCTGACGCGGCCGGCCATCACCGCATCGACGAAGCCCATGGCCGTGGTGGCCAGTTGCGCGATCATGATCGGCAGGGCCAGGCCGAGCAGGCCCTTGAGTTCCAGGCGAACCGGGGTCGTGCGTGGGGCGGCGGTAGTGTCAGTCACGGAATTCACAAGCGAAGCGTCCAGAGGTTTTGATGCGCAGGGCTGCGCATTCTACGCGTTGACGCTTCGGTCAGGAAAAGACTGTGTTGGCTATTTGTAATCGCTCCGCTCTCCCTGTAGGAGCGAGCTCGCTGGCGATGGATGTGAGGGCACCGCGTTCATTCAGGCAGCCCTCGTTATCGTTAACGCCCATCGCGAGCATGCTCGCTCCTACACAGAGATGAATTCTGCGCCTACACTGCCAACCCGCCAAAGGAGCCTGCCATGCTGATTGTTGCCGACGAAAATATCCCTCTGCTCGATGCCTTCTTCGAAGGCTTCGGTGAAATCCGCCGGGTACCGGGTCGCGCCATCGACCGTGCCACGGTCGAGCAGGCCGATGTGCTGTTGGTGCGCTCGGTGACCAACGTCAATCGCGCGCTGCTCGAGGGCAGCAAGGTGCGCTTTGTCGGTACGTGCACCATCGGCACCGATCATCTGGACCTGAATTACTTTCAGCAGGCCGGTATCACCTGGTCCAGCGCGCCGGGCTGCAATGCCCGTGGTGTGGTCGACTATGTGCTCGGCAGTCTGCTGACCCTCGCCGAAATCGAGGGCGTCGACCTGACCCGGCGTACCTACGGCGTGGTCGGTGCCGGCGAGGTGGGTGGACGCCTGGTCAAGGTCTTGCAAGGCCTGGGCTGGAAGGTGCTGGTGTGCGATCCGCCACGGCAAACTGCGGAAGGTGGAGACTACGTCAGCCTCGAGCAGATCATCGACGAGTGCGACGTCATCAGTCTGCACACGCCATTGACAAAACAGGGTCAGCAATCGACCTGGCATTTGTTCGATGAAAAACGCCTGAACCAGCTCAGGTCCGGCACCTGGCTGATTAATGCCAGTCGCGGGCCGGTGGTCAACAATGCAGCGCTGCGCGACGTGCTGCTGGAGCGCGAAGACCTGCAAGCGGTGCTCGATGTCTGGGAAGGCGAGCCTGAAGTCGATGTGGCGCTGGCCGAACTCTGCGTGCTGGCAACGCCACACATTGCCGGTTACAGCCTCGACGGCAAGCAGCGGGGCACCGCGCAGATTTATCAGGCCTATTGCGATTTCATTGGGCAGCCAGCCCAGGTCAGCCTGGGCGATTTGCTGCCGGCTCCGTGGCTGTCGCACGTGACCCTCAATGCACAAAGCGACCCGGCCTGGGCGTTGGCGATGCTGTGCCGTGGCGTGTATGACCCGCGACGTGACGATGCGGACTTCCGTCGCAGCCTTGTCGGCAGTGTCAGCGAGCAGCGAGCGGCATTTGATGCGTTGCGCAAGAATTATCCTTCGCGCCGTGAGATCGACGGATTGCAGGTGCGGATCGAGGGGGATGCGCCTGAGTTGCAGAGGATTGTGGCGGCGTTGGGGGCAACGGCAGCCTGATAGACCGCGGTGGCCCCTTCGCGAGCAAGCCCGCTCCCACACCGGATCTATATGCACCAAAAATCCCTTGTGGGAGCGGGCTTGCTCGCGAAGGGCGCCCCACAATGTCCGGACAGGCGCCCATAAAAAACCCGGCCAACAATGGGCCGGGTCAAGAAGACGGTGGCTATATCACTTTTGTTTGGCAGGTTTGACCAATCGCTTATCCAGTTCGCTGCAAGCTTTCTGGATCATTTTTTCAGTGATCGGTACTTCGCGACCCTGCTCGTCAATAATCGAGCAACCCAGAGACTGGTCTGGTTGCGTGCGGATCACTTGAATCTTGTCATCGCTGCTGTGTTGCAAGGACATGGCCTGTCTCCTCATCAGGTTGTTAGCTTACTGTAGAACCGCCAGGTGACCGGGCTATGACAACTCCCTGCGATCTTTCCGGGGGGACAGAACCAGTCCAGCAGAAATGCCTTCGCGTGGCTACCCGAACTTTAGACCAATAGTGTCTAGCCTCTAGTCTTGGTGGACATAATTAACCCGACTCATTGTGATTTGCAGCAAACCACCCCATTGAGCGGTATAGGCTGACCCTAATGACTGCCTTGTCCAGGATGATTACGATGCTCTCTGCCCGTCACCGCCGTGCCATTCGCCTGGCCAGTCGCTTCATCGCGCCATATCGCTGGCAGGCCTTTGGCGCCTTGCTGGCGTTGATCGTCACCGCTGGCATCACCTTGTCCATGGGGCAAGGCATCCGCCTGTTGGTGGACGAGGGGTTCATGACCCAGTCACCGCATCTGCTCAATCAGTCCATCGGTCTGTTCATGTTACTGGTGGCGGGATTGGCGATCGGAACCTTTGCACGGTTTTACCTGGTGTCGTGGATCGGCGAGCGCTGCGTCGCCGATATCCGCCGCAACGTGTTCAATCATCTGATTTACCTGCACCCGGGGTTTTACGAAGACAATCGCAGCTCGGAAATCCAGTCCCGCCTGACCGCCGACACCACGCTGCTGCAATCGGTCATCGGTTCTTCGCTGTCATTGTTCCTGCGCAATTTGCTGATGGTGATCGGTGGGATCGTCCTGCTGTTCATCACTAACCCCAAACTCACCAGCATCGTGGTGGTTGCCTTGCCCCTGGTGATCGCGCCGATCCTGATTTTCGGACGCCGGGTGCGTAACCTCTCACGCCTGAGTCAGGACCGGATTGCCGATATCGGCAGTTATGTGTCCGAAACCCTGGGGCAGATCAAGACCGTGCAGGCCTACAACCATCAGGCCCAGGACGAGCGACGGTTTGCCGTGACGGTGGAAGAGGCGTTCAACACCGCGCGCAAGCGCATCTTCCAGCGGGCCTGGCTGATTACCCTGGTGATCGTGCTGGTCCTGGGTGCGGTCGGGGTGATGCTCTGGGTTGGTGGCATGGACGTCATCGCCGGGCGAATTTCCGCTGGCGAGCTGGCGGCGTTCGTGTTCTACAGCCTGATTGTCGGCAGCGCGTTCGGCACGTTGAGCGAAGTGATTGGCGAGTTGCAGCGGGCAGCCGGCGCGGCCGAGCGGATTGCCGAGTTGCTGCGTTCGGAAAACATCATCCTGCCGCCGGTGGCGGGCGCGGTGAAGCTGCCGGAGCGGGTCAATGGCCAACTACAACTGCACAATGTGCGTTTTTCCTACCCGTCGCGGCCGGAAAGTTATGCTGTCGACGGGTTGAGCCTGACCGTCAATGCCGGTGAGACGCTGGCGCTGGTCGGGCCATCGGGGGCCGGAAAGTCCACGGTGTATGACCTGCTGCTGCGTTTTTACGACCCGGCCGAGGGGCGCATCCTGCTCGATGGCGTGCCGTTGACTCAACTCGACCCGCTGGACCTGCGTCGCTGTTTTGCCCTGGTGTCGCAAACCCCGGCGCTGTTTTTCGGCAGCATTGAAGAAAACATTCGCTACGGCAATCCGCAGGCGACGTTGGCCGAGGTACAGGAAGCGGCAAAAGTCGCTTACGCCCATGACTTTATCGAAGCCATGCCCAATGGTTACCAGACTCATCTGGGGGACGGCGGCCTCGGCTTGTCCGGCGGCCAGCGCCAACGCCTGGCCATTGCCCGTGCGCTGCTGGTGGACGCGCCGATCCTGCTCCTGGACGAAGCCACCAGCGCCCTTGACGCCCAAAGCGAACACCTGATCCAGCAGGCGCTGCCGACACTGATGAAAAACCGGACCACCCTGGTGATCGCCCATCGCCTGGCCACGGTGAAAAACGCCGACCGAATTGCGGTGATGGACCAGGGGAAACTGGTGGCGGTGGGCACGCATCTGGAGCTGATTGCCAGCAATGCGTTGTATGCGCGGTTGGCGGCGCTGCAGTTCAGTGATGGATTGATTAACGCCGGGGAACTCTTGTAGGAGCGAGCCTGCTCGCGATGGTCGTCAACGATGACGCGGGATGCCTGACACCCAGCGGCACTCTAATGTCCATCGCGAGCAGGCTCGCTCCTGCAGTGATCATTGATCGTCGAAATACCGCTCATGCCAATCCACGATCGGCTGCGGTGAGTTGAGCTTCTCGCCATAGATCACCGAATACGACAGCACGTTTTGCACGTACTGGCGGGTTTCGTCGAACGGAATGCTTTCCACCCACACGTCGAAACTCAGGTGGTCCGCACCGCGCAGCCATTGGCGCACTCGGCCCGGGCCGGCGTTGTAGGCGGCGGAGGCGAGGACGCGGTTGCCGTTGAACTGGCTGTGCACCTGGCTCAGGTACGCGGCGCCGAGTTGGATGTTCTTGTCCGGGTTGAACAGTTGCTGTGGCGAGCTATAGGGAATGCTGAACTTGCGTGCGGTTTCCTTGGCGGTGGCGGGCATCAGTTGCATCAGGCCCGAGGCGCCGACCCCGGAGCGGGCATCTTCCATGAAGGCGCTTTCCTGGCGAGTGATGGCAAACGCCCAGCTCGGATGCAGGCCGCGATTCTTCGCTTCACGCACCAGCGTGTTGCGGTGGGCCATCGGGAAACGGATATCCAGGTCGTCCCAGTACTGCGCCTGGCTGATGGTGCGAATGGCCGGGAAGTACCATTTCAGGTCGTAGGCCAGTTTGGCCTGGGCGACCATTTCGTCGCGGCTGAAGTGACGGCTGACGTGGTACCACTCGCGGCGCCCGTCGACGATTTGCCCGCGAGCGTGGAACTCCAGGGCACGACGTATGCCGGGGGTGTTGCGCACTTTGTTGATCAGCGCCTGGCTCATCACCAGCGGCTTGTTGTTCAGCGAATAGGGTGACTGCGAGCGATCCGCCGCGAGGAACCCATAAAAGTCGCGCTCACGAGCCACGCTTCGATAAAGGGTCTGGGCTTCCGGGTTCTGCGGTTGCGCCAGCTCCAGGGTGCGGGCCTGCCAGTAACGCCAGCGGTTGGTGGTGGCCAGGTCCTGGGGCAGGCGGCGGGTCAACTGATAGGCATCGTCCCAGCGCGCCAGGCGCAGGAGCAGGCGCAAGCGCCATTCGGAAACCGTGTTGTCGCGCAGTTCCGGATCGTATTTGGTCATGACGTCCAGGGCTCGACTGTCGAAACGTTTGGCGAGGGTCAGCCCGATTTCCCGGGCGATCGCCACTTTTTCATCCCGGGAGAAATGCATGCTGCTGGCGTAACCGTCGAGCAGATTCATGGCCCTGTCCGGGTCCTGACGAGCCAGGCGGCGCAGGCCGAGGCTGACCACATCGGACATGGCTTCATCGGCCGGGGTGAAGCGTGACGGCTGGTTGAGCAGTTCCGGTTTCTGCGCCACGTCCACCAGCAAACGACCGCGAGGGGCGAGGGTGGTCATGCCGTTGATCAGGCTGTTGGCCAGGGGATAGTTGCGCGCCTGGGCAGCGAGTTTCGCGCGTTCCCAGCGTTTTTGCTCGGTCAACTGGCCATCGGCGGCCCACATGCCGAACAGGGCATCGCAGGCTTGGGGCTGGGATTTACCGGTCAGCCAGAGCTTTTCAGTGTTGGCGTAACCTTCGGCTTTGAGGTTGTGGCTGATCTGGTACTGCGCATTCAGGCAGTCCAGTTCGGTGAAGTTCATTTTTGGGTCGTAGTACTTGACGAAGGTCGCCCAGTCGCCCCGTTCCGCCAGCCAACGCAACCAACGCAACTTCATCCAGTTGGCCTGGGGCAGGTCGCCGTGTTCGGCGAGGAATTTCTCGATTTCGGCGTTGCTCGCGGTTTTCAGGCGCGCTGTCAGCTCGTCGTACGCCAGGTAGGGTTCCAGAGGATAATCGGCGAGGGCCTGGCTGTAACGGAAATACGGGCCGCTATCGCCCTTGGCCAGGGCGCGCTTGGCTTCATCGTAATACTGGCGTTGGGTGGACAGGTCCACCGCCTGGGCGGATTGAACGGCAGCGGCAGACAGTAAAAAAGCAGATAAAAGATTGAAAAGGCGACTGCGCATGAGACGTCCGGGCAGAGAAAAATCATGACAAGCGCGGGCCAGGCCCGCGCTGAATTGTCTGTAGCTTAGCCTTTTGCCAGCAGCCGGTGAAAGCTTTGCGGGTCTTCCCGCATCAGTTCGCAACATTTGTCATGCAGAGTGCTACGAGAGTGAAATTGCCGGCCTTCTGAAGCCTCAAGTCAGGTAGAATGCGCGCCCGGTTTTTGGAGAAGCTCATGACCCTGCTCAAATTCAGCGATGTGTCCCTTGCTTTCGGCGCTATGCCGTTGTTGGACAAGGTGTCCTGGCAGATCGCCCGTGGTGAGCGGGTGTGCATCATCGGCCGCAACGGCACTGGCAAGTCCAGCATGATGAAGCTCGTCAAGGGCGACCAGAAGCCCGATGACGGCTCCGTTTGGCGCGCACCCGGGCTCAAGATCGGCGAATTGCCGCAAGAATTGCCGGTGGCCGACGAGCGGACAGTGTTCGACGTGGTGGCCGAAGGCCTGGACGGCGTTGGCGCCTTGCTCGCCGAATATCACCACCTGAGCCAGAACATCGTCACTGACGCCGATCTGGACAAGCTGATGCACGTCCAGCACGACCTCGAAGCCCGCGATGGCTGGCGCTTGCAGACCCTCGTCGACAGCACCTTGAGCCGCCTGCAACTGCCGGCCGACAAGACCCTCGCCGAGTTGTCCGGCGGCTGGCGTCGTCGCGTCCTGCTGGCCCAGGCCCTGGTGTCCGAGCCGGACCTGCTGCTGCTCGACGAACCGACCAACCACCTGGACATCGGTGCCATCGCCTGGCTTGAAGAAGCGCTGAAGGATTTCCAGGGCGCCGTGCTGTTCATCACGCACGACCGTTCTTTCCTGCAGAACCTGGCAACCCGCATCCTCGAACTGGATCGCGGCGGCCTGATCGACTGGAACGGCGACTACGCCAGTTTCCTCGTGCACAAGGAAGCCGCACTGGCGGCCGAGGAGACCGCCAACGCGCTGTTCGACAAGCGCCTGGCCCAGGAAGAAGTGTGGATTCGCCAGGGCATCAAGGCCCGTCGCACCCGTAACGAAGGTCGTGTACGTGCGCTCAAAGCCTTGCGTGTCGAGCGCAGCGAGCGTCGTGAGCGTACCGGCAAGGCCAATATCCAGCTGGAAACCGCCGACAAGTCCGGCAAGCAGGTCATGGTCCTCGATAACGTGAGTTTCGCTCACCCGGACGGTCCGTTCCTGATCAAGGACTTCTCCATGGTGCTGCAGCGCGGCGACCGTATCGGTCTGCTCGGCGCCAACGGTACCGGCAAGACCACCCTGTTGAAGCTGATGCTCAGCGGCTTGCAGCCGACCAGCGGCAAAGTGGAAGAGGGCACCCGGATCGATGTCGCCTACTTCGACCAGTTGCGCCATCAGCTGGATCTGGAAAAAACCGTGATCGACAACGTGGCCGAAGGTCGCGACTTCATCGATATCGACGGCCAGAGCCGCCACGTGCTGAGTTACCTCGGCGACTTCCTGTTCAGCCCGCAGCGTGCTCGCACGCCAGTCAAGGCGCTGTCGGGTGGTGAGCGTGCCCGTCTGTTGCTGGCCAAGCTGTTCAGCAAGCCGGCGAACCTGCTGGTACTCGACGAACCGACCAACGACCTCGACGTCGAAACCCTCGAGCTGCTGGAAGAGGTCTTGCTGACCTTCAACGGCACCGTACTGATGGTCAGCCACGACCGGGCATTCCTCGACAACGTGGTCACCAGTACCCTGGTCTTTGAAGGTGAAGGCAAGGTTCGCGAGTACGTCGGTGGCTACCAGGACTGGCTGCGCCAGGGCGGCTCGCCGCGTCTGCTGGGCGTGACCGAGAGCAAGTCCGGCAAGGCAGACCTGAACTCCGCGGTGGTGAAGGCCGAGCCTGCGCCGGTTGCGGCAGCTGTCGAAGCGCCAGTGGCGAAGAAAAAGCTCAGCTACAAATTGCAGCGCGAACTGGAAGCGTTGCCGGGGCAGATCGAGGCCATGGAGCAGCAGATTGCCGCCGTTGAAGCACAGATGGCGGATGCCGGCTTCTATCAGCGTCCGGCGGCCGAAACGGCTGCGGTGATTGCTCAGCTGGAGCAGTTGCAGGCTGAACTCGACATCATGGTCGAGCGTTGGGCCGAGCTGGATGCCTGATTGATCCGGTAACAAAAAAAGCCCGGCGTTCAGTGATGAACGCCGGGCTTTTCATATGAAATTGGATCGAAACGATCCCCTGTAGGAGCGAGCCTGCTCGCGATGAACCTGAGAGCGCCACGGGGTGTCAGGCTGCCCGCGTCATCGTTGACGACCATCGCGAGCAGGCTCGCTCCTACAGGGGGTGTTGTCAGCTTTTGTTTTGCAAGCGCACCGCCAGCACATCGCAAGGCGCGCCATGCAGCACGTCATTGGCGGTGGAGCCCAGCAACAGTGCCAGACCATGCCGGCCATGGCTGCCCACCACGATCAGGTCGCAGGTTTGCTCCTTGGCCAGGTGGTGGATCTCCTGGCGTGGCTGTCCGTAGGTCAGGTGGCTGTATTCCCTGGAGAGTTCCGGGTATTTCAGGATCAAGCGGTCAAGGCGCTCCTTGGCCTGATCGAACTGCTGCTGTTGCAGTTGTGACAGGTCCATCGGCACGTCGCCGCCGAAGGCCATCGCCATCGGCTCGACAATGTGCACCAGCGACAATTTCGCACCGTTGCTCACCGACAGTTCGCGAGCGCGGTGAATCACAGGGTCGCACTCTTCGGTCAGATCTACAGCGACCAGAATATGGTTGTAGGGCATGAGGTGCTCCTCCTGAGGGATGCAATATTGGTAAGTATGGCTGGTTTCAAGCGCATTGGTTCCAAAGTGACACAATGGGCTCATTCAAATTCGGGAGTACAGATATGACGGTCTGGATAGTGGTGTCAATCCTGCTGGTGGTGCTGAGTCCGCTGGCATGGTTGCGGCCGTCGCGAGTTCAGAGCGGGCGCATCGCCTTGCGGATGGAGGCTCGACGCATCGGGCTGGCCATGCAATTGGCGCCTCAGGAGTGGCCGCACTGGCTCAGCCAGGAGCCGCCGAGCCCCTGCGCCCAGTACCATCGACCTCGACGTGGCAATCAGCCGGCGTGCTGGAGTTACTGGCAAAAATCACCGGGTGTCTGGGTCAATCAATGGCAGGAAATCTGTGAAGACAGGGCACTGCTCGATCATTTCGAAAAATTGCCGGCCAACGTCTACAAAGTCGAGGCGGACAAGCAAATGATCACGTTGTACTGGGGCGAGAAGGGCGAGGCTGAGGTGTTGCAGCAGATCGACGCCACCCTCAAAGCCCTCGCCTGAAACCCGATCCCTTGTAGGAGCGAGCCTGCTCGCGATGAACCTGAGAGCGCCGCGGGGTGCCAGGCTTCCCGCGTCATCGTTGACGTCCATCGCGAGCAGGCTCGCTCCTACAGGTGTTTTTCGCAGGCAATAAAAAGCCCGACATTCATCATCGGGCTGGAGTTGGCCAGGCAGGCCGGTAAAAACGGTGTTGGCTGATCTTACGCTGGGCATTCGCCAAAAGCGTTCACAATTTTCCCCTGGGTTCCGCCAGCGTAGCTTGTTAAACACGGGCTGCAGCGAATTAGGGCGAACTTTCTAACAATTGATTCTATGAATGACCTTGCATGCTCAAGCGTGTTTAAGGTCTTCGCAGTACGGATATGACCGGAAAGTCGCGTTTCAACCCATGTTTCGGGCGATTGACAATTGTCGGAAATTCCGTGAAGGTGACGTACCCAAATCAAACGGGCGTATGAATTGAGCGTTTGTATTTCAGACCGCTCCTACAGAATCCCGACTATCGCGTTGGCGGGTGTGCCGGGGGAATGGGCGTAGCATTGACGATCAACGTCCCTGCCAAGCCGTTCGCCTGCGTCCGACGTGTACTGTTCAGCTTCCATATCGTGGAGATCAGTTGATGATTTACGAAGGTAAAGCCATCACGGTTAAGGCTCTTGAAAGTGGCATCGTCGAACTGAAGTTCGACCTCAAGGGTGAGTCCGTCAACAAGTTCAACCGTCTAACCCTGAACGAACTGCGTCAGGCCGTAGACACCATCAAGGCAGATGCTTCGATCAAGGGCGTGATCGTCAGCAGTGGCAAGGACGTGTTCATCGTCGGCGCCGACATCACCGAATTTGTCGACAACTTCAAGCTGCCGGATGCAGAACTTGTTGCTGGCAACCTCGAAGCCAACAAGATTTTCAGCGATTTCGAAGACCTCAACGTCCCGACCGTCGCCGCGATCAATGGCATCGCGTTGGGTGGCGGTCTGGAAATGTGCCTGGCGGCGGACTACCGCGTCATGTCCACCAAGGCCAAGATCGGTCTGCCGGAAGTCAAGCTGGGCATCTACCCGGGCTTCGGCGGTACTGTGCGCCTGCCGCGCCTGATCGGTGCCGACAACGCCATCGAATGGATCGCCGCCGGCAAGGAAAACCGTCCTGAAGACGCGCTGAAAGTCGGCGCCGTCGACGCCGTGGTTGCTCCTGAGCAACTGCAGGATGCCGCGCTGGAACTGATCAAGCGCGCCATCTCCGGCGAGTTCGACTACAAGGCCAAGCGCCAGCCGAAGCTGGAAAAGCTGAAGCTGAACGCCATCGAACAAATGATGGCTTTCGAAACCGCCAAGGGTTTCGTGGCCGGCCAGGCTGGTCCGAACTACCCGGCGCCGGTTGAAGCGATCAAGACCATCCAGAAAGCCGCGAACTTCGGTCGCGACAAGGCGCTGGAAATTGAAGCTGCAGGTTTCGTCAAACTGGCCAAGACCTCTGCTGCGCAGAGCCTGATCGGCTTGTTCCTGAACGATCAGGAACTGAAGAAAAAGGCCAAGGCCTACGACGAAATCGCCAAGGACGTGAAGCAGGCCGCCGTACTGGGCGCCGGCATCATGGGTGGCGGTATCGCCTATCAGTCGGCTTCCAAAGGCACGCCGATCCTGATGAAGGACATCAACGAGCACGGTATCGAGCAGGGGCTGGCCGAAGCCGCCAAACTGCTGGTCGGCCGCGTTGATAAAGGTCGCATGACCGCCGCGAAAATGGCTGAAGTGCTCAACGGCATCCGTCCAACCCTGTCGTACGGCGACTTCGGTCACGTGGATCTGGTGGTCGAAGCGGTCGTCGAGAACCCGAAGGTCAAGCAAGCGGTACTGGCCGAAGTTGAAGACAAGGTCAAGGAGGACACCATCCTGGCGTCCAACACCTCGACCATTTCCATCACCTTGCTGGCCAAGGCCCTCAAGCGTCCGGAAAACTTCGTCGGCATGCACTTCTTCAACCCGGTGCACATGATGCCGCTGGTGGAAGTGATCCGTGGCGAGAAGTCCAGCGAGCTGGCTGTTGCCACCACCGTTGCCTACGCCAAGAAAATGGGCAAGAACCCGATCGTGGTCAATGACTGCCCGGGCTTCCTGGTCAACCGCGTCCTGTTCCCGTACTTCGGTGGTTTCGCCAAGCTGGTCAGCGCCGGTGTGGACTTCGTCCGTATCGACAAGATCATGGAAAAATTCGGCTGGCCTATGGGCCCGGCGTACCTGATGGACGTGGTCGGCATCGACACCGGTCACCACGGTCGTGACGTGATGGCTGAAGGCTTCCCGGACCGCATGAAGGACGACCGTCGCTCGGCCGTCGACGTGCTCTACGAAGCCAAGCGCCTGGGCCAGAAGAACGGCAAGGGCTTCTACGCCTACGAGACCGACAAGAAAGGCAAGCAGAAGAAGGTTGCCGATCCTTCGGTACTGGAAGTGCTCAAGCCGATCGTTTACGAGCAGCGCGAAGTCACCGACGAAGACATCATCAACTGGATGATGATCCCGTTGTGCCTGGAAACCGTGCGTTGCCTGGAAGACGGCATCGTCGAAACCGCTGCCGAAGCCGACATGGGTCTGGTCTACGGTATTGGTTTCCCTCCATTCCGTGGCGGTGCGCTGCGTTACATCGATTCGATCGGTGTGGCAGAGTTCGTTGCCCTGGCTGACCAGTACGCTGATTTGGGCGCGCTGTACCACCCGACCGCGAAGCTGCGCGAAATGGCCAAGAACGGCCAGAGCTTCTTCGGTTAAGCGCCCCCAACTAGAGTGAGAGTGAACTTATGAGCTTGAATCCTAGAGACGTCGTGATTGTCGACTTCGGTCGTACTCCGATGGGCCGCTCCAAGGGCGGCATGCACCGCAACACCCGTGCCGAAGACATGTCGGCGCACCTGATCAGCAAACTGCTGGAACGTAACGTCAAGGTCGACCCGAACGAAGTCGAAGACGTGATCTGGGGCTGTGTGAACCAGACCCTGGAGCAGGGCTGGAACATCGCGCGCATGGCGTCGCTGATGACCCAGATCCCGCACACTTCGGCCGGCCAGACCGTCAGCCGCCTGTGTGGCTCGTCGATGAGCGCTCTGCACACTGCCGCGCAAGCGATCATGACCGGCAACGGTGACGTTTTCGTGGTTGGTGGCGTCGAGCATATGGGTCACGTGAGCATGATGCACGGTGTCGATCCGAACCCGCACATGTCGCTGTACGCGGCGAAAGCCTCGGGCATGATGGGCCTGACCGCGGAAATGCTGGGCAAGATGCACGGCATCACTCGCGAGCAGCAGGACGCTTTCGGCGTGCGCTCCCACCAACTCGCCCACAAGGCGACCGTGGAAGGCAAGTTCAAAGACGAAATCATCCCGATGCAGGGCTACGACGAGAACGGTTTCCTGAAAACCTTCGACTTCGACGAAACCATTCGTCCGGAAACCACCCTGGAAAGCCTGGCGGCTCTGAAGCCGGCGTTCAATCCGAAGGGCGGCACCGTGACAGCCGGTACCTCGTCGCAGATCACCGATGGTGCCTCGTGCATGATCGTGATGTCGGCGCAGCGTGCGCAGGATCTGGGTATCCAGCCTCTGGCGGTGATTCGTTCGATGGCAGTGGCAGGTGTGGATCCGGCAATCATGGGCTATGGTCCAGTACCGGCCACACAAAAAGCACTGAAGCGCGCGGGTCTGGGCATTTCCGACATCGACTTCTTCGAGCTCAACGAAGCTTTCGCCGCACAGGCTCTGCCAGTGCTGAAAGATCTGAAAGTACTCGACAAGATGAACGAGAAGGTTAACCTGCACGGCGGCGCGATCGCCCTGGGCCACCCGTTCGGTTGCTCCGGTGCGCGTATCTCCGGCACTTTGCTCAATGTGATGAAGCAGAATGGCGGTACCTTCGGGGTAGCCACCATGTGCATTGGTCTCGGCCAAGGCATCTCCACCGTCTTCGAACGCGTTTAAGCGTCTCGTTGATGGAAGCCGGGGCCAAGTGCCCCGGTTTTTGTTTTTCCGGATTTATTTTTTTATTTTGAAAAAATTTGAGTGAGGGCCAAAGCATGCCGATACAACCTGGGCTCTACCAACATTACAAAGGTCCGCAGTACCGCGTATTCAGTGTTGCGCGGCATTCGGAAACCGAAGAAGAAGTGGTCTTCTACCAAGCCCTGTATGGCGATTACGGCTTTTGGGTGCGTCCCTTGAGCATGTTCCTGGAGTCCGTCGAGGTTGACGGCGAACAGGTGCCACGCTTTGCTTTGGTGCAGGCCGAACCGAGCGTTTTTCCGCAGCCATAAGGGGAGTGCGCGCAGAGCCCTGCGCTTGACCTCATCTTGTAGCCACTATATATAGCGGTGCCGCGTCAGGCGCCAACCGCCTTTCACTTCTCGAATTCAGGAATTTTCTGATCCATGGGCAAATCGCTGGTCATTGTGGAATCCCCGGCTAAGGCCAAGACCATCAACAAGTATTTGGGCAACGAATACGTGGTGAAGTCGAGTATCGGCCATATCCGAGACCTGCCCACCAGCGGTTCGGCTAGCGCCAGCAAAGAGCCAGCCGCCAAGCGCGGCAAGGCTGCTGCGGGTGAAGCGCCGGCACTGTCGCCGAAAGAAAAAGCGCGCAAGCAGCTGGTCGCGCGCATGGGTGTCGATCCGGATCATGGCTGGAAAGCCAAGTACGAGATCCTCCCGGGCAAGGAAAAAGTCATCGAAGAGCTGCGCCGGCTCGCCAAGGATGCTGACACCATCTATCTCGCAACCGACTTGGACCGCGAGGGGGAAGCCATTGCCTGGCACCTGCGCGAAGCCATCGGTGGTGACGACACCCGCTACAAGCGCGTGGTGTTCAACGAAATCACCAAGAAGGCGATTCAGGAAGCCTTCTCGAAACCAGGCGAGCTGGATATCGACCGCGTCAACGCCCAGCAGGCGCGTCGCTTCCTCGACCGCGTGGTGGGTTACATGGTTTCGCCGCTGCTGTGGGCCAAGATCGCTCGCGGTCTGTCCGCCGGTCGCGTGCAGTCGGTTGCCGTGAAGCTGGTGGTCGAGCGCGAACGTGAAATCCGCGCGTTCAACCCGGAAGAGTACTGGGAAGTTCACGCCGACCTCGGCACCGCAAA
Organism: Pseudomonas sp. BF-R-30; assembly: GCF_019956175.1. Lineage (NCBI taxonomy): Bacteria > Pseudomonadati > Pseudomonadota > Gammaproteobacteria > Pseudomonadales > Pseudomonadaceae > Pseudomonas > Pseudomonas sp. BF-R-30. The sequence continues at coordinate 38,147 of NZ_JAHBDE010000066.1, read as the reverse complement.
AGGCGCGACCGTGCGCTTCGACGTGGCCCGCGAGAAAGGCGAAGCCTTCAAGCCGCTCAATGAAACCCAGGCCATGGCCGCGCTGGAGAAGCTCAAGGCTTCCAGCTACAGCATCGTCAAGCGCGAAGACAAGCCGACCAGCAGCAAGCCGTCGGCACCCTTCATCACTTCCACCTTGCAGCAAGCCGCAAGCAATCGCCTGGGCTTCGGTGTGAAGAAGACCATGATGATGGCCCAGCGTCTTTACGAAGCTGGCTACATCACTTATATGCGTACCGACTCCACCAACCTTTCGGTTGATGCCGTGGCGATGGCGCGTACCTATATTGAAGGCGAATTCGGCAAGAAATACCTGCCGGAAACCCCGAACGTCTACAGCAGCAAGGAAGGCGCACAAGAGGCTCACGAAGCGATTCGTCCGTCCGACGCCAATACCGAGCCAAGCAAGCTGTCGGGCATGGAGCGTGACGCTGAGCGCCTCTACGAGCTCATCTGGCGCCAGTTCCTCGCTTGCCAGATGCTGCCGGCGCAATACCTGTCGACCACGGTCACTGTCGGTGCCGGCGACTTCGAGCTGCGCGCCAAGGGCCGCATCCTGAAGTTCGACGGTTACACCCGCGTCATGCCGCAAATCGCCAAGCCGGGCGATGACGACGTACTGCCGGACATGGCCCAGGGCGACGCGATGAAGCTGATCAAGCTTGATCCGACCCAGCACTTCACCAAGCCGCCGGCGCGTTACTCGGAAGCCAGCCTGGTAAAAGAAATGGAAAAACGCGGCATCGGTCGTCCTTCGACCTACGCGGCGATCATTTCGACCATTCAGGACCGCGGCTACGTGGCGCTGCACAACCGTCGTTTCTATTCGGAAAAGATGGGCGACATCGTCACCGAGCGTCTGGCCGAAAGCTTCTCCAACCTGATGGACTACGGCTTCACCGCCGGCATGGAAGAGCATCTCGATGACGTGGCCCAGGGCGAACGCGACTGGAAAAACGTGCTCGACGAGTTCTACGGCGACTTCAAGAAGAAACTCGAAGTAGCCGAAAGCCCGGAACACGGCATGCGGGCCAATCAGCCTGTCATGACTGACATTCCGTGCACCACCTGCGGTCGCCCGATGCAGATCCGTACCGCGTCGACCGGCGTGTTCCTCGGTTGCTCGGGCTACAGCCTGCCGCCGAAAGAGCGCTGCAAGGCCACCGTCAACCTGGTGCCGGGCGATGAAATCGCTGCGGACGACGAGGGTGAGTCGGAGTCGCTGGTGTTGCGTGGCAAGCATCGCTGCCCGATCTGCAGCACGGCGATGGACGCCTACCTGCTCGATGAGAAGCGCAAGCTGCACATCTGCGGTAACAACCCGGATTGCGATGGCTACGAAATCGAAGAGGGCACCTATCGCATCAAGGGCTATGAAGGTCCGAGCCTGGAGTGCGACAAGTGCGGTAGCGAGATGCAGCTCAAGACCGGCCGTTTCGGCAAGTTCTTCGGTTGCACCAATGCCACCTGCAAGAACACCCGCAAACTGCTGAAGAGTGGTGATGCCGCGCCGCCGAAGATGGATCCGGTGAAGATGCCTGAGCTGAAGTGCGAAAAGGTCAACGACACCTACATTCTGCGCGACGGTGCATCCGGTCTGTTCCTGGCGGCCAGCCAGTTCCCGAAAAACCGCGAGACTCGTGCTCCATTGGTGATGGAAATCATCCCGCACAAGGATGAGATCGATCCGAAGTATCACTTCCTCTGCGAAGCGCCGAAGAAAGATCCGGATGGTCTGCCAGCCGTGATTCGTTACAGCCGCAAGACCAAGGAGCAGTACGTGCAGACCGAAGTTGACGGTAAGCCGACTGGCTGGAAAGCGTTCTACGACGGCGGCAAGTGGGCGGTCGAAGACAAGCGTCCGGCAGCCAAGGCTTAAAGCCGCGCCCCCTGTAGGAGCGAGCTTGCTCGCGATTGTCGTCAACGATGACGCGGGCCTTCAGAATGCCCGCGTTGTTCTCAGGCCCATCGCGAGCAAGCTCGCTCCTACAGTCAATGCGCAAGGCCGCATGAGAACCCTTGGGTTTTCATGCGGCTTTTTTGTTTTGGGCTTGCGGTCGGATCGGCTGATCCACGACACTGTCAGACCTGCGTGAAGCAATTATTTCGTTGTGGAGGCTGCCGTCATGGCCCACGAACTGTACACCCGCACCAATCAGAAGATTTATTTCGCCGGCTTGTCGCTCGAAGCGCTGGCCCGCACTGAAGAGGGGCGGGCGATGAATTCGCTGGCGCTGATCCAGGCCGGGCGCGAATCCGCGCTGTTTCATCTGTACGGCGCGCTGCTGGGCCTGTGTCACGAGATCGCCGGCTTCTATCGCTTGCCTCAGGCCAATGCGCCCCGTGCAGAGTTGTTGCTGACTCGCGAGGTGCTGGACACCATCGCCATTCCGGAAATGGCTGAGCTGGTCGAGCTGGCCAATAACCCGGAGACCTGGCTGGCCAAGTTGTTGGCTGCCCATGCTGCGTTGTTTCAGCCGCCGCGCGCGCCCCACAAGCCAAAAGGCGACGTGACCCAGCCACTGATCCTGGCTGTCAATCTGGATGAAGAGGAGGCGCCGCAAGAGCTGAGTCGGGAGGAGCTGGAGAGCTGGCGTCAGAACCTGAAAGCGCTGGCGATCCGCTTTCGCGAAGGCTTGAACGAGTGCTGACAGAAACAGTTTTGGGATGGCATCTGGTCAAGATCCCGAGCGAAGCCTGGCCGATGCCTATATAATCCCCGCCTTTCGTGGAGAACAGTCCTTTATGCCAACGTCCTTTCTAGAAATTGTCGAGTTACCAGACGGCCGTATCGAGCTGCGCAGGGCCGAGGACGAGGGTTCTCTGGTTACTTTGGATTTCTCCGAGGACGCCAAGGCATTCCTGCAAGGGCAGCACGTGGAAGTCGCCAAGGCGATGTTGAGCGTCGGTGTTCAGATGGCCGGTCGCCTGGTTGAAGGCGAATTCGACAAGGAAGAGGGGTCGCGGGTTCTTCATTGACCGCCGCCTGTCGCTTTTCCTGATGTCGTTACTCATCGGCTTCTCTGTCCCTGGAGAAGCCTTGCGCGGTGAATCACGCGTTTGTCCGCCGGTTAACCCAGTCGAATATTCAGGCTCTGAGCGTCCCCGGTACGGGCGGCGCTGATCAGTTGTTGTCGCGATTGGGGGCTCAGCGGGTTGATCCAGCTGACCACCGTGTGGCTACGACCCAGGCGCAGGGCTTCGCAAGTCAGTTGCTGGGCGCTCTGGGTGCCCCGCGGTTGCAGCAGCAGAATGCGCTCGCGGTTAAGGCCGGCATCTCGCAGCCAGGCTTGAGTCAGGCTGGCGGGTGGCGCGATCAGTGTCAGCCAGCGTGCGTCCTGGTCCTGGCTCAATTCCCTGAGGATCGGTGCCAGAAGGCTCAGGCAGTTCCCGGCTGCACCACGCAGTGACAGCTCGCTGAAAGCGTCAGGTTCGGCGCTCCAGGGGGACTCGACTACGTCTTTCAGGATCGGCGCCAATGGCTGTGCCATGAACGCTTCGAACAACGGCAGTTGGGTTTGCTGTGGTGATGTCTGTGGGAACTGCATGGTGCCTCCTTTAGCGGCGAATGACGCCGACACTCAAGCCTTCGATCACCAGTTCCTGGTCTTGAAGGTTCACTTCAATAGGGGCGAACTCGGGGTTCTCGGCGATCAGCCAGACTTTGCTGCCGTCACGCTTGAAGCGCTTGACGGTCACTTCGTCGCCGATCCGCGCAACGACGATCTGGCCGTTACGGGCTTCGCGGGTGGTGTGGACCGCCAGCAGGTCGCCGTCGAAAATGCCGATATCCTTCATGCTCATCCCATGGACGCGCAGCAGGTAGTCGGCGCGGGGATGGAAGAAGGCGGGATTGATGTTGCAGGACTCTTCGATGTGTTGCTGCGCAAGAATCGGGGCGCCGGCTGCTACCCGGCCAATGATCGGCAGGGTGGAATCGTCGGTCTTGGCTTCGAAGCCGGGAATGCGGATGCCACGGGAGGCGCCAGGCGTCATCTCGATTGCACCCTTGCGGGCCAGTGCCTTGAGGTGTTCTTCCGCCGCATTGGGTGACTTGAAACCCAGTTCCTGAGCGATTTCCGCGCGGGTGGGTGGGTACCCGTTGTCTTCCAGGCAGCGCTTGATGAAGGCCAGAATCTCTGCTTGTCGTGGCGTCAGCTTTAGCATATCGATCGCTCTGTTTTTTTATACAGTGACTGGGATTATATACAGTAAGGCGGTCTTGGCAATGCTCCATTTTTCAGTCGCCGCCGGACGGTCAAACAGCTGGTGGATTGAAGCTTTGCCGTTGTGTGGTTAAATGTCTGACCGACCATTCCCGAAACGAACTGCCAGACTTGACAATGCACAGGCTGAAACGTATGTTTCAAACAAGTGTTTGTCAGGCGGAGTAGCCATGGCCCAGTCGGAAACCGTTGAACGCATTCTTGATGCCGCCGAGCAGTTGTTCGCGGAAAAAGGTTTCGCCGAAACCTCGTTGCGTCTGATCACCAGCAAGGCGGGTGTCAACCTGGCGGCGGTGAACTATCACTTCGGTTCGAAGAAGGCGTTGATTCAAGCGGTTTTCTCGCGGTTCCTCGGGCCATTCTGCATCAGCCTCGATAAAGAGCTGGAGCGGCGTCAGGCCAAGCCTGAAATCAAGCCGACACTCGAAGAGTTGCTGGAAATCCTCGTGGAGCAGGCACTGGTGGTGCAGCCGCGCAGTGGCAACGACCTGTCTATCTTCATGCGTTTGCTGGGGCTGGCGTTCAGTCAGAGCCAGGGGCACTTGCGTCGTTATCTGGAAGACATGTACGGCAAGGTGTTTCGCCGCTACATGATGCTGGTCAACGAAGCGGCGCCACGTATTCCACCTATCGAACTGTTCTGGCGCGTGCACTTCATGCTGGGTGCGGCGGCGTTCAGCATGTCCGGTATCAAGGCCTTGCGCGCGATTGCCGAAACCGATTTCGGCGTGAACACCTCGATCGAGCAGGTCATGCGCCTGATGGTGCCGTTCCTGGCTGCCGGCATGCGCGCCGAATCCGGCGTTACCGACACGGCCATGGCCACGGCCCAGTTGCGTCCGCGTAGCAAATCGACACCGGTTGCCGCCAAGGTTTAACCGCACACGGGTGGGCGCGGCAGCTGACATCCGCTAAGCTAGCCGCCCATGCCGACTCTCGTTCTGAACCCGTTTCCCATTGAAATCGCCGACCTGCCGGGCATAGCGTCTGGCGGCGAATTCGTGTGGGCCGGGTTTTCTGTTATCAAGGAATTTCTATGACTGCTGGCTTGCAAGGCTCGTTGATGGTGGACGTCGCCGGTACCTGGCTGACGGCTGAAGATCGCCAATTGTTGCGCCAGCCCGAAGTGGGTGGCCTGATCATCTTTGCCCGCAACATCGAACATCCGCGTCAAGTGCGCGAGCTGAGTGCGGCCATTCGCGCCATTCGTCCCGATCTGCTGTTGGCGGTGGATCAAGAGGGCGGCCGCGTGCAGCGCCTGCGCCAGGGATTCGTGCGATTGCCCGCCATGCGCGCCATTGCCGACAACCCGAACGCCGAATACCTGGCCGAGCAGTGCGGCTGGATCATGGCCACCGAAGTGTTGGCTGTCGGCCTGGACTTGAGCTTTGCCCCGGTGCTGGACCTGGATTACCAGCGCAGCGCCGTTGTTGGCACCCGTTCGTTCGAAGGTGATCCCGAGCGCGCTGCCTTGCTCGCGGGTGCATTCATCCGCGGGATGAACAGCGCCGGGATGGCTGCCACCGGCAAGCACTTCCCCGGCCACGGCTGGGCTGAAGCGGATTCTCACGTCGCGATTCCCAACGACGAACGCAGCCTCGACGAGATCCGTGCCAATGACCTGGTGCCGTTTGCCAAGCTGAGCAAGCAACTGGCCGCGGTCATGCCGGCCCACGTCATTTATCCACAAGTCGATTCCCAGCCCGCCGGCTTCTCCCGCCGCTGGTTGCAGGACATCCTGCGTGGCGAGTTGCAGTTCGATGGCGTGATCTTCAGTGACGACTTGTCCATGGCGGGCGCTCACGTGGTCGGCGATGCCGCCAGCCGTATCGAAGCGGCGCTGACTGCCGGTTGCGACATGGGCCTGGTGTGCAATGACCGTGCGGCCGCCGAACTGGCCCTGAGCGCTGCCCAGCGTCTGAAGGTCAAGCCTTCCGAGCGCATTGCGCGGATGCGCGGCCAGTCGTTTGCCAGCACCGAATACCGTCAAGACCCGCGCTGGCTGGCCGCTGTCGGCGCGCTCAAAGAAGCTCAATTGATTGATTAAGGACTGTTTGTTATGACGGTTTACGCGATTATCGGTGGCACTGGCCTGGCTCAACTCGAAGGCCTGAGCATTCGCCAGTCACTGGCAGTGGACACGCCTTATGGCGCACCTTCGGCCGACGTTCAGATCGGCGAGTATGCCGGTAAGGAAGTACTGTTCCTCGCGCGTCACGGTCATCCCCATCGTTTTCCACCGCATCAGGTCAACTACCGCGCCAACCTCTGGGCGCTGAAGCAGGCCGGTGCCGAAGCCATTCTGGCAGTCAACGCCGTGGGCGGCATCCATGCCGCGATGGGCACCGGGCATTTCTGCGTGCCACATCAGTTGATCGACTACACCAGCGGTCGTGAGCACACCTACTTTGCCGATGACCTGGAGCACGTCACCCATATCGACTTCAGCTACCCCTACAGCGAACCGTTGCGTCAGCAACTGATTGCGGCATTGGCGGCGGAAGGCGTGGGCTACAGCAGTCATGGCGTGTATGCCTGCACTCAAGGGCCGCGCCTGGAGACGGTGGCTGAAATCGCCAGGCTGGAGCGCGATGGCTGCGACATCGTCGGCATGACCGGTATGCCGGAAGCCGCCTTGGCCCGCGAGCTGGAACTCGATTACGCCTGTCTGGCGCTGGTGGTGAACCCGGCGGCGGGCAAGTCGACGGCGGTGATCACCATGGCCGAGATCGAGCAGGCGTTGCATGACGGCATGGGCAAGGTGAAGTCGACGCTGGCGCGGGTGCTCAAGGGCTGATCAGACGATACACCGAGTCGACTCCTTCGCGAGCAAGCCCGCTCCCACATTCGAATTGTGTTTAGCTTCAACAGTGGAGGCAACACAAAACCACTGTGGGAGCGGGCTTGCTCGCGAAGAGGCCGGATCAGGCACCGAAAGTCTCAGCGTTTTTCGAGGTTTTCCGGCAGCGGCGCAAACAGCGCCTCGATATCATCGCTCTGCAGTTTCCAGTCCCCGGCCTTGCGCCCATCCAATACGCCGGCCGCGAGGTCGGATTTTTCCTTTTGCAGGTGCTGAATCTTTTCTTCCACCGTGCCGCGCGCAATCAGTTTGTAGACGAACACCGGCTTCTCCTGGCCGATGCGATACGCGCGGTCGGTCGCCTGGTTTTCCGTCGCCGGGTTCCACCACGGGTCGTAATGAATCACCGTGTCCGCTTCGGTCAGGTTCAGGCCAACGCCACCGGCCTTCAGGCTGATCAGAAAAATCTGACGCTTGCCGCTCTGGAATTCCTTCACCGGTGTGCGGCGGTCGCGGGTCTGGCCGGTCAACAGAGCGTAGGCCACGCCGCGCTTGTTCAGTTCGTCTTCGATCAGTGACAGCATTGAAGTGAACTGCGAGAACAGCAGGATCCGCCGACCTTCCTCGAACAATTCCTCGAGCATTTCCATCAGGCTATCGAGCTTGCCTGACGTGCTGCCACGGCTTGGCAGGGTCGCCTCGTTGACCAGGCGCAAATCGCAGCACACCTGTCGCAGCTTGAGCAGGGCTTCAAGAATGATGATCTGGCTGCGGGCCACGCCTTTGCGGGTGATCTCGTCGCGGACTTTCTTGTCCATGGCCAGGCGCATGGTTTCGTACACGTCGCGCTGGGCCTCATTGAGTTCGACCCAGTGGATGATCTCGGTTTTCGGCGGCAACTCGGTGGCAACCTGTTCCTTGGTGCGGCGCAGCAGGAAAGGTTTGATCCGGCCGTTGAGGTGCTGGAGCCTGACCTCGCTGGTGCGTTTTTCAATCGGCACGCGGTAATCGCGGTTGAAGCTTTTGACGTCGCCCAGCCAGCCGGGCAACAGGAAGTGAAACAGCGACCAGAGTTCACCGAGATGGTTTTCCAGCGGCGTGCCACTCAGGCACAGGCGCTGCCGGGCATTGAGCTCGCGGGCAGCCTGGGCGGCCTTGCTGGTCGGGTTCTTGATGTATTGCGCTTCGTCCAGCACCAGTATGTGCAAGGGCTGCGCCGCCAGGCGTTCGACATCCTTGGGCAGCAGCGCATAGGTGGTCAGGATCAGATCGTAGTCGGCCAGCTTGTCGAAGTGTTTTTTGCGGCTGGCACCGTACAGCGCCAGTACCTTGAGCTGCGGCGTGAAGTGCGCCGCTTCGTCGAGCCAGTTGGGGATCAGGCTGGTCGGCATCACCACCATGCACGGACGATCGAGACGACCGGCGTTTTTCTCGCTCAGGACGTGCGCCAGTGTCTGCAGGGTTTTGCCCAGGCCCATGTCATCCGCAAGGATTCCACCCACTTCCAGTTGCCGCAGCGATTGCATCCAGCTCAAGCCCTCAAGCTGATACGGACGCAACGTCGCATTCAGGCCGTCCGGGGCGACGGCCGTGTGGTCCTTGATGTCGCGCAGGCGCTGGGCAAAGGTGCGGATCTGTTCGCCACCCTCCCAGAGCAGTGGCATGTCTTCCAGTGGGTTCAGGCGTGTGGCATCGGCCTTGCTCAGGCGCAGCGTGGTGTCGCCGGGCTCCTGCAGGTAGAACTCGCCGAGGGTGGCCAGCACCGGTTTCAAGCGGCCGAAGGGCAGGGCGACTTGCAGCGGGCCGTGTCCGGAGTTCGGGCGATTGGGGATATTGACCAGGATCAGCTCGTCGTCGCGGCGTCGGGCAAGGCGCTCCGGGTTGAGGATTTCGGTGTGGGAGCGCATCAGGTTGAGCAGGATCGGCAACAGGCTCAGGCGTTCGCCGTTGATGATGATCCCCAGTTCCAGGTCGAACCAGTCGCGCTCCGGTGCCTGTTCGACGGTGGCGTACCAGTCGTCTACCGCCGTCAGGTCGAAACCGAAGTCCTCATCGATCTGCAATTCCCAGCCCTGGGTGCGCAACTTCGGCAGTTCATTGAGGGTAAAGGTCAGCCAGGCGCTGTCATTGACCATCTCGAACAGCTCGCCGGCACTTTCCGGCAGGGCCTTGCTTTGCCGGGTGGCGATTTTGAAGCCGAGGATTCGCAGTTGCTCTCGGTAGGACTGTTCCACTTCCGGGTGGCGTTTTATCCGCAGCGTCTGGGTTTCCTGACGAATCAGGATGTCGGTGTTTTTCTGCCCGGAAACGTACTCGTCCAGGTAACTGAAAGACAGCGCCGCGCGATGCTGGATGTAACGCTGCATTCGACCGTTGCGCGGTTCGAACGCGCTGAACTCGATGCTGGCCAGCCACAGGCGCGGAACGGGCTGCACATTGTCCACCAGCACTTGCGGCGGTGCTTTCGGACTGCGGTTTTCCAGGACTGCCTGGAGTTTTTCCAGGAGTTCGGCATCTTTGGCGGCAGCGGGGTAGTCGAGGGTTTCCTGCACTTGCAGGAGCACCGCCGCGCAATGTTTGCAGTTGCTGTGGACCGGGCAGGAGCAGGTGGCGTCGACCATCAGCAGAGTGCCCTTGGCTGACTCGCGCAGGCGAATGGTCTGACGGTAAACGTTACCGCCCGAGCCTTCACACGCGGCGACGATGGTTGCGTCGCCGGCTTCGACGATCCTGACACGATTCTCCAGCGCGTAGCGGCGGCCACGCTCCAGGCTCTGTTCCTTGAATCGGCTGACCCAGGACGGTGCCAGGGGTTTGCTCAGGGTCGCGGACATTGGGAATCAGTCCGGAATTTCTTCGGGAGCTGCTCGGGGGGCGGGGGCGGTCAGCGAGGTGATCTTGATCAGCAGGCCGAGGTGGCCGTTGTCGAGGAAGTTCAATTGGCCGTTTTTGGTGTGGCTTTCCTGTTTCAAGCGCTCGCTGGCCGTCACCATGCCATTGGCATCGATCTGGTTGACCCAGAAATCGGCGTCGACGTCGGTAAAGCGCCCCAGTTTCATGTTCAGTGTGCCCTCGATCGGGTACTGACCATACTGTTCCTTGCCGTCGCTGATCGCCACTTTGCTGGCGGTTTCGCCGAGGGGCTGTTGCCAGGCCTTGTGCAGCAACACCGTGTAGTCAGCGCTGCTGGTGAGTTTTTCCACCTCGCCATTGAGGCTTGGCGTGCGCAGGCTGTCGGGGTTGACCGGTTGGGCGCCAGCGGCCCAGTCTTCCGGCGCGGCGCGACTGACGATTGCCGGCACGGTGTTTTGACGGACCAGAATCATTTCGACCTGATACAGGTCATCGGCATATGCCGTGGGTGCGACCAGCGCTGGCATCAACAGGGTCAGCAGGGTCAGTGAGCGAAACAGGCGCATGCGGCGTCCTTCAAGCAGTTTTCGGAACGAGGCGCTCGAAAAGCGCCTCTACAGTATTAAAGCGCTCTTCCGGGCGCTCCATCGGAACCATGAACTTGAACATCGTGGCACCTTCGAACTTGTAGCGTTTTGGCTGGCTCTGGATCAGTTTGATCAGGGTCAGCGGGTCGACCGGCGTCTGTGCGGCGAACTCGACGCGACCGCCTTGAGGGCCGCCATCGACTTTCTTGATACCCAGTTGCTCGGCCTGCAATTTCAATGCAGTGATGCGGATCAGGTTCTTGGTCGGTTCCGGCAACAGGCCGAAACGGTCGATCATCTCCACCTGCAAATCCTTGAGGCCGTCCTCGTCGGTGGCCGAGGCAATGCGCTTGTAGAGAATCAGGCGGGCATGGACATCCGGCAGGTAGTCTTCCGGGATCAACGCCGGTACCCGCAAGTTGACTTCCGGACCGCCGCCAAGCGGTTGATCGAGGTTTGGCTGTTCGCCCTTGCGGATCGACTTCACCGCGCGCTCGAGCATTTCCATGTACAGCGTGAAGCCGACGGCCTGGATCTGCCCGCTCTGGCCGTCGCCGAGCAGTTCGCCGGCGCCACGGATTTCCAGGTCGTTGGTGGCAAGCACGAAGCCAGCGCCGAGGTCCTGGGTGTTGGCAATCGCTTCCAGGCGCTTTTCCGCGTCCGGGGTGATTTGCTGGCGTGGCGGCGTCAGCAGGTAGGCGTACGCCTGGTGGTGGCTGCGTCCGACCCGGCCGCGCAACTGGTGCAACTGTGCCAGGCCGAACTTGTCGGCACGCTCGATGATAATGGTGTTGGCGCTCGGTACGTCGATGCCGGTCTCGATGATGGTCGAGGCAATCAGCACGTTGAAGCGCTTGTGGTAGAAGTCGCTCATCACCTGTTCGAGTTCGCGTTCGCGCATCTGCCCGTGGCCGATGCCGATCCGCGCTTCCGGCACCAGTTCGGCCAGATCGGCAGCGCATTTCTCGATGGTCTTCACGTCGTTGTGCAGGTAGTAGACCTGGCCGCCACGCAGCAACTCACGCAGCAAGGCCTCTTTGACCGTGCTCTTGTTCTGCTCCATGACGAAGGTGCGTACCGACAGGCGCCGGGCCGGCGGCGTGGCGATGATCGACAGGTCGCGCATGCCCGACACCGCCATGTTCAGCGTGCGCGGAATCGGCGTGGCGGTCAGGGTCAGGATGTCGACTTCGCTGCGCAGGGCCTTGAGCTGTTCTTTCTGACGGACACCGAAACGGTGCTCTTCGTCGATGATCACCAGCCCGAGGTTCTTGATCTTCACGTCGTCCTGCAGCAGCTTGTGCGTGCCGATGACGATGTCGATCTTGCCTTCGGCCAAGTCCGCGACCGCCGCATTCACTTCCTTGGCCGACTTGAAGCGGCTCATCACTTCCACGCTCACCGGCCAGTCGGCAAAGCGGTCGCGGAAGCTGTTGTAGTGCTGCTGGGCGAGCAGGGTGGTCGGCACCAGGATCGCCACCTGGCGACCGCCGTGCACCGCAATGAACGCGGCGCGCATTGCCACTTCGGTCTTGCCGAAGCCGACGTCGCCGCACACCAGGCGATCCATCGGCTTGGGCGCAAGCATGTCTTCGCGCACCGCTTCGATGGTGGTTTGCTGGTCCGGGGTTTCTTCGAACGGGAAACCGGCGCTGAAGGTGGCGTAGTCGGCCTTCGGATCGGCGAAAGCGTAGCCTTCGCGGGCAGCGCGACGTGCATAGATGTCGAGCAACTCGGCGGCCACGTCACGCACCTGTTCGGCGGCTTTGCGCTTGGCTTTCTGCCAGGTCTCGGAGCCCAGGCGATGCAGCGGGGCCAGGGCATCGTCGCTGCCGGTGTAGCGGGCGATCAGGTGCAGGTTGGCCACCGGCACATAAAGCTTGGCGCCTTCGGCGTATTCCAGGGCGAGGAATTCAGCGGTCTGGCTGTCGATTTCCAGGGTCGCCAGGCCCAGGTAGCGGCCGACACCGTGGTCGATGTGCACCACCGGCGCACCCTCGCGCAGCTCGGTGAGGTTCTTGATGACGGCATCGTTGTTGGCATCGGCGCGTTTTTCGCGGCGACGGCGCTGCATCACGCGCTGGCCGAACAGCGGGCTTTCGGCGACGAGGGCCAGGGCCGGGTCATCGAGCAGCAAGCCTTCGTCGAGCGGGGCGATGGTGATCGCCAGCCGTTCCTTGCCGGCGACAAAGTCCGGCCAGCTGTCGACGGTTTTCGGTCGCAGCTTCAGGCGTTCCAGCAGCTCCAGCAACACTTCGCGGCGGCCTGCCGATTCGGCGGTAAACAGTACGCGACCGGGGAACTGGTCGAGGAAACCAGCAAGTGCCGCCATTGGCTGAGTGGCCTTGGCTTCGATCGCCAGGTTGGGCAACTCGCGAGCCGGGAAGCGCTCGCGACCGCCACCGCTTTCTACATCCTGCTGACTGGCCACCACGCGCGGCCAGTTCTTCAGGCGCGCGAAGCAGTCTTCCACTGGCAGGAACAGTTCGGCGGGTGGCAATAAAGGACGGGACGGGTCGACGCGGCGTTCTTCATAGCGATTGCGCACATCGTTCCAGAAGTTTTCCGCGGCTTGCTCGATGCCCGGCAGGGAAAACACTTGCGTGTCCTGGGGCAAATAATCGAACAGTGTCGAAGTTTCTTCGAAGAACAGCGGCAGGTAGTACTCGATACCGGCCGGGGTAATCCCGCTGCTCAAGTCCTGGAAGATCGGGCAACGGCGGAAGTCGACGTCAAAACGCTCGCGGAACCGCGCCTTGAAACGGGTGACCGCTTCTTTCTGCAGCGGAAACTCCCTGGCCGGCAACAGCTTGACCGAGTCGACTTTGTCGATCGAACGCTGGTTCTCCGGGTCGAAGGTGCGCAGGGTTTCGATTTCGTCGTCGAACAGATCGATGCGATACGGCAGCTTGCTGCCCATCGGGAACAGGTCGATCAGCGAACCGCGAACGGTGAACTCGCCGTGTTCATACACCGTATCGACGTAGCGATAGCCCGTGGCTTCGAGCCGGGTGCGCATTTGCTCGACATCGAGCTTCTGGCCGATATCCAGCACCAGGCTGCTGCCGAGCAGGAATTTGGTCGGCGCGAGGCGATGCAGGGCGGTCGTGATCGGCACCACCAGCACGCCATGGCTCAGTTCCGGCAACCGGTACAGGCTGGCGATGCGCTGGGAAATGATGTCCTGGTGCGGCGAGAACAGGTCGTAGGGCAGGGTTTCCCAGTCGGGAAAGTGCAGTACGGGCAAATCCGGGGCGAAGAAAGCCAGCTCCTGTTCCAGCCGTTCGGCACTTTGGCTGTCGGCGGTCAGCAGCAGGGTAAAGCGCTTGGCAGCGCTGGCGGCCTCGGCGATGGCCAGGCTCAGGGCGGCACCGGGCAGGTTGCCCCAGTGCTGTTTACCTGCCGCGGCAGGGAGAAGCGGTAGACGCAGAACGGGCACGGAAGGTTGAGCTCCAAGCGTTGCGACAAAGTCGGTAATTGTAGCGGTCTACGATGCCGCCTGTCAGTTGCTGACTGTGTCTAAAGTACGGGTTTGGCGAAATGTAGTGGTAAAGACAAAATTCTGCGCTTTTTTACCTAAAATTAATGAATATGTAGTGGCAAAAACAACGAGTGTTACGGAGGGTTACGGATAAGGAGACTTTGGCTCCAAAAAATTGACTGTGCTGAAAGCCCCGGTTTTATTGGGCTGGAGCGAGGCGTAATTTTTTTGAACGACGATTTGTTACGTAAAGCGCGACGGGCGCGCATTGCTACCGCTGTCACTCGGCGGCATAATGTAGCCCCTTTTTTCTGCCCCTACATGTGGAAGGTTCCCGTGACTCAGAAGCCCGACCAGTGTCTTGGTGAATGGATCGACCGTGAAGCACTCGCAGAAGCGATGATTCCGCTTATCGGTCAGCTCTACCGCAATAACAACGTGGTGAGCTCGATCTATGGCCGCAGCCTGATCAACCGCTCGGTGATTTCGATCCTCAAAGCGCACCGCTTTGCCCGTCATCGCCAGACCGACGAAACCGAACTCTCCGTCCACGAAACATTCCCGCTGCTCAAGGCGATGAGCGAGCTCAAGCTCGGTGCCGCTTCGGTAGACCTGGGCAAGCTGGCGGCCAAATACAAGGCCGAAGGCAATGGCCGTAGTGCCGAGCAGTTCGTCCGTGAAGAGATGGCCGACGTGGTTGGCCAGCAGAACGCTTCCGCCCGCAAAGGCACCGACGTTGTCCTGTACGGCTTCGGTCGTATCGGCCGTCTGCTGGCGCGCATCCTGATCGAGAAAACCGGTGGCGGCGACGGCCTGCGTCTGCGCGCCATCGTGGTCCGCAAGGGCGCCGAGAACGACCTGGTCAAACGTGCCAGCCTGCTGCGTCGCGACTCGGTTCATGGCCCGTTCGATGGCACCATCACCATTGATGAAGCCAACAACACCATCACCGCCAACGGCAACCTGATCCAGGTTATCTACGCCAAGAGCCCGGCCGAAGTCGACTACACCCAGTACGGCATCGAAAACGCTCTGATCGTCGACAACACCGGTGTATGGCGTGACGCCGATGGCCTGGGCCAGCACCTGGCTTGCCCGGGCGCTGCCCGCGTAATCCTCACCGCACCTGGCAAGGGCGCGCTGAAGAACATCGTGCACGGCATCAACCACGGCGAAATCACCCCTGACGACAAGATCATCTCGGCCGCTTCGTGCACCACCAACGCCATCGTGCCGGTGCTCAAAGCTGTGAATGACAAGTACGGCATCGTCAACGGTCACGTCGAAACCGTTCACTCGTTCACCAACGACCAGAACCTGATCGACAACTTCCACAAGGGCAGCCGTCGTGGCCGCGCCGCGCCGCTGAACATGGTAATCACCGAGACCGGTGCCGCCACTGCAGCCGCCAAGGCTCTGCCAGTGTTGAAGGGTAAGCTGACCGGTAACGCGATTCGCGTTCCTACGCCGAACGTGTCGATGGCTATCCTGAACCTGAACCTGGAAAAGGCCACCACTCGCGAAGAGATCAACGAGTACCTGCGCCAGATGGCCATGCACTCGGATCTGCACAAGCAGATCGACTACGTCAGCTCCCAGGAAGTGGTTTCCACCGACTTCGTTGGCTCGCGCCACGCAGGCGTAGTGGACGCTGAAGCGACCATCACCCAGGATAACCGCGTTGTTCTGTACGTCTGGTACGACAACGAGTTCGGTTACAGCTGCCAGGTGGTTCGCGTGATGGAAGACATGGCCGGTGTAAACCCGCCAGCATTCCCGCGCTAAGCCTTAGCTGCACATGAAAACGCCCCGGCCTTGGTCGGGGCGTTTTTGTTTGTGCTGCTTTTGTCTATTGGGGGATGTGTTGTTCGCACTGGCCTCATCGCGAGCAAGCTCGCTCCCACAGGGTGTGGTGGTGTTTGCACGGTAGTGATCACGCCAGCTATCCAATGTGGGAGCGAGCTTGCTCGCGATAGCGGTCTGAGAGAGATATCAATGCTGAATGTGATGACCTCTTCGCGAGCAAGCCCGCTCCCACGGTTCTATCGCATAATGGCTGGCCCTGGCGATGTGTCAGGGGATGCATTGGGGAGCTCGGGAATTGTTGATCAGGTGGCAGGGGGTGGCACTTTTGCTGCTCGGCGCACTATCAGGCTGCGGCAACGGCGACACTCTGGAGAGCTTCGGCGGCCCGACCATGGGCAGCACTTATTCGATCAAGTATGTGCGCCATGCCGACCTTCCGGCGCCGGACGAAGTCCGTGTCCAGGTCGAGCAGATCCTCGCTGACATTGACCGGCAAATGTCGACCTACCGCAGCGACTCGGACATCGAGCGCTTCAATGCGTTACCGGCCAACGGCTGTCATGCAATGCCGGCGTCGATCCTCGAACTGGTCCGCGTGGGCGAGCAGCTGTCGGTGCAAAGCGACGGTTCCTACGATCTGACGGTGGAGCCGTTGCTGAACCTCTGGGGATTTGGCCCGCAGGCCCGCGGGGAAAAAGTCCCGACCGCCGAAGCGCTTGCCGAAGCCCGCAAGCGCGTCGGCCATGAACACTTGCGCATCGATGGTGACCGGTTGTGCAAGGACGCCGCCGTCGAGGTTGACTTCAACAGCATCGCCGCCGGTTATGCGGTGGACACGATTGCCGCAAGACTCGAGGCGATGGGCATCCATGACTACCTCGCCGAGGCCACGGGTGAGCTCAAGGCGTCCGGCAGGAAGGCTGACGGCTCGCCGTGGCGCATTGCCCTGGAAGAGCCGCGGGATGATCGGCAGGTGGCGGAACGGGTCATTGTCGTCGACGGCTATGGCCTGTCCACTTCCGGCGACTACCGGAATTATTTCGAGCAGGACGGACAGCGTTTTTCCCACACCTTTGATGCCCGCACCGGTGCGCCGGTCTCACACACCCTGGCGTCCGTCACAGTGATTCATCCTTCGGCGCTGATGGCCGATGGCTTATCGACGCTGTTGCTGATTCTCGGCCCGGAGCGCGGTTGGGACTACGCAGAAAAACACGATATCGGCGCATTTTTTGTGATTCGTGCCGATACAGGTTTCGTCACACGCAGCAGTCCCGCTTTTGAACGCATCAGTGGCGAAAAAACCGAATGATTTCGGCGATTTGAGCATTGAAAACTGGCGTTGTAGCGCAGGCAAAAGTAGCCTACGACGCGACCAAGGGTTAATGTGCGCGGCGTTGACGCTTCTATAGACTGTGTCCGGGTTCTGCACTGGCCCCAAATTGTTCCTTCATGCCACGCATTGGCGTGATTTAGCCGCAGGTGCCGAGGGTACCGCGGCCTGTTCTGAGGAGTACGCATGGCTGTCTACAACTACGACGTGGTGGTGTTGGGTTCCGGCCCGGCAGGGGAAGGCGCGGCAATGAACGCCGCCAAGGCAGGGCGCAAGGTGGCGATGGTCGATAGCCGTCGCCAGGTCGGCGGCAACTGCACTCACTTGGGCACCATCCCGTCCAAGGCACTGCGTCACTCGGTGCGGCAGATCATGCAATTCAACACCAACCCGATGTTCCGGGCCATTGGTGAGCCGCGCTGGTTCTCGTTCCCGGACGTGTTGAAAAGCGCCGAGAAAGTCATCTCCAAGCAAGTCGCTTCGCGTACCGGCTACTACGCCCGTAACCGCGTCGACGTGTTCTTCGGCACCGGCAGCTTCGCCGACGAGCAAACCATCGAAGTGGTCTGCGCCAACGGCGTGGTCGAGAAACTGGTGGCCAAGCACATCATCATCGCCACCGGTTCGCGTCCTTATCGCCCGGCGGACATCGATTTCCACCACCCGCGTATCTACGATAGCGACACCATCCTCAGCCTCGGCCACACCCCGCGTAAACTCATCGTTTACGGCGCCGGCGTGATCGGTTGCGAATACGCCTCGATCTTCAGCGGTCTGGGTGTATTGGTTGAATTGGTGGACAACCGTGGGCAACTGCTGAGCTTCCTCGACTCGGAAATTTCCCAGGCCCTGAGTTATCACTTCAGCAACAACAACATCACGGTTCGCCACAACGAAGACTACGACCGCGTCGAAGGCGTGGACAACGGCGTGATCCTGCACCTCAAGTCCGGCAAGAAGATCAAGGCCGACGCCTTGCTCTGGTGTAACGGTCGTACCGGCAACACCGATCAGTTGGGTCTGGAAAACATCGGCGTGAAGGTCAACAGCCGTGGCCAGATCGAAGTCGACGAGGCATACCGCACCTGCGTGCCGAACATCTACGGCGCCGGCGACGTGATCGGCTGGCCAAGCCTGGCCAGTGCCGCCCACGACCAGGGTCGCTCGGCCGCCGGCAGCATCGTCGATAACGGTAGCTGGCGCTTTGTGAATGACGTGCCGACCGGCATCTACACCATTCCGGAGATCAGTTCGATCGGCAAGAACGAGCAGGAACTGACCCAGGCCAAGGTGCCGTACGAAGTGGGCAAGGCCTTCTTCAAGAGCATGGCGCGGGCGCAGATCGCCGGCGAGCCGCAAGGCATGCTGAAGATCCTGTTCCACCGTGAAACCCTGGAAGTGCTGGGTGTTCACTGCTTCGGTTATCAGGCGTCGGAGATCGTGCACATCGGTCAGGCGATCATGAACCAGCCGGGCGAACTCAACACGTTGAAGTACTTCGTCAACACCACGTTCAACTACCCGACCATGGCCGAAGCCTATCGGGTAGCCGCGTACGACGGCCTCAACCGGCTTTTTTGACGGGCTCCGGCCGGTGGCCTGAGCCGGCCGGGGAGACCGATTTCAGCAATTCTCGAGCGTGGCGGTGGCCAAACCGGGAAAGTCTGTAATCAGGCTGTCAACGCCGAAGTCGGCGAGTCTGCGCATCAGCGCGGGCTCGTTGACGGTCCATACCGACACATGCAGCCCCTGACGCTGCGCCCTTTGCAGGCGTTCCGGCGTGCACAGGGTCCAGTTCAGCGCCAGAATCTCACAGCCATAGCTGGCGGCGACCTTCAGTGGGTCAAGCCAGGCATACTCGGCCACCAGCCCGCGGGATACGTCCGGCACCAACTCCAGCGCAGCCTTGAGCACTTCACGGGAACTCGAGGTGATGGTCACCTTGTCCATCAGGCCATGACGCTGCACCATTTCGCGAATCGCCAGCACGGTGGTCGCGGCACGCATCCGTGATGCGCTTTTGACTTCCAGCTGCCAGTGATCGAAGTCGCATTTCTCGAACAGTTCTTCCAGCGTCGGAATCGGGCAAGGCTTGATCCAGCCCGGTCCACCCTTGCGTGCGTCATAGGTCACAAGCTCGGCCGCCGTGTGTTCGACGACCTTGCCGCGACGGTCGGTGGTGCGCTTGAGGGTCGGGTCGTGGATGACCATCAGCTCGCCGTCCATGGACAGGTGCAGGTCCAGTTCGCAGCGACGCACGCCGTGCTTGAGACATTCCTGAAAGCTGGTCAGGGTGTTTTCCGGTGCTTCGCCCTTGGCGCCGCGATGGCCGTAGATGAGGGTCACGGTTCTTCCTTAATTTAATTGCCTGATTCGAGTTGGTCGCGGGCCAGGCGTCGTTCCTGGGCCTGCTTTTGCAAGATGTGGCGGGCCAGCAGTTGGCGTTGGGCGTCGGTCAGGTGTTCGAACTCGGTGCCGACGTCATAGCCGTCGCCCTTGCGGTCGCAATGGGTGACGCGGGCGCGCAGCAGCAGGCCCAGGGCCTGCGGCATCAATACCAGTTTGACCGACAGGCGTGCGCCGGCGGCAATGGGCGATGGATGCTGAAAGTCGATGCCGCCTTCGGAGATGATCACTGGCTGCGGTTCGCCGATCTGCCCGAGTACGGTGATGGCGATCACCTGGCTCAGCAAGTCGATGCGTTTGTTCTGGGATTTGAGGAACGCCGCGAGGTTCCGGTCGCGTTCGCTGATCTGGCGTAACAGGTGTTGCGACTCGAATTCACTCAGGTGCAGTTCGCTGAGCAAGTTGAAGAGTGGAGAAGCATCCTGCAACACTTCCTGGCCTGTGGCTTCAGTAGCGGACAGGGGCCGAATTTCCAGTGCGATCGTATCCTCGATACGGTAGTATTCGCGGCGATCTTCTTCATCTAATGTCGACATGGCGAACCCATGGTAGCGGCGGTGGTCTGAGTGTAAAGCTGGTTATCGACCCCCGCCACAAGGACGTTCCTTTTCCCTCCGAACAAGCCCCGACATGTTCAGACCTCTCTTCGTATTTATCGGCACGCGTTACACCCGTGCAAAGCGTCGCAATCATTTTGTGTCATTCATTTCCCTGACTTCGATGATCGGGCTCGCCCTTGGCGTGGTCGTGATGATCGTGGTGCTGTCGGTGATGAACGGCTTCGATCATGAGATGCGCACCCGCGTGCTGGGCATGGTGCCCCACGCGACCATCGAGTCCGGTGAGGCGATCAGCGATTGGCAAGGCCTGGCCGCGAAGGTCAAGCAGAACCCGCAGGTGACGGCCGTGGCGCCGTTTACGCAAATGCAGGGTTTGCTGACCAATAACGGCAAGGTCTCGAAAGTCCTGCTCAATGCCATCGACCCGGCGCAAGAGCGCCAAGTGTCGATCATCGATCAATTCATGACCCAGGGAAAACTCGACGACCTGGTGCCGGGGGAGTTCGGCATCGTCATCGGCGACAAGGCTGCGGCCAAGCTCGGTGCGGCCATCGGTGACAAGCTGACCTTCGTCGCGCCCGAAGTCACGGTGACCCCGGCCGGGATGTTCCCGCGCATGAAGCGCTTTACCGTGGTCGGCATCTTCCATGTCGGCGCCGGTGAGCTCGATGGCTATCTTGGCGTCACCAACCTGCAGGACCTGGCCCGGCTGCACCGCTGGAAACCGGATCAGGTCCAGGGCCTGCGCCTGAAGTTCGACGATCTGTTCCAGGCGCCGCGCACCGCGTGGAGCATCGCCCGCGACCTCGGCGAAGACCGCTACTACGCCCGCGACTGGACCCGCACCCACGGCAACCTGTACCAGGCGATCCGCATGGAAAAAGCCATGATCGGCCTTTTGCTGCTGCTGATCGTTGCCGTCGCTGCGTTCAACATCATTTCCACGCTGGTGATGGTGGTGAATGACAAGAAGGGCGACATCGCGATCCTGCGCACGCTGGGCGCCACACCAGGCACGATCATGCGCACGTTCATGGTGCAAGGCACCGTCATTGGCGTAGTCGGTACCGCGATCGGCGCGGTGGTCGGGATCTTCGCGGCGCTGAACGTCAGCGCCGCGATCTCGGCCCTCGAAGGCCTGATCGGGCACAAGTTCCTCAACGCCGACGTGTACTTCATCGATTACCTGCCGTCGCAGGTGCAGAGCCAGGACGTCGTGATGGTCTGCTCCGCGGCGTTGGTCCTGAGTTTCCTCGCCACCCTGTATCCAGCCTGGCGTGCCGCGCGCACCCAGCCTGCGGAGGCGCTACGTTATGAGTGAGTCGGGCATGAGTGATAAAGCAATCTTGAGCTGCCGCAGCCTGGGCAAATCCTACGAGGAAGGCCCGGAATCGGTGGAAGTGTTGGCCGGTCTGCAACTGGAGTTGCACCCGGGCGAGCGTGTGGCGATTGTCGGCAAGTCGGGCTCGGGCAAAAGTACCTTGCTCAACCTGCTGGGCGGCCTCGATACACCGACCAAGGGCAGCGTCTGGCTCGACGGTGAAGAACTGTCGGCGCTGAGCGAGAAGAAGCGCGGCCTGCTGCGTAATCGCGCCCTCGGCTTCGTGTACCAGTTCCACCACCTGCTGCCGGAATTCACCGCCCTGGAAAACGTCTGCATGCCGCTGCTGATCGGCAAGACCGCGATCCCCGAAGCGCGTCAGCGTGCCACGGCGTTGCTGGAGCGGGTAGGGCTGGGGCATCGCCTGGAGCACAAGCCGGCCGAACTGTCCGGTGGTGAGCGTCAGCGTGTGGCCATCGCTCGCGCCCTGGTGAACAATCCAGGCCTGGTGATGCTCGACGAGCCGACCGGCAACCTCGATTCCCACACCGCCCAGGGGATCCAGGACTTGATGCTGGAGCTCAGCACCTCGATGCGCACGGCGTTCCTGGTGGTGACCCACGACATGAACCTCGCCCGCCAGATGGACCGCGTCCTGCACTTGCAGGAAGGTTGCCTGACTCCCATCTAACGGATTGAAACCCGACGCGACCGAAAGGTGCGTCGGGTCTTTTATTTTTATACGGTGCCCCAGCGAATGTTCAGACCGTTATCGATCTTTATCGGCACGCGCTATACCCGCGCCAAGCGCCGCAATCGCTTTGTTTCCTTCATCTCGATGACCTCGATGATCGGCCTCGCCCTCGGCGTGCTGGCGATGATCGTGGTGCTGTCGGTGATGAACGGCTTCCAGCGCGAAATGAGCTCGCGCATCCTTGGCATGGTGCCGCACGCCACCATCGTCGGCGTGAACCCGATTGACGACTGGAAGCCCGTGGCGGCGGCCGCGATGAAAAACCCGGAAGTGACGGCGGCGGTGCCGTTCACCGAGATGGAGGGCATGCTGTCCTACAAGGGCACGATGCAGCCGATCCAGGTCAGCGGTGTCGACCCGGCGCTGGAAGGCCAGGTGTCGATCGTCGCCAAGCACATCGTTCAGGGGAGCCTGGAAGCCCTGAAGCCGGGCGAATTCGGCGTGGTGATCGGGCAGATCACGGCGCGCCGCTTCCGCTTGAACGTGGGCGACAAGATCACCTTGATCGTGCCTGAGGTCAGCAATGCGCCGGGCGGCATTACTCCGCGCATGCAGCGGCTGAATGTGGTCGGCGTGTTCAAGGTCGGTGCGGAACTGGACGGCACCATGGCGCTGATCCACATGGCCGATGCCGCGCAGATGCAGCGCTGGGAGCCGAATCAGGTGCAGAGCGTGCGCCTGGCGGTGAAGGACTTGTATGCCGCGCCGCAAGTGTCGAACGACATCGCCACGGGGCTGGGCGCCGCCTACAAGGCTGACGACTGGACCCACACCCAGGGCAGCCTGTTCAGCGCGATGAAGATGGAAAAAACCATGATCGGCCTGCTGTTGCTGATGATCGTCGCGGTGGCGGCGTTCAACATCATCGCGACCCTGATCATGGTGGTGAACGACAAGGGAGCGGACATCGCGATCCTGCGCACCATCGGCGCCACGCCACGGCAGATCATGGCGATCTTCGTGGTGCAGGGCACGGTGATCGGCATCGTCGGCACCTTGATTGGCGGTGTATTGGGCGTGATTGCCGCACTGAACGTCAGCCAGATCGTAGGCTGGATCGAGCGGGTCAGCGGGCAGCACATCTTCAGTTCCGACGTGTACTTCGTCAGTAACCTGCCGTCTGAGCTGCAAGGCGCGGATGTGGCGCTGATCTGCACGGCGGGGTTTGTCATGAGCTTCCTGGCCACGGTTTACCCGGCCTGGCGTGCGGCGAAGATCGAGCCGGCTCATGCGTTGCGCTATTCGTAAGCCGTTACACCGCCTTCGCGAGCAAGCCCGCTCCCACAGGGATCTGCGTCGTACACAGATGATGTGAACGCCACAAAACACTGTGGGAGCGGGCTTGCTCGCGAAGGGGCCGGAGCTGCTGGCCTCAATCCCCCCTTGGCAACTCGATCACAAACCGCGTCCACCCATTCTCCGATTCGCAACGAATCTGCCCGCCATGGGCACGGATGATCGATTGGGTGATCGCCAGTCCCAGCCCCGCATGTTCGCTACTGCCTTCACGACGCGCAGGATCGGCCCGGTAAAACCGGTCAAACAGGCGCGGCAATAGATCTTTGGAAATCTGTTGGCCGGTGTTTTCAACGGTCAGGCGCAACTCTTTTGGCTGATCGACGATTCGCACCCGAACCTCGCCATCGACCGGTGTGAACCGCAGTGCGTTGTCCAGCAGGTTCGACAGTGCCCTGCGCAACATGCTGCGGTCACCTTCGAGGCGGGCATTGCCGTCACGACTCAGTTTTACCTGCGCGTCTTCCGCCAGCGGCGCAAAAAACTCCAGCAGCAGATCCGTTTCCTGTCCCAGTTCCAACGGTTCGCGCTTGGGGATTAACAGTCCATGGTCAGCCTTGGCCAGATAGAGCATGTCGTTGACCAGTTGCGCCATCCATTGCAGCTCTTCGAGGTTGCTGTGCAGGGCTTCGCGGTAGTCCTCGATGGGGCGAGGGCGGGTGAGGGTGACCTGGGTGTGGGTCAGCAGGTTCGACAATGGCGTGCGCAGTTCATGGGCAATGTCGGCGGAGAAGGCCGACAGGCGCTGAAACGAGTCGTCGAGGCGTCCGAGCATGGCGTTGAAGTTGTGGGCCATTTCCGCCAGTTCCGGCGGCATGTTTTCTTCAGGTAGCCGCGAGTTCAGCGATTGCGCGGAAACACCACTGGCCACCGCGCTGATCCGCCTTAACGGGCGCAAGCCGCTGCGTGCCGCCCAGGCGCCCAGCAGTGCGGTGGCCAGGGCTGACAGGCCGACGGTCAGCCAGATCAAATGCTGCATGCGTTGCAGAAAGTGCTGGTGATGGGTGATGTCCAACAGCAGGGTCAGTTTCGGTGACTCGGGTTTGTCCGCGAAAAGCGGCGCATTGAGGACGCGGTAATCTGTGCCTTCATGGCTCACCGTCGACAATCCGGACCGGTGCGGCAATACCTGGGGGATGTTGGTCGAACTGTCATACCAGCGCTGGCCGTCGCTGCCGGTGATTCGCAGGGACAGGTCAGCCTGCCGGCTCAACTCCTCGGCCAGTTTTACTTCGCTGTCACTCGACTGTAAGTCGTGCAGGGCCCGACGCAAGCCAATCAGCTTGCCGTCCAGCAGTTGCTGGTCGAGTTCAACGAAGTGCGCCTCGCTGGCGCGGCTGAACAGCACCCCGGCGAACAACGAGACCACGGCGGTGCATGCGGCAAACAGCAGCGCCAGGCGGCTGCTCAAGGAGAGACGGCGCATCAGGCGGGACGCTCTTCAAGGACGTAGCCCATGCCGCGTACGGTATGGATCAGCTTGTTGGGGAATTCATCGTCGATCTTCAGGCGCAGGCGACGGATCGCCACCTCGATGACATTGGTGTCGCTGTCGAAATTCATGTCCCAGACCTGGGACGCAATCAGCGACTTGGGCAGGACTTCGCCCTGGCGGCGCAGGAGCATTTCCAGCAGGGCGAATTCCTTGGCGGTCAGGTCGATACGCTGGCCGCTGCGTTCGACCCGGCGCCGGATCAGGTCCAGGCGCAGATCGGCCAGTTGCAGGCTGGTCTCCTGCGGCGTGGTGCTGCCGCGACGCAACAGGCTGCGGACCCGGGCCAGCAGTTCGGAGAAGGCAAACGGCTTGACCAGATAGTCATCGGCACCCAGTTCGAGGCCGTGAACCCTGTCCTCCACGGCGTCACGGGCGGTCAGAAAAAGTACCGGCGTGTCCAGGCCGGCGCTGCGCACTGCTTGGAGAATTTGCCAGCCATCACGACCCGGCAGCATTACATCAAGAATCAGCAGGGCATATTCGCCGCTGAGGGCCAATTGCTGGCCGGCGTTGCCGTCGGCCACCAGTTCCGTGTTGAACCCGGCCTCGGTCAGGCCCTGGCGCAGATAATGGCCGGTTTTCGGTTGGTCTTCGACGATCAGCAGTTTCATGGGCGACTCATGGCAAGTGGAACGAAGGCTTTATACCGTGGGCAGCATTCGCACAGGGCAACCTGACAAAGTTGTAATCTGGCTGTCAGGTTGCGGGCAGTGGCAGCAGTTTAGAGTTTTGCGCATGCTGAGCCTTAACTTGTTGGAGTATGACGATGTTTTTACGCAAATCCGTGGCGCAAATCCTGTGTTTGCTGGCGCTGAGTTCACCGGTGTGGGCAGACGCCGGACGTACCTACGATTTCGGTCAACCGGCCTCGGCGGCCAAGGCGACCCGCAGCATCGAGGTGGTGATGGGGGACATGTCCTTCACGCCGAAGTCCCTCGATATCAAGGCCGGGGAAACCGTGCGCTTCGTGCTGGTCAATAAAGGCCAGTTGCTGCATGAGTTCAACTTGGGGGATGCGGCGTTGCACGCCAGGCACCAGCAGGAAATGTTGCAGATGCAACAGAGCGGCATGCTGGCGCCAACCGGTATGAAGGCAATGGCCGGCATGGATCACAGCAAAATGAACCACGGCATGAAGCATGATGACCCCAACAGCGTGCTGGTGGAACCGGGCAAGACCGCCGAGCTGACCTGGACCTTCAGCAAGGCCACCAGCCTTGAGTTTGCCTGCAATATTCCCGGCCATTACCAGGCCGGCATGGTCGGCAAACTGACTGTCAGTCAGTAAGCACTCAAAGGCGGGAGCAAAGGCTGATAGAATCCGCTGATTCTTCAGTCAGGTTTCCGCCATGCATCCCGCAGCCGAACACTCGCCGCTGGGCAAGTCCAGCGAATACATCGCCACCTACACGCCGTCCTTGCTGTTCCCGATCCCGCGCACCACGAAGTGGGCGGAGCTGGGCCTGACGGCGCAAACCCTGCCGTACAAAGGCGTGGACTTCTGGAACTGCTTCGAGCTGTCCTGGCTGCTGCCGTCGGGCAAGCCGGTGGTGGCGATCGGTGAATTCAGCATTCCGGCGGATTCGCCGAACATCATCGAGTCGAAGTCGTTCAAGCTCTATCTCAACTCCCTGAACCAGACGCCGTTTGCCGATACCGCGAGCCTTGAGGCGACGCTGGCCAAGGACTTGTCGGCGGCTGCCGGCAAGCCGGTGGGTGTGCGCATTCGCAGTCTCAAGGAGGTCGAGAGCGAAGGCGTCGTGGCCTTGCCGGGCGTGTGCATCGATGAATTGGATATCAGCGTCAGCAACTACGAGCATCCACGGCCGGAACTGCTGCGTTGCGATGATTCGCGCATTGTCGAGGAGAGCGTGCACAGTCATTTGCTCAAGTCCAACTGTCCGGTCACCAGCCAGCCGGACTGGGGCAGCGTCGCGGTGGAGTACCGTGGCGCGGCGCTGGATCATGCGAGCCTGCTCGAGTACATCGTCAGCTTCCGCCAACACTCGGACTTCCATGAACAGTGTGTAGAGCGGATCTTTCTCGACCTGCAGCGGTTGCTCAAGCCAGAGAAACTGACGGTGTATGCGCGTTATGTGCGTCGTGGCGGGCTGGATATCAACCCGTATCGCAGCACTGAAGAGGTGCAGCTGCCGAACCATCGCCTGGTCCGCCAGTAACGCTTTAATGTGGGAGCGGGCTTGCTCGCGAAGGCGGCTTCACATTCAACGATGATGTTGACTGACCCACCGCTTTCGCGAGCAAGCCCGCTCCCACAGGGGACGTGCATTGCCAAGTGCAGACGCAAAAAAGCCCTGCTATCACTAGCAGGGCTTTTTTGCGTCTGGCGGGGTTCAGATTCCCATATTGGCCAAGGCCTGCCCGATGTTGCGCAGGGTGCCGGCAAGGGTAGGGTGTTCGAGTTCAAAGCGCTCGACAGCCAGGTTGACGCCATCGGCGAGGCTGGAATCCTGGGTTTTGGTTTCGAGTTCAAGCTTCAACTCGATCTGTTGCATCAGTTCGCTCAACTCTGCGCGTTCGGCTTCAGACAATGGAGGATTCTGTTCCAATTGCTCGCGCAGGGCATTGAGCTGTTCTTGCAGTTCGCGGGCAGGCATGGCGTTCTTCCTTCTTTTATCGATAGGCACTGGCATAGACCATGGCGGCAGGCCAAAGGTCGATGGCTGACCTTTAGATTAATCCACTCGCGGCCAACGTGCATGATCTCGATCAGGGCTTTTCGCCCTTGAGCCGACGCAAGCTGATATCGGCCAGGCAGGTGTCGAGTTCACCGAGATGATCGATCACCGAATGCACGCCCAGGCCAAACAGTTGCATCGTCGCCTTGGCACGTTTGATGTCGCGCTCCTGCGGGGGCAGCGCTTGCCATTGCTCGGGCGCCAGCCCGCACAGCGAGCCGCAGGACGCCAGACCGATGGTCCACAACCCGGCATTGAGACCCGCTTGCAGCAAACGGGGTTCACCGCTCACCAGTACGCAGCCGTCGAGTCGCTCGACGTTCAGGGTCATCAAGGCGTGCCAGCAGGCATTCGGGGCGGGCCATGGGTTGTTTGTAGCTGAATGTTGCGAGGGTTTGATCCATTCCGGCAGCGCCGCGGCCAGGGATTGGCTGAGGGCAGGGGGCAGTTCATCGAGCCAGGCGCAGGGGATTTGCTGGCGCTGCAAGCTGCGCAGGCTATCCAGTGCGCCGGGCGTGGCCTCGGCGTGTTCGGCCGAGTGGCTGCCGTGCCGGTGCGTGTGCGCGCCGAAATCCACCAGGCAGCCACTGAGGCCGAACAGTACGGCGGTCAGGCTGGGTGCGGTTTGGGGCAAGGCTTCGGCGAGCGGCATGTGGACGTCCCTGAAATAGCCTGAAGGCTAGTGGACGACGGTGACAGTTGAATGACATGGATGTGAAACGCTCACATTTGGCACGATTCCTTCCGTGTGGATCTCGTACAAAGTGCGTTAAACGGCGTTTACGTCTTATACTTGCCAACTTATTGCCTGGGCCAAGTGCCCGAGCCAGTACAAACCAAGGAGTTTTTTTCTATGCGCTGGAGCAATCATCTAGCCAGGATTTGTGTATGCGCCAGTGTGATGCTGGTTCCGTTCGCTGCCCAGGCAGCCACGGAAGAGGATCCTTGGGAAAGCGTCAACCGCCCGATTTTCAAGTTCAACGATGTGATCGACACCTACGCGCTCAAACCCCTGGCCCAGGGCTACCAGTACGTGACGCCGCAGTTTGTCGAAGACGGCGTTCACAACTTCTTCCGTAATATCGGCGATGTGCGCAACCTGGCCAACGATATCCTGCAGGCCAAACCTCGTGCCGCAGGCGTTGATACCGCACGAATCATTTTCAACACCACCTTCGGCTTGCTGGGCGTCATTGATGTCGGCACGAAAATGGGCCTGCAGCGCAATGACGAAGACTTCGGTCAGACGCTGGGCTACTGGGGTGTCGGCAGCGGCCCTTACGTGATGCTGCCGCTGCTGGGGCCAAGCACCTTGCGTGATACGCCGTCCAAGTACGTCGACAGCTACACCGGCGCTTATCGTTACGTAAACGACGTTTCGGTGCGTAACTCGTTCCACGCCCTGGACATCATCGATACCCGTGCCAACCTGCTGTCGAGCGAGAAGCTGATCACCGGCGACAAGTACACCTTCATCCGTAATGCATACTTGCAGAACCGTGAATTCAAGGTGAAGGACGGTCAGGTCGAAGACGATTTTTGATCTCGACCGGTAAACTGAAAAAGGCGGCCATCAAGGCCGCCTTTTTTGTCTGCGAAAAGCCGCATGCGGATGAAATCGCGGTTTTCACTGTAGTCCCGGCCGGTTTGACTCGCAGGTTCGAACCTTCCATTGGGTTACGGATTTGCCTGTTCTTATAACTCTCGGTGATTTTACAAATAAAGACGTCAGGCGACCATCGGCGTGAGCTTGAAACGCCCCGCGGATGGGAGTACCGTCTGCGCCTTAGAAGGGCACCTCTGGTGGACACGTGTGTAGGGCAATTGCCCGAAAGCGGTGCGACAGAGAGGCTAGAAAGCGAATCCAGTAGTCAGCGCCGGGCCAAAATCCCCGCCTGCTACGCCAACCTAATTCTGGCGCCGTTTGCCCACATGCCAAAAACCAGTGCCACGCTGCTGATAATCGATGATGACGAAGTAGTGCGCGCGAGCCTCGCCGCCTATTTGGAAGACAGTGGTTTCAGCGTCTTGCAGGCCAGCAATGGTCAGCAGGGTCTTCAGGTATTCGAGCAAGACAAGCCCGACTTGGTCATCTGCGATCTGCGCATGCCGCAGATGGGTGGACTCGAACTCATTCGCCAGGTCACCGAACTGTCGCCGCAAACCCCGGTGATCGTGGTGTCGGGTGCCGGCGTGATGAATGACGCGGTCGAAGCCCTGCGCCTGGGCGCGGCGGACTACCTGATCAAGCCTCTCGAAGATCTGGCTGTGCTCGAGCACTCTGTGCGCCGGGCCCTGGATCGTGCGCGCCTGCTGCTGGAGAACCAGCGCTACCGCGAGAAGCTGGAGAAGGCCAATCGCGAGCTCGAAGCCAGCCTGAACCTGCTCCAGGAGGACCAGAACGCCGGTCGCCAGGTGCAGATGAACATGCTGCCGGTCAGCCCCTGGACCATCGACGAGTTCAAGTTTGCTCACCAGATCATCCCGTCGCTGTACCTGTCGGGTGATTTCGTCGACTACTTCCGGGTCGACGAGCGCCGGGTCGCCTTTTACCTGGCGGACGTTTCCGGTCACGGCGCCTCCTCAGCCTTCGTCACCGTGCTGTTGAAGTTCATGACCACGCGCTTGCTGTTCGAATCCAAGCGCAGCGGCACCCTGCCGGAATTCAAGCCTTCAGAGGTTCTTGGTCATATCAACCGGGGCCTGATCAGTTGTAAGCTGGGTAAACACGTCACAATGGTCGGTGGAGTCATCGACGAGGAGACCGGTTTGTTGACCTATAGCATCGGCGGTCATTTGCCGTTGCCAGTGTTGTACACGCCAGACAGTGTTCGTTATCTGCAAGGGCGTGGTCTGCCGGTGGGCCTCTTCAACGAAGCCACCTACGAAGACCACGTGCTGGAACTGCCACCGACGTTCAGCCTGACGCTGATGTCTGATGGCATTCTGGATCTTTTGCCAGAACCCACACTCAAAGAGAAAGAAGCGGCGTTGCCCCAACGGGTCAAGGCTGCGGGCGGCACCCTGGATGGGCTGCGGCAGGTTTTTGGATTGGCCACGCTAGGGGAGATGCCGGATGATATCGCCCTGTTGGTGTTGAGCAGGAATCTTTGATGAGTACCGGTAGAATCCAGTTCGCCGAGCAGGATGGCACCTTCGTCCTGAAGTTCGTCGGTGAAGTTCGCCTGACCCTGTGTTCGGCGTTGGATGCGACTATTGAGCGGATCTTCAGCG
The DNA here is from genome assembly GCF_019956175.1 of Pseudomonas sp. BF-R-30. Taxonomy (NCBI): domain Bacteria; kingdom Pseudomonadati; phylum Pseudomonadota; class Gammaproteobacteria; order Pseudomonadales; family Pseudomonadaceae; genus Pseudomonas; species Pseudomonas sp. BF-R-30. Next base: position 7,257 of record NZ_JAHBDE010000066.1, on the reverse strand, counting down.
CGTTGAATTTCAATTCGATCGTGATCGATCTGACCGAAACCCGCAGCATCGACAGCACCACACTTGGCCTGCTGGCCAAGCTGTCGATCCTGTCGCGGCAGAAGGTTGGCCTGCTGCCGACCGTCGTCACCACCCACGAAGACATCACGCGGCTGCTGCAGTCCATGGGCTTCGAGCAGGTGTTCAACATCGTTGACAAGCCGGTGCCGTGCCCGGAATGCCTGGACGACCTGCCAGACCAGGATCAGTCCGAAGAAGTGGTGCGGATCAAGGTGCTCGAAGCGCACAAGATCCTCATGGGCCTGAACGACACCAATCGTGAAGCCTTCCATGACCTGGTGAATGCGCTCGAACGCCATTGATCCCCTGAATTGATGTGGGTCAGCCAGACCCCCATCGCGAGCAAGCTCGCTCCCACAGGTCCTCGTTTAGCACACGACCTCAGTCATCCCGCGAACTCCTGTGGGAGCGAGCTTGCTCGCGATGGCGTCCTGCCAGTCACCAAACACATACAAAAAAGGGCGAACCCTCACAGGTTCGCCCTTTTTGCATTACACCCACTCAAATCACAGCTTGGCCTGCAACAACGCCTCGAGCTTCTCCTGATCCAGCGCGAACTGACGAATGCCTTCAGCGAGTTTCTCGGTCGCCATCGCATCTTCGTTGGACAGCCAGCGGAACTGCGATTCGTTTAGGCTCAGGCGCGCTTCACCGGCATGGCCAGGCGCCAGTTTGCGCTCCAGCTTGCCGGTATCCGCGGCCAGCTTGTCGATGAGGTCCGGGCTGATGGTCAGGCGGTCACAGCCGGCCAGTTGCTCGATCTGGCCCAGGTTGCGGAAGCTCGCCCCCATGACCACGGTCTTGTAGTCATTGGCCTTGTAGTAGTTGTAGATGCGCGTCACCGACTGCACGCCCGGATCATCCGCGCCGGTGTAGTCGTTGCCGTTGGCTTTCTTGTACCAGTCGTAGATACGGCCCACGAACGGCGAAATCAGGAACACCCCGGCGTCGGCACAGGCGGCCGCCTGGGCAAAGGAGAACAGCAGGGTCAGGTTGGTCTGGATGCCTTCCTTTTCCAGGATCTCGGCAGCGCGGATGCCTTCCCAGGTGGACGCGATCTTGATCAGCACGCGGTCGCGGCCAATACCGGCCTTGTCGTACAGCTCGATCAGGCGATGCGCGCGCTTGAGCATGGCATCAGTGTCGAACGACAGGCGCGCATCCACTTCGGTGGAAATGCGGCCCGGAATCACTTTCAGGATTTCTTGCCCCACGGCCACACCAAAACGGTCGCTGGCCAGGCCCACATCGCCCTTGCAGTCATTGACGCAGGCGTTCAGCAGCTCGGCATACGCAGGAATGGCCGCGGCCTTGAGCAGCAGGGAAGGGTTGGTGGTGGCGTCCACGGGCTTAACGCGAGCGATAGCTTCGAAGTCGCCGGTGTCGGCAACCACGGTTGTCATTTGTTTGAGTTGTTCCAGCTTGGAAGTCATGAGCGTGCTCTGTCCTATGGGTCTGATGACATTACCCGAGCGCTGACAGCCACTCAAGGGCGTGTACGTGTATCAATGCCCCCTGTGGCAACAACCTGAAAACAGGTGTTTGAAAGGTGGGGTGCGGTATCGAAGAATACGATGCCAAAACGCCCCACAGGTTCAACAAGACCGACCGTTAACGCCCCTCAAGCAACTCCGCCGCTTGATCCAGCAACGCCAAAGGCTCTTTGGCCTTGTGAATGTCCACCGACAATAACTGCCGAAACTTGCGTGCTCCCGGGAACCCGGTGCCCAGCCCAAGCACATGGCGAGTGATGTGGTGCATCGAACCACCTGCAGCGATATGCGCCGCTATATAAGGACGCAACTGCGCCAGCGCCTCAGCCCGGCTGATCACCGGCGCCGCGCTGCCGAACAGCTGCTGGTCCACCTCGGCCATCACATAAGGGTTGTGATACGCCTCGCGGCCCAACATCACGCCGTCAAACGTCTGCAAATGTTCGTGGCAAGCTTCCAGCGTCTTGATCCCGCCGTTGAGGATAATCTCCAGCTCAGGAAAATCCGCCTTCAACCGCGCTGCCACGTCATAACGCAGGGGCGGGATGTCACGGTTCTCCTTCGGCGACAGCCCCTCCAGAATCGCGATCCGCGCATGCACGGTAAAACTGGTGCACCCGGCATCCCGCACCGTGCCGACGAAATCACACAGCTCCTCGTAACTGTCCCGGCCATTGATCCCGATACGGTGCTTGACCGTCACCGGAATCGACACCGCATCACGCATCGCCTTCACACAATCGGCCACCAACTGCGGATGCCCCATCAAGCACGCGCCGATCATATTGTTCTGCACCCGATCACTTGGGCAGCCGACATTCAGGTTCACCTCATCGTAACCATGCTCCTGCGCCATGCGCGCACATGCGGCCAGGTCCAGCGGCACGCTACCGCCAAGCTGCAACGCCAGCGGATGCTCGGCTTCGTTGTGACGCAGGAAACGGTCGTGATCACCGTTGAGCAGGGCACCGGTGGTGACCATTTCGGTGTAGAGCAGGGCGTTTTTCGACAGCAGGCGCAGGAAGAAGCGGCAGTGGCGGTCGGTCCAATCCATCATGGGCGCAACACTAAACCGCCGAGACAGTGCAGGTCTTGGATTTACTGGTCTGGAGTGGGGGTTCTGTACCATTTTGCTCTACGTGTTTTTAGCGTGTTTTAGGGCGTTTTCGGGCGTTTTTTGAATGTCGGTGGTACGATGTACCACTTCAAAACTGACGCGTACCACTTTCGATATGGCGACTATCAGGGCAAGAAAACTGGCGGATGGGAGTGTGAGCTACACAGCTCAGATCCGCATCAAGCGCGACGGAGTGCAAGTCTACCAAGAGAGTCAGACCTTCGCCCGAAAACAGGCAGCTCAGGCTTGGGCGCGAAAGCGCGGCGCGGAGCTGGATGAGCCTGGTGCAATTGAGCGGGCGAACCGAACGGGGGTCACGGTCAGCGACATGATCACCCGCTACCTGGATGAAATGGAGAAAGCCCGACCGCTGGGGAAAACAAAGAAGGCCACGTTGAACGCCATTGCGGAAACGGACTTTGGTAAGTTGGTTGATTCTGACCTAAACAGTCAGCAGTTGGTGGACTACGCACTCTGGCGTATGAGTAAAGCAGGTGGTGGGGTGCAGCCTCAGACCGCAGGCAATGATCTTGCCCACCTTGGCGCGGTGTTATCAATTGCCCGGCCCGCCTGGGGTTATCAAGTTGATCCGCATGCAATGGGTGACGCGCGTAAGGTATTGCGAAAGCTCGGTTACAACTTGAAGAGCCGGGAGAGGGACCGTCGTTCGTCGTTGGCTGAGTTAGGAAAGATACTTAGTTACTATGAGGAAATGCAGGGGCGCCGGCGAAGTTCCATCAATATGCTCAAGGTTGTGGGCTTCGCGATCTTTTCCACGCGGCGACTCGATGAAATTACGCGCATTCGCTGGGCTGATGTTGATGAGGCCGGTCAGCGGGTGATGGTCCGGGATATGAAGAACCCTGGCCAGAAGATCGGCAATGATGTTTGGTGTTACTTGCCGGATGAGGCGTGGCGGATACTTCAGACAATGCCCAAGGCTGGCGACGATATATTCCCGTATAGCCCTGAATCTATTTCTACGTCGTGGGCGAAAGCCTGCAAGTTTACAAGCATTGAAGACTTGCACTTCCATGATCTGAGGCACGACGGTGTTAGCCGATTGTTTGAAATGGATTGGGATATCCCACGTGTAGCGAGTGTTTCAGGACACAGGGACTGGAACTCTCTGAGGCGCTATACCCATCTGCGTGGCAGAGGGGATCCTTACATTGGCTGGGAGTGGCATGACAAAATATTGAAGGCGCCCGTACAGCTAGGTGCCGCATCAATGAAATGGCTTAAGAGGCGCGTTTTAAGCCGTTGAGTTGGTTGCATTCCTTGACTGCGGCTTCCCGCTGTAAGTCGAGGTAGGCCGCGAGGTCGGTGATGTGGATCCCTTTTGCGCTTTTCTGGCTTGGCTCTAGGCGAGTGATCGGGATTTTGATCTGACCAGCCAAGACCTTTCGCTGGAACATTTCGGTGGTCAAGTGTGTGAAGTAGTCCTTGCACACCTGGTCCAGCGGAATGAGGGCGCGACCATTGTATTGCGCCGTCAGGATGAAGGCTGTGTTCATGGGTTGGCCTCTTGATCTTCAGCTTTTCTGCAATACAGCGGATCTGCGCCAATGAATACCTCTTCCGGTGCCTCAGGCCACTCGTCCCGAATTGAGTCGAAGTCGCCTTCGTTCCAGCAGCGAAGGAATTCAATATCGTCGATATCGCCGGAAGCCTTCTCCAATGCGAAAGCAATCGCGGCGACGGCGGCGTCACTGTTCAGGGAGTCTTGATCATCTACTGTCGTTCGACAGTTCCACTGTTCAGCTAGCAACGGCTTGCAATCATCCATCATGCTGTAGCGAATAGCCGCTTACGCGAAGAGGTGACTGCATTGCTGCTCCGGTGGCACAACGAAAAGCGGGCGGGATCCAGCTCTTATGGCCACGTCGCGCTGCCATGAGATCGTTGATCAACAGCTGCCGCACATCCTCACTGAGCGATGGGTTGGTGGAGCGCCACAGCTGGTCTTTGACTACAAAGTAGCGACCGTCAGGAGTCACTGGATTCATCTCTGCATCTCCAAGGGGCCCAATTACGGCATGCCCAAGCTCGTGGTATCGCGCAGCTGTATTTTGGAGAGGAACTCTCTCAGGTGGTACTGGTTTGACGGCCGCTTACCCCCCCATCCAGCCTTAAAAAAAGCCACCCTTACTCCCAGATATCATGATTTTTCACAAGCATGAGCCTTCCTTATAGTCCTCCTAAGCCCACTTGGAACACGGTTGTGTTTCCCTTGATGTGAGACATTTTTATGGAAAATAAGAAACGCGCCGTCCAAGCTTCAGAGGTTGGGATGGGGACTCGAGTCGTATGGGTGGAGAGCAAGTTCCTTGGCCGCACGTAGCCTACCAAGCTCGAGACTTGCTCACTCAGGCGTCATGAGCACCGCTAGCGTCATGTTGATGAACTCTTCGTTCTTGCTGATCGTTGCCAGCGCTCCACGTACGTTGCCTCCAACCTCATCCGAACCGCGCTGCTCAACCCAAAGGGTACCTGAGATATTTCCGTACAGCGCTGAGTCTGTATCCACTTCGTGGACCAGGGTTTGTCAGATACTTGGCATCGAGGATCTGCACTTTCATGACCTGCGCCACGATGGCGTTAGCCGGCTTTTCGAAATGGACTGGGACATTCCTCGGGTAGCGAGTGTGTCGGGGCATCGAGATTGGAACTCAATGCGGCGTTACACTCATCTACGCGGTCGAGGTGATGCATACGCAAATTGGGACTGGCTGGAGCAGATCCTACAGGCGCCCGTGAAATTGGCCGCGAAGACGTTGAAGTAAATCAGCTTCCGCGTGGTGCGCTGTTTAACTGATTGCTTTCTTTGACAGCTGCAGCGTGTTGCGCGTCCAGGTACGCGGAAAGATCCGAGATATGAACTCCTTTCGCGCTTTTTTGACTTGCTTCCAGGCGAGTGATGGGGATTTTAATTTGTCCCGCCATAACCTTTCGTTGAAACATGTCAGGGGTTAGGTGAGTGAAGTAGTCGTGGCAGACTTGCGCTAAGGGAATGATCGCCAGGCCGTTATATTGTGCCATGAGAACAAATAGGGTTTTCATGGCCTTGCTCCTTGTAGATGGCTAATTTTGGCGAGCTGTATGTTCGTTGTAGACTCGATAGCGCCACCGTTGCGGGTTTGAGCTTGCATGGTTCTCTCCTTTCAAAGATGGTCGGTGTCGGGGAGTTGCACCTCCTCGACACCTCTTTTTTTCATCAGCGGCCGTAAGAGTGCTTAACCAAGTGAAAGACTTGATCTGCGAACCAGGTGAATCACCAGGTCGTCGAAACGCCACTCATCCTCAACGCACGCTTGCCATTCCAGAAAGCTAACGATCTGCTCAGGTGCGCGATCCAACATGCTCACTCCATAAAGTGCATTGCTGAATCGACGTTATTGGATTGAAACGGAGTACGCGTGTGGCTTTGATACGAATACTTGTACAACTACATAATTTGTTACAGCTTGGCGCGCATCGCGCGCAGCGTCGGCTCCAAAGCATTTAGAAAGCGGCGGACAGTTTTTTGGTCATCCTCAGGAATTCTGCGGTATTGCGTTATCAGCTCCTCTTCTTCGTTACTTAAAGCTCCGACAGGCGTAGGCGTTCTGACCCCAGTAACCACGTACAACACATCAATGGATCTGCTGTGGCCTGCAGGTTACTCATAGGTGCACTATTTCGAAAATCGCACGGTCCTTTCGTATTGAAAGGCACCTATGAGTTCCTCATAGGTGCCCGTCAGTGATCCGGGAGTCGTTTTTGCAGATCGAGAAGAACCTACGAGTAACTCGTAAGCGAATTGAAAAGTCCGTTTTCGCCAGAAAGCTGGACACCTCTGAGCCTGATAATGAGGCCCAAATAGGAGGCGCTATGAGTCGTCAGCGTTACCCCTAAGAATTCAAGATCGAAGCGGACAAGCAATTGATCGAACGCAACCTATCCGTTGCCGAAGTAGACGCATGGCTGGGCGTGTCAGTGCACAGTCTGTATGCCTGGATCAAGCTCTATAGCAAGCCCCAGACGCAGCGGCAGCAAAACGAGTAGGCTGAGCTGCGCCCGGAATTCAAGCGGGTCGCGCCCAGACCAATGGCAAGGCGTTTGTCATGAGCTGTCAAACTGCGATTTTCGTCGAAGGTACTTCGGGAGCTGTCTCCATGGATCAATGCACTGTTATCACCAACTGATCACGGAAAGCCGAAGCGTTAACCGCGAAAGGCGTTTGGCGTCGGCTTGTCACACGTCCGCGCTCGATACCACAAGATATAAGTGAATTCCGCGTCAAGACCAGGAGCCCTATGTACTGGGAGAAAGCGCCCGGTTGGAGCGACTGAGTAATATCGGCATGGAGGTTCAGAGGTTTGGGGCTGAGGAATTTGCCGCTCACCAAGTAGGGACACAGACCACGCTATCCGAAGATTTGACCGGAAGCCGTCCTTAGTCGAACGGCTCCTCTTGGCCCAGAGTGTGTAAAAACGCATTAGGGCCTTGTCGGCGCGAAGAGCCGACGGCTGTTCGCTGAGTGAGTCCGCTTAAGGCACCATAGTTGATCAATATCGCATCGGTGCCCTTCAGCAAGGTTCTACA
>NZ_JAHBDE010000054.1:0-16122 GCF_019956175.1 Pseudomonas sp. BF-R-30 | reverse complement strand
TCCCGAACTCAGCAGTGAAACGATGCATCGCCGATGGTAGTGTGGGGTTTCCCCATGTGAGAGTAGGTCATCGTCAAGATTAAATTCCGAAACCCCTATCTGCGTATGCAGGTAGGGGTTTTGTTTTTGGCGCTCCTGTAGGCGCGAGCTTGCTCGCGAAAAACCCGCGAGCGCTGCGGGGCGTCAGGTTTCCCGTGTCATCGTTAACGTCCATCGCGAGCAGGCTCGCTCCTACAATGAAGCCAATTACTGCCCCAACCGCTCCAGCGTGTGCTCCAAGGGATCCAGCGACACACAAATAAAACCATCAAGCGGTCGATTGAGTTCCTCTACCAGCAGGATGGTTGCCCCCGTCGACAGGGCACACATCAGCAATACGGCGACAATGGTGCCGTTGCAGGGTGCAAACAGGCCGAACGAACCGAAGATAATCCCCAGCCACGTCACCAGGATCACCAGCATCACCGGTGGAATCGATTGATTGGCCTGCAGCAGGGTCAGCCAGCGGGCGGCAAACACGGTGTCCATGTCTTGCAATGCCTTGGCTTTGAGCGCGCGCTGATCATCGTTGCCGGGCGTCAGTGACTCGACCTGGCGTTGCAGGCCTTCGGAGCGACGGATCACTTCTGGGCTATCGAGTTTTTCAATCTGACGGTGATCGCGGGTCGCGAGCACCTGGGTGACTTCGGCGTAGTTGTGCTTGAGCTCGGTGCGGATGCCCTGGGTGTCGGGGCCGTAGCGGGCCAGCAAGCGGTCGAATTGAACCACTTTCGCCGCCGCGCCCTCCAGTTCGGCATTGGCCGTATCGAAGGTGCCTTTGGCAGAGGAAACGAGCAGGCCGAGGACCAGCGCCGACATCGTTGCGATGAGGCCGGTGGCCAGCTTCACCACCGCCACGGAGTCATCGCTCAGATGATGGCTCGGTAATCGCTCCCTCACGTACGAGCCCATCAGTGCGCTGGCGGACAGGCAGGCGAAAACGATGAGGGCGATCACCACGTCATTCAAATTCAACCTCCGTTGATGCTGTCCTCCAAGGGGAGATATCTACTGGTACTTGATCACGATACCTTTGAGCTTGCGTCCCTCGATGGTCCTCACATCGCGTGCCCACAGCGGCCCGCTGGCATAGGCACCCACCGCTTGAATGTGGTCATAGACGACCACCACGGCGTCGCCACCGAGTTTGGCGGACTCTTCCCGCAGCTTCTGTTCGACTTCGGTAATCGGCGGGGCAGGGTCGATGCTGGCGTCGATCAACACTTCACCCAGGCGCATATGTGGGCGCAGAGGCTCCGAGCGCAGTACGACAACCTGGTCCGGCGATGTCGGTGCCGGATGTTCTACACCGACATAGGCGGTGGTCTGGGCATCGACAGTGGCGCAACCATTGAGGGTCAGCAGGCTGGCGATCATTCCACCGGCCAGTAGCAAGAGCTTGCAACGGGTGGGCCAGGACGCGTCGTGGGCCGGCATAGTGGGTATCCTCCTCAGGTTCGCTGATATCCGTATGGCTAGTTGACGGTAGCAGACAGGCCGGGAGTTGCCAGAAAGCCCAACCTTTTCAGGTCGGGCTTTTTTGTGCCTTCAATACTCTCGATCGACCAAGGCCTTTCACTGATCCTTTTCGCAATTGACCATCCACGACACACCAAAACGGTCGACCAGCATGCCGAAGCGTGCTGCCCAGAACGTGGTTTCCAGTGGCATTTGCACAGTGCCACCGTCCGTCAGTGCCTTGAAGACCCGTTCGGCCTCGGCAATGCTGTTGACGTTGAGTGAGATCGAGCAACCACTCATGCCCTGGACGGGACGATCCGGAGTGGTGTCCGACCCCATGATCGCCTGATCGCCCACGATCAGGCGGGTATGGATGATCAGGTTGTGCAGATCCGTGGGGACATGCTCACCGGCAGGCGTTTCGCCGAAGGTCATCATGGCTTCGATCTGGCCTTGCAGGCACTGCGCGTAGAACGTGAAGGCCGCTTTGCAGTCGCCGTTGAAGATAAGGTAGGGATTGATTTTCATGGTGGGCTCCAGGTGCTCGAGTACATACAACGGTTTGGACGCCGGTTTTTTCGGCGAATTCCGATTGTGTCGAGCCGACAAGCAAAGCGCTAAATCTTTGTCGAAGCTTGTGTTTCTTTAGATGTTTTTTCGATAGGACGCGCGAGGCTTATCGCCTCCGGCACACGTCGCGGCGCCAGTACACGTTCGATGGCGCCGCTGACCATGCTTTCGAGCAGCTCCTCACGTTCCTGCTCGTCCAGCACATGGGGTGTCAGCCAGCTGGGAGCACTGTTGAGCAGGGCGCCAATGGCATGCCCGGCGGCCAGCAGGCCTTGCTCGCTGAAACGGGACTTGGCGCCCAGCATCCTCAGCAACGTGCGTTCGTATTGCTCGCGCAATTGCCGGACCCGATCCTGTTGCTCTTCGTTCAGGCAACCGCTGTCGCGCTCCACCAGGCGGAAATGCCAGGGCATCTCCCGATGCAGATTCAGATGGGCGCGGATCAGACTGTTGAGTTTGTCGCGCTTGCCTGGGGCCTTTTGCTGGATACGTCCCAGGGTGGCCAGCAGCTCCTCGTAGAACTCCTCGATCAGGTCGAGCAGCAGATGCTGTTTGCTGGGGTAATGGTGATACAGCGAGCCTGGGGAGAGCCCCAGGCACGTCGCGAGCTCACGCATGCCGACCTGGCCGAACCCCTTGCAGGCAAACAGCTCCAGGACCTTGTCCCGGTACTCGGCAAAGCGCGAGCAACGCTCAGGCATAGGCATGGAAGCCGCGCCCCGTTTTACGTCCCAGGTAACCGGCGGCGACCATTTCCTTGAGCAACGGCGCCGGGCGATATTTGCTGTCGTTGAAACCGTCATAGAAGGCTTCAAGGATCGACAACAGGGTGTCCAGGCCAATCAGGTCCGCCAGGGCCAACGGGCCGATAGGCTGGTTGCAGCCCAGGCGCATGCCGGCGTCGATGTCTTCGGCGCTGGCCAGGCCTTCCTGGAACACCAGGATCGCTTCGTTGATCATCGGCACCAGGATCCGGTTGACCACAAAGCCCGGGCGGTTGCCGGCGGTAATTGCGGTTTTGCCGAGGGTGGTTGCCATGTCCAGCGCCAGTTGGTGGGTCGCGTCACTGGTTTGCAGGCCACGGATGACTTCGATCAGGCCCATCACCGGCACCGGGTTGAAGAAATGCAGGCCGATGAAGCGTTCAGGCTGGCTGACACTGGCGGCGAGTTGGGTGATCGACAGCGACGAGGTATTGGAGGCAATGACGCATTCGCTGCTGACTTGCGCGGCAATCTGTTGCAGCACACGCAGTTTCAGGTCGAGATTTTCCGTCGCAGCTTCGATGACCAGCTGTGCGTTTTGCAGGCTGCTGTAGTCGGTGCTGGTGCGGATTTTGTCGAGGGCGGCCTGTTTCTGCTCCGGCGTCAGGGTTTCCTTGGCGATCTGCCGGTCCAGGTTTTTGCCGACCGTTGCGACGGCTTTTTGCAAAGCGCTTTCGGAAATATCGAGCAAGGTCACGTTGAAACCGGCCATGGCGCAGACTTGGGCGATGCCGTTGCCCATGGTGCCCGCACCGATCACCCCGATGTTTTGCAGATTCATCTTCCCATCCTTCGATCAAACCCTGCGATACCTTGGCCGCGATTGCGGCCGAAGGCGTACTATTGCCGCGAGTCTAGAGCCGGCAGGGCGGTTGTCCTATGCCAAAACTGTTCAACGGCACTGATGTTTTTTGCCATTCGGGTGATGAGAGAGAAGCGAACCAATGCGGGAAAAGGACTCGGTTGCCGCCTATTTCGTGCAGGCAATGATCCATGGGCTGCGCGATGATCCGCAGCGCGTGACGGCCGTGCTCGAACAGGCGGGCATTGATCCGGCGGTCATGCACCAACCCACGGCGCGGGTGCCGGCCAATGCGTTTGCGGCGTTGTGGCTGATCCAGATCCGCGAGCTCGACGATGAGTTTTTCGGGCTCGATTCCCATGGCATGCCGCCGGGCAGTTTCGCCCTGATTTGCCGTGCCTTGATTCAGGAGCCCGATCTGCACAAGGCCATGCGTCAATGCCTGGCCAACTTCGGCTTGTTCCTGCGCGACTTTCGCGGCTCTCTGGCCGTGCGTGGCAAGCGTGCGGTCATCAGCCTCGACACCCGTTCGACGGACAACGATGCCAGCCGGTTTGGTGAAGAAACTTTCCTGGTGTTGATGATCAGTCTGCTGTGCTGGCTGGGCGGGCGGCGCATTCCCATTGACCGTGCGGACTTCCGCCATTCGCGCCTGTCGCTGGGTGACGACCGCCTGCTGTGGGGCCCCAACCTGACCTTCGGTGCCGAGCGCACCGAAATCGAATTTGCCAGCCACTACTTGCGCCTGCCCGTGGTTCAGGACCTGGCGTCGCTGAAAGTGTTTCTGCGTACCGCGCCGCAATGGCTGGTGATCCGCTTCCGCAACCAGCATGGCCTGGCATCCCAGGTTCATCAGCGCTTGCGCGGTAGTCATTACAGTCAGTGGCCGACGTTGCAGGCCTTTGCCCTGGAACAGCACCTGAGCCCCAGCACCTTCCGCCGCAAACTGGAGCGTGAAGGCTGTTCCTACCAAGAGATCAAGGACGAAGTCCGCCGTGGCGTGGCCTTTGAGCAATTGCGTCAGAGCGACGCGAGCATCAGCGATATCGCTGAACAACTGGGTTTCCAGGAACCCAGCGCCTTCCATCGGGCGTTCAAGAAGTGGACCGGGGAAAGCCCCGGGCGCTATCGGGCCCGTTATCAGGGGGAGCAGGGCGCAGAGGTCGCTACCCTTGTCGCAGGGGGCGCCGGGACCTGCGAATAAATCCGGGGGCCACACAACCTGTGGGAGCGGGCTTGCTCGCGAAGGCGGAGTGCCAGTCGACATCTCTGTTGAATGACACAGCGCTTTCGCGAGCAAGCCCGCTCCCACAGGGATCTGTCATGGCATTTCCGGCAGTTCCTGTGGGCGCAGGTCAAAGACCAATACTTCAGCATCCACGCCATTGCTCAAGGTCAGCACCTGTTCTTCGCGAACCCGCACACCGTCGCCTTCCTGCAACAACACACCGTTGAGCTCAACGCTGCCCCGGGCCACATGCACATAGGCGTAGCGGTTGGCGGCGAGCTCCAGGGTTGCGCTTTCCTTGCCGTCGATCAGGCCAGCGTACACCCGTGCATCCTGACGCACCTTCAGCGAACCCTTGGCGCCGTCCGGCGAGATGATCAGTTGCAGGCGCCCGCGTTTCTTCTGGGTGCTGAAATGCTCTTGCTGATAGCGCGGTTTGGCGCCGCTGACGTCGGGCACGATCCAGATTTGCAGAAAGTGCACCGGCCGGGTTCCGGAGTGGTTGAATTCACTGTGGGCCACACCGCTGCCTGCGCTCATCAGTTGCACGTCGCCGGGGCGGATCACGGAACCTGTGCCCAGGGTGTCCTTGTGTTCCAGGGCACCTTCAAGCACATAGGAGAAAATCTCCATGTCGCGGTGCGGGTGCTGGCCGAAGCCTTTGCCGGCGGCGACGCGGTCGTCGTTGATCACCAGCAGGTCGGAAAAACCCTGCTCTTTCGGGTTGCGATAGCTGGCGAAGGAAAAGGTATGGAACGACTTCAACCAGCCGTGATTGGCCAGGCCACGATCCGAGGCTTTGCGAAGAGTCAGCATGATGAAATCTCCTTTGGGGACGTGAATTCGTCCGAGTGAGGAGAAGGTTAATGGTTACTGGTTGGTGCAATAAGTAGGTTGAAATTGAAATACTGTCTCTGTCAGGTTGACAGTATTCGGGCGCGAATCAGTTATTCTTTTCCGACTTTGGCTTGTGTCTGGTCATAATGCACAGCACGACTTTTGTGGGAGCGGGCTTGCTCGCGAAGGCGTAGTGTCAGGTTACTTGATGGTGGATGACACACTGCTTTCGCGAGCAAGCCCGCTCCCACAAGGTTCGGTGTGCCAACCCTATAGATCCCAGTGAATTCCAATCCATGAAAACCGTGGCAATGGTGCTGTTTCCCGACTTTCTCCTGCTCGACATGGCCGGGCCCATGGAAGTGTTTTCCATCGCCAATCGTTATCTGAAACCCGAAGATCACTATGTGCTGACGACCATCGGCACCGAGCCCGGTGCACTGCGGGCGTCCAACGGGGTGAGCGTGCACGCCGACCGGCACATCGATCAGGCCTGCGAGGGTTTTGATTTGCTGCTGGTGCCCGGTGGTCCCGGTGCCTACAACGAAAAGCATCCGCCATTGCTCGACTGGCTCAGGCACAACGTCAGCCGGTCCGCCGGTTATGGCTCGATCTGCACCGGGGCGTTCGTGTTGGGGCATGCGGGTTTGCTCGACGGCTATCGCGTCACCACCCACTGGCACTACACCGAGCGGCTGATCAAGGGCTTTCCGAAGGCGACCGTCGAGACCGATCAGATCTTCGTTCAGGACCGCAACCTGATCACTTCCGGTGGCGTCACCGCCGGGATCGACCTGGCCTTGTCGGTGGTCGCCCAGGACCATGGCAAAAAAGTCGCCCAGGACGTGGCCAAGGTGTTGCTGGTGGTCATGAAACGCCAGGGCGGGCAGGCGCAGTTCAGCCCGTTGATGGCGGCGGTGGCCCCTCACGAAACGGCGATTACCCGGGTGCAGAACCATGTGCTTGAACATCTCGATGAAACCTACAGCATCGAGTCCATGGCCGGGCTGGCCAACATGAGCCCGCGTCATTTCGCCAGGGTGTTCGCCCGGGATGTGAACATGACGCCAATGGAGTTTCTGCAAAGCGCGCGTATCGATTGCGCCAGGAACCTGCTGGAAACCACCGAGTTGCCACAAAAGACCGTGGCCTTCAAAAGCGGCTTCGGCAGCGTGCGGCACATGCGTTTTCTGTTCAGTGAAAAGCTCGGCCTGACTCCAACCCAATACCGCGAGCAGTTCAGCTAGCGCGTATGTCCGTCGTGCGCACCGCAATGGCCGTGACGCTCCCCCCGCGGCAGTTGTACCGTCACCGAGGCCTGCCAAGATACCGCTGAACTCATTGCAAGGACGGTGCAGAGCCTGGGCTGGAAGCCAGGCTTGCAGCGAGTGACAGCTCATGAACAGTCTCAGAGATATAAACAGCGAAGCGGTGCTGCAATTCGGGCCCTACGCTTTCCACCTCAGTCAGCGACTGGTGCTGGAGGGCGATCGACCGCTGCGCCTGGGCGGCCGCGCCCTTGACGTGTTGCAGGTGCTGGTCGAGCACGCAGGCTCGGTGGTCAGCAAGGAAGAGTTGATTGCGCAGGTCTGGCCGCGCTCCGTGGTCGAAGAGATCAACCTGCGGGTACACATTGCCGCCCTGCGCCGAGCCCTGGGCGACGGCCAGAACGGCCAGTGCTATATCGTCAACATTCCCCAGCGCGGCTACAGTTTTGTCGCCCCGGTACAGCATTCGCCGCAGCCCGTATCGTTCCCGAGCGAGACCGTAAAAAAGCCCCTGCACAACTTGCCGGCGCGGCTCACGCCGATCACCGGGCGCGATGCGGTTGTCGGCAGCCTGGTGCGGCAGTTGCCGGTGCGCCGATTCATGACCCTGGTCGGGCCTTGCGGGATCGGCAAGACCACCGTGGCGCTGCGCGTGGCCGAACTGTTGTTGCAGCACTATCGGCACGGCGTGTGGCTGGTGGACCTGGCGGCGATCGATGACCCGGCGCAAGTGACCGACCACCTCACACGAACCCTTGGGCTGGAGGTCGGCACCACGCTGGAGGCGCTGGCGCAGCGGCATGCCTTGTTGGTCCTGGACAACTGCGAACACCTGCTCGAACGCTGCCAGACGTTGATCGAAACGCTGCTGGCTTCGCTGCCTCGTCTGTCGATCCTCGCCACCAGCCGCGAGCCGCTCCAGGCGGCGGGCGAAACCGTATTGCGTCTGCCACCGCTGGCGGTGCCGCCGGTGTCAGCGCTGCGCAGTGTTGACGAGGTCATGGGCTATTCGGCGGTGCAGTTATTCGTCAGCCGTGCCCGGGCTCGTCAGCAAGGGTTCACCCTGCGCGAACAAGACCTCAAGACTGTACGGGAAATCTGCCGGCGCCTCGACGGCCTGCCGCTGGCGATTGAATTGGCGGCGGCGCAAATCGATGCGCTGGCGCTGGTGGGGTTGCAAGCGCAACTCGATAACTGTTTTCAATTGCTGTCCCAGGGCCGCCGCACGGCCGTGCCGCGGCACCAGACGCTCAAGGCGGCGCTGGACTGGAGCTACGAACGTTTGACAGCCGCGGAGCAAACCGTGTTGCAGCGCCTGGCAGTGTTCAAAATGGCCTTCACCCGGGACGCAGCGGTCGGCGTGATCTGCTGCGACAGGCTGCCCGCCGCCGACCTGGTCAAGGTGATGGAAAGCCTGGCTCTCAAGTCGCTACTGACCCTGGAGCAGGGGAGGGAAGTGACCCGCTACCGCTTCCTCAACACCACCCGCACCTACGCGCTGGAAAAACTCGAACTCAGTGGTGAGTTGCGCGCCCTTGAAATGCGTTATGCCGGTTACGTCAGTCAAGCGCGCTGGCCTTCAGGCGGGCAGGTGGCATTGCAACTCGTCGAGTAGCCCGCGAACGGTCATCAAGTCTGGCGTGGCGAAACCTTCGGTGTAGCGCTGGTAGATCGGGGCCAGCAATTGATGCGCCCGTTGGGGATCGCCCTGACGCTGCCACAACTGCGCCAGTGAGGTGGCGCTGCGCAGCTCCCAGGCCAGGGCACCCTGGGCCTTTGCCACGTTGAGTGCCTTGAGCAGCATGGTTTCGGCCGTCGCGGTCTGGAGCGAGCAATCGGTTGCCAGCAACGTCCTGGCCCTGGCCCGCAGTATCTCTGCCGTGCTCCAGTCCGAAACACCGCTTTGCGCACGTTCAAGCAAATCATCGTCGACACAGGTTGAATCCAGCGTGACCATGATGTCCTTGATCAAACCGACGCTTTGTCGGCCGATTGGCTGAACATCGGTACCGCCGATCACCCGCGCATAGTGTTGCGCCCAGTCATGGAACAGCAGGACCGAGTGTTTCCGCGCTTGTTGCAGCAGCAGGCGCAGGAGTTCGCGGGCGCTTCGGGTGTCGCCGTTGTAGTGGGCGATCAGGCAGCCGGCGAGCGCCAGGGTGTAGCAGATCGATGTGCCGTGGTTGATCTGTAATGCGATGTCCAGCGCCTGGCGGGCAGTGCGCCAGGCCTGTTCCGGCTGGCCTTGCAGCCAGAGGATGCGCGCGTGGAGGGTCAGCGCCGCGACACTCTGGTCGTATTGCACGCCAAAGCCATGGGTGAAACGGTTGAGATGACCGCTGTGGGCCATGCGTTGCAGCACTTGTTCGGCATGCTCCCCAGCCTGATGCTGGTTGCCGGAGAAGTGCAGGGCGAGCACCCGCAATCGATGCATGCTCAGGGACATCTGGGCGTCGTCTTGCAGCCCCAGGTGATCGAATTGCCGACTCTGTTCCAGGGCCATCTGGTATTGGCCGCAGCTGAGATTGACCGCCAGGTGCCCGGAAATCGCCCGCAACTGACCGGCCACATCGTTGAGTTGGCTGGCCAGGGCTCTGGCGCTGACGAAGGCGCCAACGGTTTCGCTGCTACCTCCTTGAACGTGATAACAGGCACTGCCCAAAGCCAGCTTGAGGGCCATCTGCAAGCGCGGGCAAGGCTCGGCAGACTGCTCGAGCAAGGCCAGCGCCTTGCGCACATAACCGCCGTGTTCCTTGAGCAGTGACAACTCCTGCCACAGCGGCGTGGACGTCGCGGCCAGGCGTATCGCCAGTGCCTGCGGCCCCTGCCCGTGCAAACCCCAATCGAGGGCTGCACGGATGTCCTCCAGGGCCCGGCCATAGCGTTCGAGCCACAAGCCGGTGGACGTTTTCTCCCAGTCGTCCTGCGCCTGTTGCATCGTTGCCAGGCAACGCTCGGCATGCCGCTCCCGTGTCCCGGGCAGGTCGGTGGTTTGCGCAAGTTTTTCCAGGGCATAGCTGCGGGTGGTATCGAGCAGGCGGTAGTAAACATCCTCGTCGCCCACCTCCACGTTCAACAGGGACTTGGCGACCAGTTGGGTGATCGAGCCGAACACCTCGCGGGGTTCGATGTGTTCGCCGACAATCACCGCCGCTGCGGACTCCAGGGTGAAACCGCCGCGAAACACACTCAGTCGGCGCAGGCAGGTCTTTTCGCAGGCGCTGAGTAGCTCGAAGCTCCAGTCCAGTGTCGCGCGCAGGGTCTGATGGCGTGCCGGGGGCGTCTGGCTGGGCTGGGTCAACACCCGGAAGTTGCTTTGCAACTGCGTCAACAAGCCGGGCAATCCGAAGTTGCCCACTTGCGCCGCCGCCAGTTCGATGGCCAGTGGAATGCCGTCCAGTCGGTGGCAGATGTCGATCAACAGCGGCAGTTCATCGTCCGTCAGTTCAAAGCTGTCATGGCTGGCCATGGCCCGCTCGACAAACAGTTGCAGGGCGGAAAAGGTCATCGCCTGGGCGCAGTCGAGGACGGCGATGGGCGGAGGGCAGTCGAGTGATTCCAGGCGCTGGACGAATTCGCCTTCGGCCCGCAGGCTTTCGCGGCTGGTGGCGAGAATATGCACGTGCGGCGCACTGCGCAGAATGGTTTCGCAGAGGTGGGCGATGGCGTCGACCAGGTGCTCGCAGTTGTCGATGACCAACAGCATTTGCCTGTCGCGCAGACAGTCGGCAAGACCGCTCAGGGGGGCGTCGTTGTGCAGGGCCAGTTCGAGCAACGTCGCCAGATGACCGTCGATCATCAGCGGGCAGTTGATCGGGGCCAGGTCCAGCAGGCGAATGCCGTCCCGGTAGCGACCGATCATTTGTTCGGCGACCCGCAAGGCCACGGTGGTCTTGCCGATGCCGCCGGGACCGACGAGGGTGATGAAGCGCTGGCGTGGCAGTTGCACCACCAGATTGTCGACCAGGGTCTGCCGGCCGATCATTCGCGTGCGGCGCACCGGCAGGTTATGCCGGCTCGGTGCGCAAGCCACGGGCGCTGGCGGTTGCTCGGCCTGCTCCAGTGAGTACGGTGCGACGAAGCTGTACCCGCGCTGGGCCACGGTGACGATGTAGCGCTGGCCGGCCTGACCGTCGCCGAGCGCCTTGCGCAACGCGGCCATGTGCACCCGCAGGTTGATGTCTTCGACCACGCTGTTGGGCCAGACCCGGGCGATCAGTTGCTGCTTGCTGACCACGTTGCCGGCGTGCTCAAGCAGGATCAACAGGATGTCCATGGCGCGCCGCCCCAGGCGCAAAGGCTGGTCGGCCTCCATCACCAGGCGTTGTCCGGGGTAGACCCGGTAGGGGCCGAAATGCACAGCCTGTTCGGGGGAAAGGGTCAACGAGTCGCTCCTGCTGCATCCGTCTGGTACGCGGTTTTCGAGCATATTCCTCAAGTTTTTTAGCCAGCGCAATGCGCTGCCCGGGTGACTGTCGGGTGCGGGTGTTGACTCTAGCGTATCGGTCAAGGGGCGTCAGCCCGATGATCATTGGGCGCGACAGATGGACAGCGATAGCCGGGGCTTTTTGCGCGCCATGGAAAATTAACAACGTTTAACTCGTCCTGCGTTCGGTCTGCACTCAAAACTCTCTTCCCTGTAGGAGCGAGCTTGCTCGCGATGGTGTGTCAGCCACATGGGTGTCGACTGATACTCCATCGCGAGCAAGCTCGCTCCTACAAGGGATTTCAACCCCTCTCAAGGACAAACCAATGAGCAACGTGGTGGTGGTCTATCACAGTGGCTACGGGCACACCCGGGTCATGGCCGAAGCCGTGGCCGGTGGCGTGGAACGGCACCTTGGCAGCACCTGCCAGTTGATCCCGGTCGAAGAGGTAGACGAGCACTGGGAGCGGCTGCACTACGCCGACGCCATCATTTTCGGCGCGCCGACCTACATGGGCAGCGCCTCGGCGGCCTTCAAGGCGTTCATGGAGGCCACGGCGGCGTTCTACCTGACCCAGCCCTGGCGCGACAAACTCGCGGCGGGCTTCACCAACTCCGGCAGCCTGTGCGGCGACAAGCTCAACACCTTGCTGCAAATGACGGTGTTCGCCGCCCAGCACTCGATGATCTGGGTCGGCCTCGACCTGCTGCCGGCACGCTCCAGCACCGGCGCGTTCAACGGCCAACTCAATCGTCTGGGTAGCTCACTGGGCGCCATGGCCCAGTCGAATGTCGAGCAATCCCCTGACGATGCCCCTCCGCCCGAGGATCGCTGCACCGCCGCGCACCTGGGCGAGCGGGTGGCGCGTCTGGCCGATCGCCTGCGCCACTGACCCGTTTGATTCACCCCCCAACCCTCGTTAAGGAGGCATCACCCATGAGCACTTTCACTACCCGCGATGGCGTCGAGATTTACTACAAGGACTGGGGCACCGGTCAGCCGATTGTCTTCAGTCACGGCTGGCCACTGAACGCCGACAGCTGGGAATCGCAGATGATCTTCCTGGCCTCCAAGGGCTATCGGGTCATCGCCCACGACCGTCGCGGTCATGGGCGTTCCAGCCAGCCGTGGTCGGGCAATGACATGGACCATTACGCCGACGATCTGGCACAGTTGATCGAGCTGCTCGACCTGCAAAACGCCGTGCTGTTCGGCTTCTCCACCGGCGGTGGCGAGGTGGCGCGTTACATCGGTCGCCACGGCACCGGCCGCGTGGCCAAGGCCGGGCTGATTTCCGCGGTGCCACCGCTGATGCTCAAGACCGAAGCCAACCCCGGCGGCCTGCCGCTGGAAGTGTTCGACGGCATCCGCCAGGCCTCGCTGGCCGACCGTTCGCAGCTGTACATCGACCTCGCCAGCGGCCCGTTCTTCGGCTTCAACAAGCCTGACGCGAAACCGTCCCAGGGCATGATCGACTGGTTCTGGATGCAGGGCATGATGGCCGGCCACAAGAACGCCTATGACTGCATCAAGGCGTTCTCGGAAACCGACTTCACCGAAGACCTGCAGAAGTTCGACGTGCCGACGCTGGTGGTGCATGGCGACGCGGATCAGGTCGTGCCGTATGAAGCGGCGGGCGTCTCCTGCGCCAAACTGGTAAAGGGCTCGACCCTGAAGATTTACCCGGGCGCCCCTCACGGTTTGACGGACACCCATAAGGATCAGCTCAACGCTGACCTGTTGGCGTTCTTGAAAGGTTAAAAAGCCGGATCAAGGGATCGCAGGTTTCGCCAGCGCCTACACGGTAACGTGCATACCCGTAGGCGCTGCCGAAGGCTGCGATCTTTTGCCATTGTGGACGATGCCGCGGACAAACTGACAGCGCCAGGCAAACGGATTGATGCCTTCGCTGCGGGTGAAGATGTGGCAGAAGTGCGCCTGATCGCAGAAGCCGCATTCGAGGCTGATCTGCGTGAGGCTGAGGTTGGTGTGCTGGATCAATTGCTTGGCCAGGGCAATGCGCTGCTGGCGAATCCAGTCCTGTGGCGAGAGGCCGGTGCTGCACTTGAACGCGCGGGAGAAGTGACTGCGCGACAGGGCGCAGGCCTGCGCCAGTTCGGTGACTTCCAGGCTGTCGCCCAAGCGTTCGAGGATCAGTTGTTTGACCAGCTTTTCGCGCTGCGGGCTGAGGCCGCCGGTGTTTTTCTTTGGCACCGGCGTGAATGACGCGGGGGCGGCATTTTGCTGAACGTGAGCCATGGCGAATGTCCGTGTCGGTAGGCTTCATTCTTGGACCCGAAGGCTCTGGCTTACGAGTTAATCGTTGTTAATTTCTCGCTCACCGCGGGAAGTCTTGGGTAAAGTCAGACACAATTCTCATCCTCGCGCCCGGCCGAACACACATAAGGAACCCGTGCCTATGAACCGTAACGATCTGCGTCGCGTCGACATGAACCTGCTGGTGATTTTCGAGGCCCTGATGTTCGAAAAGAACCTGACCCGAGTCGCGGAAAAACTGTTCATGGGCCAACCGGCGGTGAGCGCCGCGCTGGGGCGTTTGCGCGATCTGTTCGACGATCCGTTGCTGCTGCGCAACGGACGCGGCATGGAACCGACGGCGCGCGCATTGGCGATTCTCAAGGAATTGCAGCCAGCGATGGACACCATCTCCGGTGCGGTCAGCCGGGCCAAGGAATTCGATCCTGCGACCAGTTGCGATGTGTTTCGCATCGGGTTGTCGGACGATGCCGAGTTCGGTTTGTTTCCACCGTTGCTGCGTCAGTTGCAAGAGGAAGCACCGGGCATCGTCGTGGTCGTGCGGCGAGCCAATTACCTGTTGATGCCAGCGCTGTTGGCGTCGGGGGAAATTTCGGTGGGCGTGAGCTACACCACGGATCTGCCGGCCAATGCCAAGCGCAAGAAGCTGCGCGATATCCCCTGCAAAGTGCTGCGCGGCGACACCCGGCCTGGGACGCTGACCCTGGATGAGTACTGCGAGCGGCCCCATGCGATGGTGTCTTTTTCCGGCGACCTGAGTGGCAACATCGACCTGGATCTGGCGAAGGTCGGGCGTAGTCGTCGTGTGGTGCTGGGGGTGCCGCAGTTCAGTGGGTTGCGGGCGTTGCTCGCCGGGACCGAGATGATTGCCACTGTGCCGGATTATGCGGCGTGTGCGTTGGTCGAGGGCTGTGGCTTGCGCGCTGAGGATCCGCCGTTCGAGATTGAGGCGGCGCAGTTGTCGATGGCCTGGAGCGGGGTGCATGACAATGATCCGGCGGAGCGGTGGTTGCGGTCGCGGATCGGTCAGTTCATGTCTGTGGCTTTGGATGTTTCATAGGTGTTGACCTTGGCGGCCTCTGGGCCGACCAGGTTCTTGGTTGATTGAGTACATATCCGTTACTTCGGTAACGGCGGCTTATGGTTTCGCCCTTACGGCGAGTCCCTTTTGTCAAACGACACAAAAGGAACCAAAAAGTCTCGCCCCTTACGTACGGCCCCTCGCTGAGGCTCGGGGTTCCTTCGCTCCGGCATTCATCCGGGGGCATCGCCCTCCGGTTGGCTTCGCTGGCACCTACATGCGATGTGTTCGACTGCGTCGAACGGCGCTGCGCGCCAATCCCCGGATAAACACCTCCACTCAGCCTGCCGAGGGGGCGGGTGGATCAAGATCAAAAGCTGCAGGCGAGCTAACGCTCGGCCTGATGAGTGGTGAGAAGCGACGCGGTGGTGCGGGATGCTCTGCTTTTTGCTCTTCTGTGGGAGCGAGCTTGCTCGCGATGGTGGCCTGCCAGCCGACCAATTTCTTTCGAGTGTACCCAGCCCAACTGTAGGAGCGAGCCTGCTCGCGAAGGCGGCCTGCCAGCCGACCAATCACTTGCTGATGCACACCGATCAAATTGTGGGAGCGAGCTTGCTCGCGAAGGCGGCCTGCCAGCCGCCCAATCACTTGCAGATGTACTCAGCACCTGTGGGAGCGAGCTTGCTCGCGAAGGCGACCTGACAGCCGCCCAATCACTTGCTGATGTACTCAGTACCTGTGGGAGCGGGCTTGCTCGCGAAGGCGACCTGACAGCCGCCCAATCACTTGCAGATGTACTCAGCACCTGTGGGAGCGAGCTTGCTCGCGAAGGCGACCTGACAGCCGCCCAATCACTTGCAGATGTACTCAGCACCTGTGGGAGCGGGCTTGCCCGCGAAGGCGGCCTGACAGCCGACCAATCTCTCACAGACATACGCTGATCCACTGTAGGAGCGAGCCTGCTCGCGATAGCGGTGTATCAGTCAACACCAATGCCGGATGTAATGCCGCCATCGCGAGCAAGCTCGCTCCCACAGGGAATGTGCAGTGTTCTGAAAGCCCTGTTTAAAAGCCGTCAGCCTCTATTCCTGAAAGCCACACCGCCTTGCGTCGTTGCCTACAACTACGCCAGAATCCGCCGGCTTGTGAGTCTTGGCCCTGATCTCTATCGTTCTCCACGTCGCTGCCCATTCAGCGATCGGGTTTAGCAGCTCGGTAAATTTCAAGGCTCGCCAGTGTCACCTTCAGATCAGTCCGATCTGCAATTTGGTGGCTGTGCGTGGGGCACTTAGGTGCGCCGGGTTCCTTGATCCCTGGTCTGCTAACCCGCGTACAGCCGCCACCCAATTCGTTTAGCAGCGACTTGTGGCGGCTCCATTGATCAAGGAGCTTGACCATGTTCAAACCCACCCCCAATCCCCCGAAAGC
>NZ_JAHBDE010000053.1:0-17213 GCF_019956175.1 Pseudomonas sp. BF-R-30 | reverse complement strand
TGTAGAACCTTGCTGAAGGGCACCGATGCGATATTGATCAACTATGGTGCCTTAAGCGGACTCACTCAGCGAACAGCCGTCGGCTCTTCGCGCCGACAAGGCCCTAATGCGTTTTTACACACTCTGGGCCGTAAACGGCCTTCATGCTGCTGGCACTCCAGCAATAGCGGACAATTCTGGATTCATCGAAAAAGTCGGTATTGATGATGCTGCAACGCGTCACCCAGTCACGGGTGGTGTGGAACCAGTCATTGATCTCTTCTTTGATATCCCTTGGCCCGCCAAATACTGTGTACGTAGTTGCCGACAATGACCAAAAAAATGTCTCGTAAGGCGCATCTTCCAGCGTTTTTGCGATGTAGTTGCGCAGATCGCCCGAACTGGTGAATGGACTGTTGCGCCATTTGTGCGGGATGCGCGGCCAGAAGTAATCATCGTCCAGGCCGGGTTTGAACTGCGCCGCCATGACGATGCGCCGAAGAATACTGGAGCGCTTGAGCTCGCCCACGGCGGCATACCTGTCGGAGGGCAGGATGACCCGCTGTCCGAGTCGAAGCACAAGCAGATCGTTTAGCTTTTTATAATCGAAAGATTTGCCAGCATCGCTGAGTTCGTGAAAATCCAGTACGACGAATTCATCCGGGTTTCGATCAAGAAACGCCAACACTGCATCGATCAGTTCGTCCAGTACCCGACCTGATCGATGGCCACTGTGGTGAAAGTAAAAGACCGGGTCCGGATCTGTCGCGTATTGAAGACGAATATCGAAGACCCGTGCTCCATTGGCTAGTTGAAAGGCAAACGAATCGTTCTGGCACGTCGTCCAGTTGCCGGTCACATCGTCGACATTGGGGGCTTTTTTGTCCATGCCCGCGTTATGGGCGCAGGGCCAGACAATATCGGTGAGTTTTAATATGTCTACGTCGAGGATATTGCTCATCCAGTTCTGTTTGTAGAGAAATTCCGCGTTTCTAACCGTCATGGTGGATCCTTTGTCTGAGTGCACTGGCAAGTTCCAGGAAGTCCAAAACTAGCCGGGCTGACAAAAGCAGAGGTGCTATTTATGTACAGCGTCCTTGTGTCTTGATCATGTTAGCCACCCTGAAATGCAAAACGCCGACCTGATACAGCCAGTATCTTGTCGGCGTTTTTGTTGGGGATAAGGACGAGCCTTACAAGGCGTCTGCCTGGTTGCGGTTCTTCGCCTCGATCCATTGCGCCATATACTGGGTACTTTTGTGCTGATGATGGCGCAACATGCTGCCGGTGAAGTTATCGCGCCTGATGTGTGGCAGATTCCTTTGGCATTCGATCAGCCTTTCAATCAACGCAGGGCCATGGCTGGACTGCGGGTAGCGGCTGGCCAACAAGTGCCGGGCCTGCGCCTGGGCAGCCAGCCACTGAGTCTTGTCTTGATAAAGTTGCACGGCGCTGTCGGCGAACTCGCGCGCCGTACGGGTTACGGCACCGGGCCAGGGCTCTTCACCGTGCATGGCTTCTGCGCCGACCGGCGTGGTCACATTGGGCGTGCCGCAGAGCATCGCATCGACGATCTTGCCTTTGATACCTGCACCGAAACGCAGCGGTGCCAGGCACACCCGCGTTTTCGACATCACGTGCAAGGCATCTTCCGCCCAGTTCATCACATGAAAACCCTGTGCCGCGTTGTGCAGGGCGGTAGCCTTGGGCGGGGTATACGCGCCGTAGATGTGCAACTGCGCATCAGGCAGTAGCGCGCGAATCAGCGGCCAGATCGCGGTTTTCAGCCAGAGCACGGCATCCCAGTTGGGCGCGTGGCGAAAGTTGCCGATGTGCAGAAAATGCGCGCGATCTTCGTACTCTACTGGCGCGCTGGTCGGCAGATCGACCATCAACGGGCACCAGTGCAGCAGGTTGCGGGGAAACCTGAACTGCTCGACCAGCAATTCGACTTCCACTTCGGAAACCATCAGCGTCAAATCACAACGATAAAATGAGGCGATCTCGCGCTTCGCCAGATCGGTATCGGCCATGTGTTCGAACTCTTCGCGCGCCGCCGGGGCGAACAGTTCGTTGAAGTCATTGTTGTCGTCACTGGCCTTCAAACGCTCCTTGAGACGTTGATGCCGACCCAGCCTCAGGCTTTGCAGGTCGCAACTTTCGAGTACGCGCAAGGCATCGGGGCAATGTTTCTCGACCCGCCAGCCGAACTGTTCCTCCATCATGAATTGGTCGAACAACACGATATCCGGCGCCAGTTCGCTGATAAATGCGTCGAAACTGCTGTTGTTCAGTTCGATGGGTACTTCGTCAATACCCAACGCTGTCAGGTCTGCACGTTGCTCGCCGAAGCCTGCCGGGCTGCTGAACGTGATGTCCCAGCCCTGGTCCAGGAAAACGTCGAGAATCTGCATGACATGCCCGCTGGCCGCGGAAGAGCGGGGCTCGGGCCAGACGTAACCAATGACCAGGACTTTGGTTGCGCGGGGCTCAATCATGGACGGGATTTCCTTGAAGCGAAGACAGGACAGGGATGAAAAAGGCGCGCATTAAACCACAGCGCAGCGCAGCATCACTCGAGAATGCTTTTGACCTTGTCGCGCAACTGATCAATGGAGAAGGGTTTGCCGATCAGGTGCATGTCGTCGGCCACGTCGATGTTTTCGGCATAACCGCTGGCGAACAATATCGGAAGGGCTGGACGTAAAACTCTTGCTTCATTGGCCAGTTCGCGTCCGTCCATGACCGGCAGGCCAACATCGGTCATCATCAGGTCAATGTGTTGGTTCGCGTCCTTGAGCATCACCAGTGCCTGTTCGCTGCCATCGGCTTCCAGCACCTTGAATTCCAGTTCTTCCAGGACGTCGACGATCAGCATGCGCACGATGGCATCGTCTTCGACGACAAGGATGGTGGAGGCGTTGGCGGATGACATGGTCGAATTCCCGAAAAAGATTGGCATTGCCGGTCGCTGGAAATCACCGGCCTCTTGCATGAGTAAGTGGCGGATCCCGACAAGTTCCCTGCGCGATGGAAAAAGGATTGGCGGTACAGGCCAGGCAAGGATAACGCGGGAGCAGTGCAATGTAGGACCTTGCGCGCAAACATGTCAGATAATTGGATCAATTTGCCAGTTTTGGGGCAAACTCCTTGCATTCTGACAGTTCGACAAGGCCTGCCCCATGACCTCAGCGTCCTCGGTTGATGAGCAACGATTTCGTAAACTCCTGAGCCGTAACATCAGCCTGCCGTTGGGTCTGGGTCTTATCAGCGCTGTGTTTTTCGTGTCGCTGATCAGCTATTTGCTGTCGACCATCCAGTGGGTGGAGCACACCGACCGGGTGATCAATAACGCCAATGAAGCGGTCAAGCTGACCGTGGATCTGGAAACCGGGATGCGCGGTTTCCTGCTCAGTGGCGACGAGCATTTCCTCGATCCCTACGAAACCGCCAAGCCGCGCATCGCCGTCGCGCTCGACACCTTGCTTGAACTGACCGCCGACAACCCGGTGCAGACTGATCGCTTGCTACGGTTGCGGGCCTTGCAGCTGGAATGGACCAACTACGCGCAATCGATGATCGATTTGCAACGCAGCAGCGGTGATTATCGCGCCATCGTCAAGGCCGGACGCGGTAAGCGCCTGACCGATGAAATTCGCAAGCAGTTCGAGGCGGTGATCGACACCGAGCAACAGTTGCGCGCATCGCGCAATGACGAAGTGCGCGGCACCACCATCATGAGCATCAGTCTCTACCTGTTGTTCATAGCCGGGGTCAGCGGGTTGCTGGCGTACGTCGGGCGCCGCGATTTGTTGACCCTGTCGCAGAACTACAGCGTCAACCTTGCCGCCCAACAGGCCAGCGCCCATCGTCTGGAGCAACAGGCCTGGCTGCGTAACGGCCAGACCGAGCTGGCCGAGCAGGTGCTGGGACAATTGAGCCTGAGCATGCTGGGTCGCAATATCCTGCAATTCTGCGCGCAGTACCTGGGCACCGCCGTGGCGGCTATTTATGTGCGCGAAGACCATGGCGGCCTCAAGCGCATCGCCACTTATGGTTTTTCCCGTGAACAGGAAGGGCGTGAACAGCAGATCTACAGCGAAGAAGGCATTGTCGGCCAGGTGGCGCAACAGGCACGGCTGATTCGCCTGGACGAGGTGCCGGGAGATTACTTCAAGGTCAGCTCCGGCCTCGGTGACGGTCTGCCGTGCAGTGTGCTGGTGGTGCCAACCAGCGACGACGAGCGGGTCAATGGCGTGATCGAGTTGGGCTTTCTGCGTCCACTGACCGACCGTGACGTTGAATTGCTTGAGCTGATTGCCGGCAACATCGGCACCTCGATCGAGGCGGCACGCTATCGCCAGCGTTTGCAGGAGGTGTTGGCCGAAACCCAGCAACTCAACGAAGAATTGCAGGTTCAGCAGGAAGAACTCAAGACCGCCAACGAAGAGCTCGAAGAGCAGTCGCGGATTCTCAAGGAGTCCCAGGCGCACCTGGAAACCCAGCAGGTGGAGCTGGAGCAGACCAACGAACAACTCGCCGAGCAGGCAGAAGTACTGGCCGAGCAGCGCGACGCCATGGACCTGAAGAATACCGAACTCAATCAGGCCCAGATCCAGCTCGAAGAACGCGCGGTAGAATTGCAGCGCTCGAGCAAGTACAAGTCCGAATTCCTCGCCAACATGTCCCATGAACTGCGCACGCCGCTGAACAGCTCGTTGATCCTGGCCAAGCTGCTGGCGGAAAACCCGGAAGAGAACCTCACTGCCGAGCAAGTCCAATTCGCCGAGTCGATCTACTCCGCCGGCAACGACTTGCTCAACCTGATCAACGACATTCTGGATATTTCCAAAGTCGAGGCCGGCAAGCTGGAAATCCGTCCGGAGAACACCAGCGTGGCGCGCCTGGTGGATGGCCTGCACGGCCTGTTCCAGCCATTGGCCACGGACAAGCAACTGGATTTCCGGGTGGATATGCAGGACGGTGCGCCGTTGATGCTGTTCACCGACCGCCAGCGTCTGGAGCAAGTGCTCAAGAACCTGCTGTCCAACGCGGTGAAATTCACGGAAAACGGCAGCGTCAGCCTGTCCGTCGCCACGGCGCCGAATCACGGCATCGCGTTCAGCATCCGCGATTCCGGGATCGGCATCGAGGTGGATCAGCACGAAAGCATCTTCGAAGCGTTCCGTCAGGCCGACGGCACCACCAATCGGCGTTACGGCGGCACCGGGCTGGGGTTGTCGATTTCCCGTGACCTGGCGGCCTTGCTCGGCGGCTCCATCAGCGTGACCAGCACGCCGGGACAGGGCAGTGTGTTTACCCTGGTCTTGCCACAGCAGTACGTGGAACCGGGCGAAGTGCCTGTCGAACCGATGCGAGCCGTTCCTGTGGCGGCTGTGTCGAGTGTATCGCCGCCCATGTTGTCGCCATTGGTGGCCGAAGTCGACATTCCGCGCTTCGACGACGACCGCAACAAAGGGCCGTTCACCAAACGCTGCATTCTGGTGGTAGAGGATGAGCCGAACTTTGCGCACATCCTCTACGACCTGGCCCATGAACTGGGTTATCAGTGCCTGGTGGCTCACGGCGCCGACGAAGGCTACGACCTGGCCAAGGCGTTCATCCCCGATGCGATCCTGCTGGACATGCGCCTGCCGGATCATTCCGGCCTGAGCGTGCTGCAACGTTTGAAGGAACACGCCGAAACCCGGCACATCCCGGTGCATGTGATTTCGGTCGAAGACCGGGTCGAGGCGGCGATGCACATGGGCGCCATCGGCTACGTGGTCAAACCGACCACCCGCGAGGAACTCAAGGATGTGTTTGCACGCCTTGAGGCCAAGTTGACCCAGAAGGTCAAGCGCGTGCTGCTGGTCGAGGACGACGACGTGCAGCGCGACAGCATTGCCCGCCTGATCGGCGACGATGACATCGAGATCACCGCTGTTGGCCTGGCGCAGGAGGCGCTGGACCTGCTGCGCTCATCCGTCTTCGATTGCATGATCATCGACCTCAAGCTGCCCGACATGCTCGGCAATGACCTGCTCAAGCGCATGTCCACCGAAGACATCTGTTCCTTTCCGCCCGTCATCGTCTATACCGGGCGCAACCTGACCCGGGATGAAGAGGCCGAACTGCGCAAGTATTCGCGTTCGATCATCATCAAGGGCGCACGCTCGCCGGAGCGGTTGCTGGATGAGGTGACGCTTTTTCTGCACAAAGTCGAATCACGGTTGTCCCATGAACGGCAGAAGATGCTCAAGGTCGCCCGCAGCCGCGACAAGGTCTTCGAAGGCCGCAAGGTGCTGCTGGTGGATGACGATGTGCGCAACATTTTCGCCCTCACCAGCGCGCTGGAGCAAAAGGGCGCAGTCGTGGTCATTGGCCGCAACGGCCGCGAAGCGATTGAACGATTGAATGAGGTGCAAGACATCGATCTGGTGTTGATGGACGTGATGATGCCGCAAATGGATGGTTTTGAAGCCACCGTTGAAATCCGCAAGAATCTGCGCTGGCGCAAGCTGCCGATCATCGCCGTGACGGCCAAGGCCATGAAGGACGATCAGGAGCGCTGCCTGCAGGCCGGCGCCAACGATTACCTGGCCAAGCCCATCGACCTCGATCGCCTGTTTTCGCTGATTCGTGTGTGGTTACCGAAGATGGAACGTATCTAGTGGAGCGCAATTTTTCAGTGGATCGAAACAGCGAAATCGAACTGCGGTTGTTGATCGAGGCGATCTATCTCAAGTACAGCTACGATTTTCGCGATTACTCCGGCGCTTCGATCAAACGCCGGGTCGACCATGCGTTGAGTCAGTTCGAGTGCAACACCATCTCGGCGTTGCAGGAAAAGGTCCTGCACGATCCCGCCGCGTTCATGCAACTGCTGCAGTTGCTGACCATTCCGGTCAGCGAAATGTTTCGCGATCCCTCGCACTTCCTGGCCATCCGCAAGGAAGTGGTGCCGCTGCTGCGAACCTACCCTTCGATCAAGATCTGGATCGCCGGATGCAGCACCGGTGAAGAGGTGTATTCGATGGCCATTTTGCTGCGCGAAGAAGGCCTGCTGGACCGTACCATCATCTACGCCACCGACATCAATCCGCGCTCGCTGGAAAAGGCCAGGCAAGGGATTTTCTCGATGGAGAACGTCCGCGCCTACACTGCTAATTACCAGCAGGCCGGTGGCCAGAGTTCGTTTGCCGACTACTATACGGCGGCCTATGGGTACGCGATTTTCGACAAGACCCTGCGCGAGAACGTGACCTTCGCCGATCACAGCCTGGCGACGGACAGCGTATTCTCCGAAACTCAATTAATTTCATGCCGTAACGTACTGATTTATTTTAATAAAAGTCTTCAAGGTCGGGCGTTCGGGCTGTTTCATGAGTCCCTCTGCCATCGCGGTTTCCTGGTGCTGGGCAGTAAGGAAACCCCGGATTTCTCAGCCTTCGGCGATCAGTTCGAGCCGCTGGTCAAACAAGAACGGATCTATCGAAAATCATGAAAAGTGCAACGAAAATTCCGGCTATCGAAGCGATCGTGATCGGTGCCTGCGCCGGTGGCGTCGAGGCGCTGTTGAACATCCCCGGCCCGCTGCGCGAAGGCTATGCACTTCCGATCATTTCTGGACACGGCATCGGCCGTCTGCTTGTCGAGCTGGAACGAATCGCATGCTGAGTAATATCCAGGCCAAACTGCTGATCGTGGACGATCTGCCGGAGAATCTGTTGGCGCTCGAAGCGCTGATCAAGCGTGAGGACCGCATTGTGTACAAGGCGCTGTCCGCCGACGAGGCCTTGTCCCTGCTGTTGCAACACGAATTCGCCTTGGCCATCCTCGATGTGCAGATGCCCGGCATGAATGGCTTCGAGCTGGCCGAGTTGATGCGCGGCACGGAAAAAACCAGGAACATCCCGATCGTTTTCGTCAGCGCCGCCGGGCGTGAACTCAATTACGCCTTCAAGGGCTATGAAAGCGGTGCCGTGGATTTCCTGTACAAACCGCTGGACCTCCAGGCGGTCAAGAGCAAGGTCAATGTGTTCGTCGACCTCTATCGCCAGAGCAAGGCGATGAAGGAACAAGTGCTGGCCCTTGAGCAAAGTCGCCGCGAACAGGAGACCCTGCTCAAGCGATTGCAAAGCACTCAACTGGAACTGGAGCAGGCGGTACGCATGCGCGATGACTTCATGTCCATCGTCGCCCACGAAGTGCGCACGCCGCTCAACGGCCTGATCCTTGAAACCCAGTTGCGCAAGATGCACCTGGCCCGGGACAACTCCGCCGCCTTCACCCTGGACAAGATGCACGCGATGGTCGACCGCGACGAGCGGCAGATCAAAAGCCTGATTCGATTGATTGAAGACATGCTCGATGTCTCGCGCATTCGCACCGGAAAGTTGTCTATCCGGCCCAAGCGCTTTGACCTTTCAACGCTGGTTCGCGAGCTGTTGCACAACTTTTCCCAGCAGATCGACGCCGCCGAAGCGTCGGTCTCGCTCGATGCCACTCAACCGGTGATCGGAAACTGGGACGAGGTTCGAATTGAACAGGTCATTTCCAACCTGCTGACCAACGCCTTGCGCTACGGGGCCAAGAGCCCGATCTCGGTGAAAGTCTACAGTGAAGGTGGCCAGGCGTTGGTGGACGTGCAGGATCGAGGGATTGGCATCAGCGAGGAAAACCAGAAGCGGATCTTCCAGCAGTTCGAGCGGGTATCGGCCAGGCACGCCGTCGCCGGGCTGGGCCTGGGATTGTTTATTTCAGAGCAGATTGTGGCCGCCCATGGCGGTACTATTACCGTCCAGAGCAGGATCGGCGAAGGCGCCTTGTTTCGCGTTTGTCTGCCGCTGTAGGAAAACAACCGGATAAACGCAACCTCTGGTCGACCCCACGGTCTATCAGCAGCAATTGACCGAGCAAAGGCTTCCCATGAGCGAAGATGCACAAGATGTAGTACTCGTCGTCGAGGACGATCCCTCGATTCTGATGGTGCTGTCCGCTTATCTGTCGGGCGAGGGTTACCGCGTATTGCAGGCCGAAAACGGCGAGCAGGCTTTCGAAATCCTGGCGAGCAAACCGCACCTGGACATGATGATCACCGACTTCCGCCTGCCCGGAGGAATCTCCGGTGTACAGATCGCCGAGCCCGCGGTGAAACTGCGACCGGAACTCAAGGTGATCTTCATCAGTGGCTATGCCCAGGAAATCCGCGAGACCGACAGCCCGATTACGCACAAGGCACCGATCCTGGAAAAACCTTTCGATCTGGATAAATTGCAGGAATTGATGCAGGACATGCTTTCGTAAGCCTTCAGGCCCTGATCATCTCCCTGACCTTCGCCGTCAACAGGTCGAAGGTAAACGGCTTGGTGATCATCTGCATGCCCGGATCGAGGAACCCGCCACGCACCGCGGCGTGCTCGGCGTAGCCGGTGATGAACAGCACCCTCAGCTCGGGACGCAACTGCCGGCCGATTTCCGCCAGTTGCCGGCCATTCATACCGGGCAAGCCGACATCGCTGATCAGCAGGTCGATGCGCTGGGCCGAATCGAGTATCGGCACAGCGCTATCGCCATCACAAGCCTCGACGTAGGCATAACCCAGATCGCTCAACACCGTGCTGACCAGCACCCGCACCGCCGGATCGTCCTCGACAATCAACACCGTCTCGCCACTCCTGGCCAAAGGTGACTGTTCGACGTCCAATGGATGGTCCCGGGGCAGGTCTCCACCGAAGCGTGGCAGGAACAGGCTCACCGTGGTGCCTTCGCCCACGACGCTTTGGATGGCGACGTGACCTCCCGATTGTTTGCTGAAACCATAGATCATTGATAACCCCAGCCCGGTGCCTTGGCCGATGGGCTTGGTGGTGAAGAAGGGGTCGAAGGCGCGGTTGATGGTGCTTTGCGGCATGCCACAGCCGGTGTCCGTCACGCAGAGCACCACATAGTCACCCGCATCGAGATTGCCCTGGCCTTGGGTGAAATCCTCGTCAAAGTGCTGGTTCGATGTCGAGACCACCAGACTGCCGCCATTGGGCATGGCATCGCGGGCATTGATCACCAGGTTGAGCAGGGCGCTTTCCAGTTGATTGGGGTCGGCTTGGGCCACCCACAGGTGGTCGTCCAGTTGCATGTCCAGACGAATGGTTTCGTTGATGCTGCGTTGCAGCAGTTCATCCATGGAGATCACCAGGGTGTTCATCTCCACGGGTTTCGAATCCAGCGACTGGCGCCGGGAAAACGCCAGCAGGCGGTGGGTCAGGCCCGCCGCGCGATTGGCCGAAGTCACCCCCAGATCGATCAGGCTGTCCAGGTCTTCGGTTCGCCCCCGGGCCAGGCGTCGACGCAACAACTCCAGGCTGCCGATGATACCGGTCAGCATGTTGTTGAAGTCATGGGCGATGCCGCCGGTGAGCTGGCCGACGGCCTCCATTTTCTGCGACTGGCGCAACGCTTCCTCGTTGTGACGCAGTTGCGCGGTGCGCTCTTGCACCTGCTGTTCAAGGGTTTCGAGGGTGTTCTGCAGGCGTAATTCGCTCTGGCTCAGGTCAATCAACCGATCCCTGGCTTCGTACTGTCGTCGCCGCCCGCGCAGGGCCGTGGTGACCAGGCTGATCAGTGTGACCGGGTGAAATGGTCGTTCGAGGAAGGTCACGTTGCCCAATTGCGGGCCGAAGCGCGATGCCGGGTTCTGTTGCGGGCCGCCATGGTGTGTCATCAACACGATCGGCAGATCCGACCACGCGGGCTGCTGTTCTATCAGGTGGATCAGCGGTTCCAGATCAGCGCCCAACAATGCCTCGCAAGAGATCAGCAGCAGGCCGGCACCCTGTTCCAGTTCGGCGCACAATCCGGGCAGGTCGGGGCTGATCACCCCGTGAAACCCGGCCTCGTTGAGCATCATCAGGGCGATCTGGCCGTCGCGCCCTCGCGGTGCAAGGATGATTGCGCGCTCGGACGTCGCTTGCATGTCCGTCACGGGATTTCGTCCGCGAGCAACGGGTTGCTGGCGCCGAGATACGTGGGTACGCCGCGCAATACGCCCTGAAAGGCTTCCAGGGGCTCGCCGATGGTCATGCCCCGGGCGCTGATGCGGTATTCACGGATGGTCGACTCATGGCTGCCGGTACGTTTCTTGATGATCGAAATGGCCCGGCGCACCTTGCCCAGTGCTTCGAAGTAACGCAGCAGAATGACTGTGTCGGCCAGGTAGGTGATGTCGACCGGTGTCTGCATGTCGCCGACCAGGCCGTGCTGGGCGACCGTCATGAAGGTCGCGGCGCCCTGGCGATTGAGGTACAGCAGTAGCTCGTGCATGTGCAGTACCAAGGCGTTCTCTTCCGGCATCGCCGCCTGATAGCCGTTGATGCTGTCGATCACCACGGTCTTGATATTGCCTTCGTCCACGCAGCGCCGGACCCGGTGGGAGAACTCGCCGGGGGACAGTTCGGCCGCGTCCACTTGTTCGATCAGCAAATTGCCGCTGTCTAGCAGGGCCTGCAAATCGATGCCGATGTTCTTCATGCGCTCGAACAACAACCCCAACTCTTCATCGAAAATGAATAGCGCGGCTTTTTCGCCCCGGGCCACGGCCGCGGCGGCGAACACCATGGCGATCAGCGATTTGCCGGTCCCCGCCGGGCCGAGAATCAAGGTGCTGGAACCCGTCTCGATACCGCCGCCCAGCAGCGCATCCATTTCCCGGATGCCGCTGGTCAATTGCTGACGCAGGTATTGACCGCGATGTTCGGCGGCCACCAGGCGCGGGAATACACGCACGCCATCGCCCGTGATGGTGAAGTCATGGAAGCCGCCGCGGTACTTCTGGCCGCGGTACTTGACCACGCGGATGCGACGTCGCTCGGCGCCGTAGTTCGGGGTCAATTCTTCCAGGCGAATCACGCCGTGGGCCACGCTGTGCACGGTTTTGTCCAGGGACTCGGCGGTCAGGTCATCGAGCAGCAACACCGTGGCGTCGTAACGCACGAAATAATGCTTGATGGCCAGTATCTGCCGACGGTAGCGCAGCGAACTTTGTGCCAGCAGGCGAATCTCGGAAAGGCTGTCCAGGACAACGCGGGTCGGCTTGACCCGCTCGACCACCTCGAAGATCTGGCGGGTGGCTTCGCCCAGTTCCAGGTCGGAGGAATAGAGCAGTGTCTGCTGCTGTTCGGCATTGAGCAGGTTTTCCGGGGGCGTCAGTTCGAAGATATGGACGTTTTCGTCCATCTCCCAGCCATGGGACAAGGCGCCCTGGCGCAGCTCGCGTTCGGTTTCAGAGAGCGTGATGTACAAGGAGCGTTCGCCGGCTTGCGCGCCTGCCAACAGGAAGTGCAGCGCCACGGTGGTCTTGCCGGTGCCCGGCTCGCCTTCGAGCAAAAACACATGTCCGCGGGACAGTCCGCCATCGAGGATATCGTCCAGACCTTCGATACCGGTGGCGGCCTTGTCTCGGTTCAAATCGTTGGATAGAGACAAACAAGCGTCCTCATATGGCCAGGTTCAACGAGGCAGTTGCTGCGAAGTGCCACAACGGGCTGCCTGTTCACTTGACCCTTGGCCAGGACGACGGTTCAACGAAATTTCAGTCGGGGTCAAAGCCCTTGTTGCAACGCCGGATCATCGGGGTTCATCTGTTCGAGTTGGGCCAACAGAATCTGCACGTTTTGCAGTTGCCCGCTTTCCTTCCAGTAGTTGATCAGCAGCACCCGGGCCTTGCGATCGTTCGGATGGCGCTGAACGATTTCCTGCAACTGTTTCTGCGCCGCTTCGAGCTCCTGCTCACTGTGCAACGTGGTGGCCAGGTCGTAGCGGTAGTCCCGGTTATTGGGCTCAAGTTCAACGGCCTTGGACAGGCCGAGCAGGGCGAATTCGCTTTGCTCGTGATGCAGCAGCCAGAGCCCCAACGCGTGTTGCAGGTAGGCCGAGTTGGGTTGTGCCTGCAGTTGCCTGGCCAACAGTTGCCGGGCAGCGTCGTTCTGGCCCTGTTTATCCAGCACTTCGATTTGCAGTACCAGCGCCGGCAGGTTGTCCGGCGCCAGGCGCAGGGTGTTGTCCAGCGCCTGTTGCGCTTGCTTGAGCTCGGCGTTGTGCAAGTGCAGTCGGGCCAGTTGGTATTGGTTTTCGGCACTTTGCGGTGCGCTCTTGAGCACTTGCTCCCAGGCATCGATGGCTTGTTCCAACGGCCCGAAATACAAACCCAGTTCATCCGGGGACAACCCCAGCAGCGCGTTGATCGCCGCCAGCCGCACGCTTTGTTCGCTGTCATCGAGCAATGGCCCCAGCAGCAGACTGCGCTGACCGTTCGGTACCAGGCCGCTGATGCTTTTGATCGCCGCGATACGCACCTCGGGCGACTCGTTCTGCAAGTCGGCATCCGCCAGCTTCAGGGCCACCGAGCTTGGATAGTTGGGCAGCTCGGCATGCAACCCGATACGACGTTTGGGGGACAGGTCCGGACGGGCCAATTGCTGATAGAGCACCCGCGCCGCACCCGGTTGGCCGGCCCTGGCAGCCGCCAGCGCTTCGCTGTAGCCGTGCTGGATGGCTTCGGGAACCACCGGGGTAGTATCGCGCAGGGAAAACCAGACACCGCCGATGACGAGCAGGGCGAAGAGGCTGATAAACAGAAGGCGGCGGGACTTGGGCATGCAGGAATCCGGAAGCTGGCAAGCTTTTGCAAAGGCGCAAGCTTCGGTCAGGCCAGGCTTTGAGTCAAACCTTGACGACGCTCACTGACGATTCAAACCGTTGAACAGCCCTTCAGCCGACATTCCTCGGGCCGGCAAGCTGCGTCGATGGCAAAACCTCTCGAGGCACCGCAGCAGTGACTACGCTTGCTGGAGGTGTCTCGACGGGTGTTCCCATGCAAGCGTTGTTGCAATACTTCAAGGCGATTTTCAACCCCGGCCCCGGGGTGTTGCTGTTTGCCTTGCGAACCATCGCGGCCGGGTTGTTGACCCTGTACCTGGCGTTTTTGTTCGATCTGGACCAGCCCAAGTGGTCGATCATGGCCGTGGTCATCATCAGCCAGCCACTGGCTGGCATGGTGCTGGCCCGCAGTTTTGGCCAGGTGATCGGCACCACGCTGGGGGCGGCCGTGGCGGTGTTGATCATGGCGATCTTTCCCCAGGCACCGCTGCCGTTCATCGCCACCCTGGCGTTGTGGCTGGCGCTGTGCACAGCCGGTGGCACCTTGTTGCGCTACACCAGCTCCCAGGCGTTTGTCCTTAGCGGCTACACCGCCGTGGTGGTGGCCTTGCTGGCGGTGCCGGATCAGGGCGGCATGTTTTTGCTGGCGGTGACCCGCGTCACGGAGACGCTGCTGGCGGTTGCCTGTGTGTGCGTGGTCAGCCTGCTCACCGCCAGGCCTGAAGCCGTGGCCCGGGATTACTTCGCCAAAATCGACCAAATCACCCGGTTGCTGGCCACCCACGCCAGCGCCGTCATTCGCACCGAAGAGAGCGAAGCCGAATTCCAGCAGCGGCAAATGCAGCTGCTGGGCCAGATCAGTGGCCTGGAGGGCGTGCGCCGGCACATGTATTTCGATGCGCCACGGTTACGCAGTGCCAACGGTCTGGTGCAACTGCTGGGCAACCAATTGGTGCTGTTGACCGCGCGGCTGACCGCCTTGCGCCACCAGCGGCTGTTGTTGACCGAGCGCTGGGAGGGCGAGTTGCCTGAAGAGATTCAACGGCTGCGTGCCGAAGAGCTGGCCTTTCTCGATGAACTGGCGCGGGAGGGGCGTTCGCTGTCCAGTGAAAAGCGCCATCATTTCACATCGCTGCAACAACGCTTTGATGAGCTGGCCTACAGGGCCGAACAATTGACCGAGCCGCTGCCGGCCACCTTGCGTTCGCTGGCCTGGTCGCTGCGCTGGGAGCAGGCGCGGCTGTTGCAGCAGCTTGAACAGATTTTGGAGCTGAGCGATGCCATCCAGAGCGGGCGACCCGCCAGCAGCGTGTTTCGCGGGCGGGAAAATCCGCTGCATCTGGACTTCACCCTGGCGACGATGAATGCCGTCCGGGCCTTTAGCGCGCTGTTGATCGCCGGCCTGATCTGGATCGAAACCGGCTGGGACGGTGCGCGAGCCGGGATGGTGCTGGTGGGCATCCTTTGCTCGCTGATGTCGACGTTTCCCCGACCGCTACTGGCTGTTCAAAGCTATGCCAGGGGATTCGGGCTGGCACTGGTGGCCTCGGCGCTCCTTCAGTTCATGTTTGTGCCGATGATCAGCAATTTCGAGATGCTTGCCTTGCTGCTGGCGCCCTTGCTCTACGCCGTAGCGGTGGGGCTGGCCAGTCCACCCACCACAGGTACCGGGATTGGCCTGGGGCTCACGACGTTTTTGTTGCTTGGCCCGTTGAATGTGGGGATTGGTCAAAACACCGCGAGCCAGTGGTTCGAGTTTGCCGGTGCCTATACCTGTGCGACCGTGCTGGCTTTGAGTGTCTATGCGCTGATCTTTCCGTTCAGGCCGGATTTTCGCATGCGCCGGCTCTACAAAGAGAACTGCGAGCAGGTGTACGCCTTGCTGAAAACGTCGGCGAGCGATGAACAGCAGTTTGCGTTCGAGAGCCGTATGGTTGACCGCCTGACCATGATGTTGGGGCTACTGCCGGCGACCCGGGAGCCACAATCGCGCGAGCTGTTTCAAGTCAGCCTGGCCTGCATGGCATTGGGTATCGCCTTGAATCAGCTGCGGCAGCAAGGGCAGAACAACGCACTGCTGAGTCCGGATCTGCAACGTCGCCTGTTTTCGACAGTCCGGGAAACGGGCAGGCTGGTTGCCGGTCGGCCCGGGGTCGAAGTGGTGCAGGTGCTTGATAGCCTCCACACCTTGGGCGACGACCTGGATGCCCTGCACACCGATGTTCACGAGCACCTGTGGTCGGTGTTCCGCATGCGTGTGGCACTGCTGATCGTGGTGTCGTTCGTGGAACGCTATCGCGGCCACTTTCAACCCTCAGGCCTTGAAGGAGAACCTGTCCTTGCCCATTGATCTGGAAGTGGGTGGTGCCTATCTGCCCCCGATTGCCCAGGCGCTGCTGCTGGGCTTGCCGATTTTCCTGTTGCTGGACTGGACATTGCGGCGCCTTGGCGTGCTGCAGTTTGTCTGGCACGAGGCGTTGTTCGAAGGCGCGTTGTACGCCTGCGTCTGCGCCACGTTGATTCTGGTCATGGGAGCCTGAAGCCTTGAAGAACATCTTTTCCCGACTCACGACGGTGGCGGTGGTAATGCTGGCCTTCATCCTGGGCTGGTTCGCCTGGGAGCATTACACCCGCGCACCCTGGACCCGGGATGCCCGGGTGCGTGCCGATGTGGTGAGCTTGTCCGCCGACGTTTCGGGGCGAATCGTCAGCCTGGCCGTGCAGGACAACCAACGTGTGAGCAAAGGCCAGGCGCTGCTGGAGATCGATCCGGCGCGTTACACCCTGGCGGTGGAGCATGCCAAGCGCGCGGTGGAGGTGGCGAAAGCCTCGCTAGGGCAGGCCCAGGCGGCGATTATCTCCAGCGAAGCGTTGCTCAAACAACGTCAGAGCGAGGAGCAGCGCCGGCGCACGCTCAAGGATCGCTCAGCGATTTCCGGTGAAGAGTGGGAGAAAGCCAGCACCGACGTGTCGGTGGCCCAGGCCGACTTGATGCGTAATCAGGCCAGTCTGGTGTTGGCCCAGGCCAACGTGCAACTGGCCATCGCGGCATTGACCCAGTCCGAGCTCGACTTGCAGCGTACCCATGTCGTCTCCCCGGTGACCGGTTATGTCACCAATCTGCTGACCCGGGAGGGTGATTACGCCTCGGCTGGCGGCCCATTGTTGGCGCTGGTGGACAGCGAGTCGTTCTATGTCAGCGGTTACTTCGAAGAAACCAAGTTGCCGCGGATCGGAGAGGGCGACCGGGTCAAGATCGAGTTGATGAGTGGCGAAACGTTCGGCGGCAAAGTGCAGAGCATTGCCTTCGCCATTGCCGACCGGGAAAACCTGCCGGGCGGCCGTCTGCTGGCCAGCATCAACCCCAGCTACACCTGGATCAAACTGGCGCAACGGGTGCCGGTGCGGATCGAGATCGATGCCGACTATGCCGGTAAAGACAAATTGCGCGCCGGGACCACCGCGACGGTGACCGTCCTGGAACACCACAAATCCAAAGACCAGCACTGACCCCACCCTGTGGGAGCGGGCTTGCTCGCGAAGGCGGTATATCAGTAGACATATGTATTGCCTGACAC
>NZ_JAHBDE010000052.1:0-19868 GCF_019956175.1 Pseudomonas sp. BF-R-30 | reverse complement strand
GTGAGCTACACCGTCACCGACGGCTCGGGCAGCAACGTCACCTCGACCCTGACCATCAGCGTCACCCCGGTCGATGACAGCTTCACCGACATCAGCGAAAGCGTGACTACCAATGAAGACACCGCCGTCACCGGCAGTGTGTTGACCGGTACCTCGAGCGTTGACGGGCCGGTCAGCGTGGTTAACTTCACCATTGGTGAAACCACCTACGCCGCCGGCAGCGCGGCGACCATCGCCAACGTCGGCACCCTGGTCATCGGCGCCAACGGCGCCTATACCTTTACCCCGGACGCCAACTACAACGGCAGTGTGCCGACGGTCAGCTACACCGTCACCGACGGCTCGGGCAGCAATGTCACCTCGACCCTGACCATCAGCGTCACGCCGGTCGATGACAGCTTCACCGACCTCAGCGAAAGCGTGAGCACCAACGAAGACACCGCCCTCACCGGCAGCGTCCTCACCGGCACGAGCAGCGTCGACGGCCCGGTCAGCGTG
Organism: Pseudomonas sp. BF-R-30; assembly: GCF_019956175.1. Classification (NCBI taxonomy): domain Bacteria; kingdom Pseudomonadati; phylum Pseudomonadota; class Gammaproteobacteria; order Pseudomonadales; family Pseudomonadaceae; genus Pseudomonas; species Pseudomonas sp. BF-R-30. The sequence continues at coordinate 19,370 of NZ_JAHBDE010000052.1, read as the reverse complement.
GTGAATTTCACCATCGGTGAAACCACCTACGCCGCTGGCAGCACCGCAACCATCGCCAATGTCGGCACCCTGGTGATCGGCGCCAACGGGACTTACACCTTCACCCCGGCCGAAAATTACAACGGCACGGTGCCAACCGTGAGCTACACCGTCACCGACGGTTCCGGCAGCAATGTCACCTCGACCCTGACCATCAACGTCACGCCGGTCGATGACAGCTTCACCGACCTCAGTGAAAGCGTGACCACCGCCGAAGACACCGCCGTGACCGGCAGCGTCCTCAGTGGCACCTCGAGCGTTGACGGCCCGGTCAGCGTGGTCAATTTCACCATCGACGGTGTTGCTGGTACTTTCACCGCTGGCCAGACGGCGACCATCGCTAACGTCGGCACCCTGGTGATCGGTGCCAACGGCGCCTATACCTTCACCCCGGCCGCCAACTACAACGGCACGGTGCCGACTGTCACCTACACCGTCACCGACGGTTCGGGCAGCAATGTCACCTCGACCCTGACCATCAGCGTCACGCCGGTCGATGACAGCTTCACCGACCTCAGCGAAAGCGTGAGCACCGCCGAAGACACCGCCGTCACCGGCAGTGTGTTGACCGGCACGAGCAGCGTTGACGGCCCAGTCAGCGTGGTGAACTTCACCATCGGTGAAACCACCTACGCCGCCGGCAGCACGGCGACCATCACCAACGTCGGCACCCTGGTGATCGCTGCGAACGGGGCTTACACCTTCACCCCGGCCGCCAACTACAACGGCACGGTGCCGACCGTCACCTACACCGTCACCGACGGTTCGGGACCGAACGACACCTCGACCCTGACCATCAACGTCACGCCGGTCAACGACAACTTCGCCGATGCCAACGAAACCGTCTCGACCCTGGAAGACACTGCCCTCACCGGCAGCGTCCTCACCGGCACGAGCAGCGTCGATGGTCCGGTCAGCGTGGTTAACTTCACCGTCGACGGTGTTGCTGGCACTTTCACCGCCGGCCAAACCGCGACCATTGCCAACGTCGGTACCCTGGTGATCGGCGCCAACGGCACTTACACCTTCACGCCGGCCGCTAACTACAACGGCACGGTGCCGACGGTCAGCTACACCGTCACCGACGGTTCCGGCAGCAACGTCACCTCGACCCTGACCATCAACGTCACCCCGGTCGACGACAGCTTCACCGACCTCAGCGAAACCGTGACCACCAACGAAGACACCGCCGTCACCGGCAGCGTCCTCACCGGCACGAGCAGCGTCGATGGTCCGGTCAGCGTGGTTAACTTCACGGTTGGCGGCACCCAGTACCAAGCCGGTGAGACCGCAACCATCGCCAATGTCGGCAGCCTGGTGATCGGCGCCAACGGCGCCTACACCTTCACCCCGGCCGCTAACTACAACGGCAGCGTGCCGACGGTGAGCTACACCGTCACCGACGGTTCCGGCAGCAACGTCACCTCGACCCTGACCATCAGCGTCACCCCGGTCAACGACAGCTTCACCGACCTCAGCGAAAGCGTGACCACCAACGAAGACACCGCCGTCACCGGCAGCGTGTTGACCGGCACGAGCAGCGTTGACGGCCCAGTCAGCGTGGTGAATTTCACCATCGGTGAAACCACCTACGCCGCTGGCAGCACCGCAACCATCGCCAACGTCGGCACCCTGGTGATCGGCGCCAACGGCGCTTATACCTTCACCCCGGCCGAAAATTACAACGGCAGCGTGCCGACGGTCAGCTACACCGTCACCGACGGCTCGGGCAGCAACGTCACTTCGACCCTGAACATCAGCGTCACCCCGGTCGATGACAGTTTCACCGACCTCAGCGAAAGCGTGAGCACCGCCGAAGACACCGCCGTCACCGGCAGCGTCCTCACCGGTACTTCGAGCGTCGACGGTCCGGTCAGCGTGGTTAATTTCACCATCGACGGTGTTGCTGGCACTTTCACCGCCGGCCAGACCGCGACCATTGCCAATGTCGGCACCCTGGTGATCGGCGCCAACGGCGCCTATACCTTTACGCCGGCCGAAAATTACAACGGCAGCATGCCAACCGTCAGCTACACCGTCACCGACGGTTCCGGCAGCAACGTCACCTCGACCCTGACCATCAGCGTCACCCCGGTCGATGACAGCTTCAGCGACCTCAGCGAAAGCGTAACCACCGCCGAAGACACCGCCGTCACCGGCAGCGTCCTCACTGGCACCTCGAGCGTCGACGGGCCAGTCAGCGTGGTGAACTTCACCATCGGTGAAACCACCTACGCCGCCGGCAGCACGGCGACCATCGCCAACGTCGGCACCCTGGTCATCGGTGCCAACGGCGCCTATACCTTCACCCCGGCCGCCAACTACAACGGTAGCGTGCCAACCGTGAGCTACACCGTCACCGACGGCTCCGGCAGCAATGTCACCTCGACCCTGACCATCAGCGTCACCCCGGTCGATGACAGCTTCAGCGACCTCAGTGAAACCGTGACTACCAACGAAGACACCGCCGTCACCGGCAGTGTGTTGACCGGCACCTCGAGCGTTGACGGTCCGGTCAGCGTGGTTAACTTCACCGTCGACGGTGTTGCTGGCACTTTCACCGCCGGCCAGACCGCGACCATCACCAACGTCGGCACCCTGGTGATCGCTGCGAACGGGGCTTACACCTTCACCCCGGCCGCCAACTACAACGGCAGCGTGCCAACCGTGAGCTACACCGTCACCGACGGCTCCGGCAGCAATGTCACCTCGACCCTGACCATCAGCGTCACCCCGGTCGATGACCCGAGCGTTCTGATCGCAGATACCAAGACCGTCGATGAAGACCACGTTGCAATCGGCAATGTGCTTGGCAATGACATCGATGTCGATAACGCCCTGAGTGTCGCGACATTCGCCATACAAGGCGTCCCTGGCTCCTTTACTGCGGGTCAAGTCGCGACTATCAGCGGCGTAGGTACTGTGACTATCGCCACCAACGGCGATTACAGTTTCACCCCTGCCGCAAACTGGAACGGCACCGTTCCACAGATCAGCTACACAACCAATACCAATTCCACCAGCACGCTGGATATTACGGTCAACTCGGTCAACGACGCTCCGACCGTTAATTCCACCTCGGCCAGCGGTGATGAAGATCATGTGATCGCCGTGCAGCTCGGCGGAAATGACATTGACGGCAGCGTCAACCACTTCACCCTGACCAGCCTGCCGGCCAATGGCAGTTTTTACGCAGACGCGGCCGGGACCATTGCGTTGACCACCAGCAGCGTGATCGCCGCAACCGCTAATGGCGCAACGGTTTACTTCAAACCCACCGGCGACTGGAGTGGCACCACCAGCTTCACCTACAGTGCGACCGACAACGGGGGCATGCCTTCTGCTACTTCGGCGACCGGCACCATCGTCGTCGCGCCAGTGACCGATACCCCGAGCCTGTCACTGACCGGTGGCGGTATGGTTGCCTCAACCGACTTCCAGGAAGTCGCGGTGAACGGTTCGAATACCAACGTCGATGTCAGCAAGCTTGGCAACGGCGTCTGGCACACGGACAACCAAGGAGGTATGGTCGAAATCGGCAAGGCCAGCGTTTACGGTGCCGGCGGCAATAGCCAGGTCATCGAACTTGAGCGCAATGCCGGTGATGCGAGCAACCTCTACACCACTATCGATGCGAAGTCCGGCACCACCTATAACGTGTCGTTCGACTATGCACCGCGTGCCGGCGTAGATAATTCGCTTATCAACGTGTACTGGGGCGGCAAGCTCATTGGCACCCTGAACACCTCGACCACGGGCATGCAGCACTACAGCTTCGACGTTCCGGTCATTGCCGATGGCAACCAGAATCTCGAATTCCGCGCCGGGGACAGCAACAGCCTGGGCGGCGTGCTGGACAACATCAATGTCACTCAGGTGCTCAACTCTGGCCTTGAAGACAACGCGATCCTGTTGTCCACCATCCAGGCCCACACCAATGACGCCGACGGTTCGGAAACGCTCACTCTCACACTGAGTGGCTTGCCGGCGGGCTCCATACTCACCGATGGCAACCATACCTTCAATGCTGCCGACGGCTCGACGTCGGTGGACATTACGGGTTGGAACCTGTCCACGCTCAAGCTGACACCGCCGACGAACTTCAATGGCGACATTCCCCTGACCGTTACGGCCACCGCCAAAGACGGCGACGCCCCAAGTGCGAGCACCTCGCTGCCACTGGTGGTGCACGTTGCTGCCGTCGATGACGCAAGCGTGCTGCAGACGGACAAGATCACCGTCGAAGAAGATCACAACGCGATCGGCAACGTGCTGACCAACGACCACGATGTCGATAATGTCCTGAGCGTCGCAAGCTTCAGCGTGAACGGGGTCAACGGCAGTTTCACGGCGGGCCAGACCGCAACCATCACTGGTGTCGGTACGCTAATCATCGCCAGCAACGGCGACTACACCTTCAAGCCGGCTGCCGACTGGAATGGCAACGTTCCACAGGTGACGTACACCACCAATACTGGCTCAAGCAGTACGCTGAACATCAGCGTCACGCCGGTCAACGACAACGTTACCGACGCCAACGAAACCGTCTCGACCCTGGAAGATACCGCCTTGACCGGCAGTGTCCTCACCGGCACGAGCAGCGTTGACGGCCCGGTCAGCGTGGTTAACTTCACCATCGGTGAAACCACCTACGCCGCCGGCAGCACGGCGACCATCGCCAACGTCGGCACCCTGGTCATCGGCGCCAACGGCGCCTACACCTTTACCCCGGCCGCCAACTACAACGGCACGGTGCCAACCGTCACCTACACCGTCACCGACGGTTCCGGCACAGACGACACTTCGACCCTGAACATCAGCGTTACGCCGGTCAACGACAACTTCACCGACGCCAGCGAAACAGTCTCGACCCTGGAAGACACCGCCTTGACCGGCAGTGTGCTCACTGACACGAGTAGCGTTGACGGCCCGGTCAGCGTGGTCAACTTCACCATCGGTGCAACCACTTACACCGCCGGCAGCACGGCGACCATCGCCAATGTCGGCACCCTGGTGATCGCGGCGAACGGGGCTTACACCTTCACCCCGGCCGCCAACTACAACGGCACGGTGCCGACTGTCACCTACACCGTCACCGACGGTTCGGGACCGAACGACACCTCGACCCTGAACATCAGCGTCACGCCGGTCGATGACAGCTTCACCGACGTCAACGAAACGGTATCGACCTTGGAAGATACTGCCCTCACCGGCAGTGTCCTCACCGGCACGAGCAGCGTCGACGGGCCAGTCAGCGTGGTTAACTTCACCATCGGTGAAACCACCTACGCCGCTGGCACCACGGCGACCATCGCCAACGTCGGCACCCTGGTGATCGGCGCCAACGGCGCCTACACCTTCACCCCGGCCGCCAACTACAACGGCGCGGTGCCAACCGTCACCTACACCGTCACCGACGGTTCGGGACCGAACGACACCTCGACCCTGAACATCAGCGTCACGCCGGTCGACGACAGCTTCACCGACGCCAGCGAAACGGTCTCCACCCTGGAAGACACGGCCCTCACCGGCAGCGTCCTCAGCGGCACGAGCAGCGTCGACGGGCCGGTCAGCGTGGTCAACTTCACCATCGACGGTGTTACTGGCACTTTCATCGCCGGCCAGACCGCGACCATCGCCAACGTCGGCACCCTGGTGATCGGCGCCAACGGTGCCTACACCTTCACCCCGGCAGCCAACTACAACGGCACGGTGCCGACCGTCACCTACACCGTCACCGACGGTTCGGGACCGAACGACACCTCGACCCTGAATATCAGCGTCACGCCGGTCAACGACAACTTCGCCGACGCCAACGAAACCGTCTCGACCCTGGAAGACACTGCCCTCACCGGCAGCGTCCTCACCGGCACGAGCAGCGTCGACGGCCCGGTCAGCGTGGTCAACTTCACCATCGACGGTGTTACTGGCACTTTCATCGCCGGCCAGAGCGCGACCATCGCCAACGTCGGCAGCCTGGTAATCGCAGCAAACGGGGCTTACACCTTCACCCCGGCCGCCAACTACAACGGCGCGGTGCCAACCGTCACCTACACCGTAACCGACGGCTTGGGACCCAACGTCACCTCGACCCTGAACATCAGCGTCACGCCAGTCGATGACCCGAGTGTGCTGGCTGCTGACCTCGAAACCACCCTTGAGGACAAGATCGCCGCCGGTAACGTTCTGACCAATGACCGCGATGTGGACAACGTTCTCAGCGTGACCAAGTTCACTATTGGTGGCATCGAGTACACCGCGGGGGGCACTGCCACCATCGCAAACGTGGGCAGGCTGACTCTCGGTGCCAACGGTGACTACAGCTTTACCCCTGCCGACAATTGGAGTGGCAAGGTTCCGACTGTGACCTACACCACCAATACCGGTTCAAGCACCACGCTGGACATCAGTGTGACCGCGGTCGCGGATACACCGATCGTGACCGCCACCACGTCTCAGGTGGCCGAGAACAGCAGCATCGCGTTGGGCTTGAAGGTAACGTCAGTGGACACTGATGGCTCTGAAACCCAGACCATTACCTCGATCGGCGGCATCCCGGCAGGTGCGACCCTGACCGATGGCACGCACACCTTTACCGGCACAACCGGTAACGGCGTCGTCAACCTCAGCGGGTGGGATGTAAGCAAGTTGAGCTACACCCCGGCACCGTACGCCACCGGCACCAACACGCTGACCGTGACGGCAGTCTCGACCGAGAGCCAGGGTGATTCGGCCAGCAATACGACGCAAATTCCGATCACGATCAATCCAGCGGTCTATAACCCGATCACTGCCACCGCAGATAATGACAATGTCACCGGCACCGATGCCAATGACATCGTGGTAGCGGATATCGGTGGGCTGACGGTCGTACCGGGTCAGAACTACAATATCGCCTTCATGGTCGACAGCTCCGGCAGTATGAGTTCCTCGTCGATCAACTCGGCCAAGAACTCGCTGACGTCGGTGTTCAACACCCTCAAGCAAAGCCTGGGCAGCAACTCGGGTACAGTGAACATCTTCCTGGTGGACTTCGACACCCAGGTCAACAAGTCGGTATCGGTGAACCTCAAAGACCCGAATGCGCTGACTCAGTTGAAGGCGACTCTGGACTCGATGTCATCCGGCGGCGGCACCAACTACGAGGACGTGTTCAAAACCACGGCCAACTGGTTCCAGAGTGCGGACGTCGTGGCCAACACGGGGGCGAAGAACCTCACGTATTTCATTACTGACGGCAAGCCAACTTACTACCAAAGCGGCGAGTCGACCAACCCGACCCTGTATGGCAGCACAACACTCGATAGCCTGATCACCACCAGCAACTATCAGCCGGGCACAGCGATCAGCCTGTTCCCCGACAGCACGCACCAGATCGACATTACCGCCTCGGGCTATGTGACCGTCTGGACCAAGAGCAGCAACGGCAACAACGGCAATGGCAATGGCAATGGCAACGGAGGTAGCTGGTCATACAAGGACTTCGGGTATCTGCGTGCCCAGGGTGACGGAACCTACGAATTTTCGAGTCGTGACGGCGACGGCAGTAGCACCGACTGGGACACCACCAGCAACTCAACCGGCAGCTTTACGTTGCTGAGCAACCTGTCGAATGTCGAGGCCATTGGCCTCAACAGCGGAGTGAGCCTCAACGACCTGAAGCCGTACGACTCGAATCAATCGCCACAAACCAACATTGATCCGAAGGACCTGGCCAACTCGATCATCGGCCACACCGAAGCGACGATGCCGGGTCACGACACCGTCAGCGGTGGCGACGGCAACGACCTTCTGTTCGGCGATCTGGTGAGCTTCAACGGCATTGCCGGCGAGGGTTACCAGGCAATGCAAGCCTTCGTGGCGCAGCAATCCGGTGTGGACGTCAGCAACGTCACCACCAGCAATGTGCACCAGTACATCACCGAGCATTACAACGCGTTCGATGTGTCCGGTGCCCATGACGGCAACGACACCCTGCTGGGCGGGGCGGGCAATGACATCCTGTTCGGTTCGGGCGGTAGCGACACCCTCGACGGAGGCAAGGGCAATGACATCCTGCTCGGAGGTACCGGCAACGACACGCTGATGGGCGGACAGGGCAACGACATCCTGATCGGTGGTTCCGGTGGTGACACCTTCGTCTGGAAAGCGGGCGACACCGGCAACGACGTGATCAAGGACTTCAAGGCCAGCGAAGGTGACCGGATCGACCTGCGCGATCTGTTGCAGGGTGAAACCGGCAGCACCATCGACAACTTCCTGAAGATCTCCACGGTCGATGGCGTGTCGTCGCTGCAAGTCAGCACAACCGGCCAGTTCAACTCGGGCAATGCGGCCGCCGCCACACCGGACGTGACGATCAAACTGGAAGGCAACAACTGGTCGAGCGCCAACCTGCACAACCTGATTGCCGGTAGCGACCCGACCATCAAGATCGATCACAACAACAGCTGATGCACGAAAACGGCCGTCCTTAGGGGGCGGCCGTCATGTTTGCGTCCACTGCCCGGTGACGATTTCGTCGCCGCGCCACATACTGGCGCGCAGTTGACCTATGCTGCTGACAGCACGACGCTGGTTCAATTCTGAGGGATGCTCAATGTTTTACGTGCAACGCGATGCGCAGGGCCTGTTGGTACGCGTGGAACCCGCCGCCTACGCCGAGGCCACGGAAACGCTGGCGGCCGACAATCATGAAATCCTGGCCTGGTTTGCCAACGCGGCTGTGGAAAACAGCCTCAAACAGCTCAAGCAGAGCGACTTTGAAATGATTCGGGTACTCGATGACCTGATTCAGGTGCTGACCCAAAAAGGCGTGATCCGTGTCACCGACCTGCCACCGGCGGCCCAGGCCAAACTGATGGACCGGACCCAGGCGCGTGAGGCGTTGGGTGGGTTGAGTCAGTTGATCGATGAGAATGAAAGCGGGTTGATCTGATCATCGATCTTCAGTGACTGTTCCAGCCGTCGTCGCGGGCTTGCCCGCGATGAAGGCGTCACTGACAACCCGACGCCAAGAGTTACTTCCAGGGCTTGGGCTCGCCGAACAGCTGGCCCTGCACACCATATAGCCCCATCTCGCGAATCACCGACAATTCCCCTTCTGTCTCGACCCGCTCGGCAATCAGGGGCAAGTCAATGCTGTGCGCCGCTCGCTGGATCGCCTCGATGAACAGGCGTTTGTCACTCTCCAGATCAATCGACCGAATGTAGCTGCCATCGATTTTCAGGTACGCCAGACCCAGCCGGGCCAGGTTGCCGATCATGCTGAAGCGGCCACCGAAACGTTGCAGGCTCAGGGAGAACCCCAGTTCGCGCAGACGCCGGGTCAGTTGCTCCAGCACTGCCTGATCAGGCAGTTGCTCTTCGCCAATTTCCAGGGTCAGACGCGGGCCGAGGTTGGAATGCGAGCGCAGTATCTCGAGGATTTTGTTTTGCGCCTGCGGATCGGCCAGGGTAGCCGACGACAGGTTCAGCGCCAGCGATTCCTCATGCCCGCTCATTTGCTCCAATACCCGCTCGAGCATCAGCCGATCCAGACGTGCAGTCCAGCCGAAGCGCTCCAGCCAAGGCAGAAAACGCCCGGCGGGGATGGTCTGGCCGTGTTCGTCGAGCAGCCGCGACAACACTTTGTAGTGCAACACCAGTTGCGTGTCCTGGGCGGCCACTACCGGTTGGAAATACAGCTCGAAACGTTGCTGTGTCAGCGCCTGGTCGAGCATGAGGTGCCAGGCGTGGTGATCGTCGCCGACACTGGCCGCAAGGCTGTGTTCGATACAGGCCCAGTTTTGCTCGCCCTGGCCTTCGGCCTGGGCCAGTGCCTGATCGCCGAGGCTAAGCACGGCTTGCGGCGAGTCGCCGTGAGCAAAAGGCGCCAGGCCGATAGAGGCTACGGCAGCCACATCGGTGGCGCCGGTAGCGTGAAGACTGGCCAAGGCGCTGTCGAGGTTCTGTGCCAATTGCAGCGCTTCTGTGCGCACCAGTCCCGGTGCCAGTACGGCAAATTCGCCACCACGGATACGGGTGACCAGGTTTTGGGTTTCCGGGTATTTGGCGCACTCGCGGGACAATTGCTCGCCGACGGCCTTGAGCACTTCATCGGTGCGCTGACCACCAAGGCGCTGGTTGAGACCGGCCAGATCCTTGACCCGCAACAACAGCAGGTAACCGGAACTGGCCTGCTCCGGGTTGCTTACCCGCGCATTCAATTGCATCTCGAAATAACGCCGGTTGGCCAACCCGGTCAACGAGTCCTGATAGGACTCGACCCGAAGTTTTTCACTGCGTTCGGCCTGCTCCTGGAAGAGTGCCTTGAGCTTCTCGACCATCTGGTTCATGGCCTGCACTACCCGGCGAAGTTCGGGGGTGCGCGGCAGTTCTGGCAGACTGAGGAATTCCCGCCGGGCGATGGCGTGGGATTGCTTGACCATGTAATCCAGCGGTTTCAATTGCTGACGCAGCAACAATGCGCCAAGTACCGCACTGACCGCGCCACATAGCAGCAACCAGCCCAGGCTGCCCAAAGCGCTTTGCCATAACTTGGCCAGCGCGAACATTGGGTGGCTGACCACCTCGACCCGGGCAGCCTGCTCCCAGCCACGGCTGACGATCGCATCACCACCGGCGGGCTCCAGGCCGATCAGTTTGACGAACCAGTCCGGAACATTGTTGATCGCCGGAATGCCCGTGCGCTCGACCAGGGGCTGATTGGTTTTCACATCGACCACGCGGATGCTCGCGTAGTAACCGCTGTCGAAAATCGAGCTGACCAGCAACTCGACCATCGCCGGGTCGTCGATGTTCGGTGTCAGGGACAGCGCCAGCGCCGTCGCGGCGTCCTGGGCATGGGAGCGCAACTGGTTGACGTACTGAGTACGCGAGCTCTCCAGGCTGACCATGAAACTACCGGTGAAGGCGACCACCAGGAACAGACAGATAGCAATCAACAGCTGTTTGAACAAAGACATCTGAGCACGTGCTCCTAGTTAGTCGTCTCGACCGGGAATCCTTCGGCCTGCATTTTTTTCAACACATCCTGCCAACGCGAAAGGCGTTTGGTATCGCCGACCTTTTTATTGCCCTTGGCACCCGGCAACCACATCCCTTCCGCATTGAAAGAGTAGACCGGCAGCAAATCCTTTCGCTGGCTGGCCGGCTTGATTGCATCAATCAGGCTGTCGAGCACCAGGGGCTCGGCCTCCGGACTCGAGTAGTAGGTCAGCACCATGTGCGCACGGTTCTGGGTCAGTGCCTTGACATAGGTGATACGCAGCTTTTCACTGGCTACACCGAGGTGTCGCAGGCTGAAGTACTTGGCAATAGCGTAGTCTTCACAGTCGCCGGCGCCTTTCCAGAGGGCTTCGATCGGGGTTTCCCAGTAGTCGACTTCATGCCACAGATCCATGTCTTCGACGTATCGCAGCTGTTTGTTGAAGAAGCGATTGACCACATTGAGTTGTTCCAGCTCGCCGATCTGCTTCTGGCTGGTCAACAAGTATTGCCAATCATTAATGCGCTGCTGACCTTCTCCCAAAGGTCCGTACAATGCCTGCGCTCGCCGGCTGATCAGGGAAAAATCCCAATCGGCGCTCAAGCTGCCCAGCATCACGCCAGTCAGCAGCAATGCGCTGCACAGCCAGCGTAAAACCCGGGGGATCGTTAAACTTGCCACCAATGCGAGGCATCCTGGATAGGCAGGAGGGAGTCGTTCGAATGGTGAAGGTTAGCCCGGGAAAAGACAATGGCACTGTGAGATCACTGGCGGCGCGCTAAACTGGAAGAAAGGCACTCCAGAGCTTGTTTGACAAGCAGTCAGCCAGTCACTAGTGTCATTTGGATCCAAAAATATTCCATCAATCAGGGTGCGTTTAGTGACACAAAAGCCCAACCCTCTCAGCAGTATCAAGGTCAACGGGCCGATTCCTGCACACATGGCACGCTCGGTGATCGAAGAAACCCTGCGCGCGGCCATACTCGACGGGCGCATTCCTTGCGGTGCGGCCTTGCGACAGCAAGACCTCGCCGACCTGTTCGGCGTCAGCCGCATGCCTGTACGCGAAGCCTTGCGCCAACTCGAAGCACAATCGTTGCTCAATGTGGTTGCCCATAAGGGCGCCGTGGTCGCGCCGCTGGTACAGGGCGATGCCGTGGAAACCTATGCGCTGCGCATCCTGCTGGAATCCGAAGCCCTGCGTCTCTCGGTACCACTGCTCCAGGACGAAGATCTCGAACAGGCTGCCCGCTACATCGATGCACTGGAAACGGAAAGCGACTACACCGAAATCGGTCGGCTCAATCGCCTGTTCCACATGACGCTTTACACCCGGGCGCCGAATCGCCGGCTGTTGAAACTGGTCGAAGACGGCCTGAACGAAGAAGAACGGTTCCTGCGTTTCAACCTGGAAGCCATGGGCCTGGGCAAACTCTCCCAGGATGACCACAAGGCACTGTTGCAGGCAGCCGAAGCCCGGGACGTCGAACACTCCGTGCAGCTGCTCGAGCATCACCTGAACCGAGCGGTCGAGGTCATTACGCGCTACCTCAACAGCCCTGAAGTCCAAGCCAGGAACAGGTCGAAGTAGCCCGCGGCGGCAAGCCCGGGGAATGTACCGAAGGGTTTTCCTCGCTTGCCGCGCATTCCCCCCCAAATGCTCCGCGAATGATTTGATTACAAATCCCCCGCCCCCATACCACACCACCCTTGCGGCGCCATACCGCGCCCCAACGCCCCGCCGCCTTAAAACCCGACCATTGCAACGTTTGCGTGATGCCTCAGTAATGGCGGCCACCTCGATTTACGCCCACTCTGGATAACCAGGACAAAAAACGGGTGACGCTCCGTGCGAATGGAGCAGTCTCTGCCCCCAGAAGCGAAGGAAGGAGCCTCATCACGGGAACGGAAGGATCGGTATCACTCGCGACCCACTTCCACCCCCTCAGACACCCACAACGACGCCCGTAAAAAGTTACTTCGAGTGAGGCATTCACTCTTTATTTAATTCTGACTTACATAAGCCGGAAGGAGTAACTACGCCAAAATAAAACCAATATAAGAAGTTTTATTGGAACTTTTCATCTTCGAAAAAGTTGAATATTGAAATAACAACAAAACAACTTGATCAAGACTTTATATGTGTATTAGTTTTTCTTCTCCGCCAGCCACAAACGGCAGTAACGCCTCAGCTACTCGGCATCAATAGCACTGAAAAAGATCAATACGTTTGAGGTACCCGTTCGCCAGGAGAAAACTTCCAGCGAACTTCAGTGCTTGATTACTTCTCACCCCGGATCATTTACAGGCTCATCCATGAAACCAACTAAAGAACGTCTGCTTCAAAAAAAATCAGAACTTAGCGAGCACCCGATCTTCTCTGAAATACATTCGCTGCCGGTCCTGCGACGCTTCATGGAAACCCACGTGTTTGCCGTATGGGACTTCATGTCGCTGACCAAGCGTCTGCAACAGGAATTGACCTGCGTGCGACTGCCCTGGCTGCCACCGCAGGATCCCCAGGCCGCGCGGTTGATCAACGAGATCGTACTGGGTGAGGAGTCGGATGATCGTCCGGCCCGGGGTCATTACAGCCACTTCGAGTTGTACCTGGATGCAATGCGCGAGGTCGGCGCCTGTACCGTTGCCATCGAACGCTTCGTGGCCCTGCAGCAAGAGGGTGTGAGCTACGACGTGGCATTGCAGAGCATCAAGGTCGATCCGGCGGCCGCGGATTTCGTTCGCCATACGCTACACACCGCACTGCATGCACCGGGTCACAGTGTGGCGGCGGCGTTTCTGCACGGTCGCGAGAGCGTTATCCCGCAGATGTTCCAGCGCATCCTCGACGATTGGGGCATCGGTATCGAACAGGCACCGACTTTCCGGTACTACCTCGAACGGCACATTGAGGTCGATTCCGAGGACCACGGCCCGGCAGCGGAAAAGCTCCTGTCGCGACTGGTCGATAGCGACCCGCAACGGCAGGAAGATGTATACGCCAGCGCCATCGCAGCCGTGGAAAGTCGTATCGCCCTGTGGGACGGGTTGCGCCTGAGCATGAACGCATCCGTCACGGAGGTGAGCGCATGAACGCCGCAGACTACCAATCCTTCGCTGATGCCTGGGAGAGCCGCGCGACCATCCGCACCCGCCCGCGCCGTGTGCTGGAAAACGACGACAAACTGATCTACCCGTTGAGCCGCCAACCGCTGGTGCTGAGCGAAACCTTTGTGCGCCAATGCCCGGAACAGCGCGACTTCGCCCTGGTGCAGACCCTCTACAAGTTCATCAACGATGTGGTGATCTTCGAAACCGAGATCGTCGACAAAACCGCCCGCAGCATCGCCAAGAATCGCTTCGCGGTCGAGTTCCCGTTCGCCTGCCGCTACGACGCCATGACTGTCGTGGTGGACGAGGATTATCACGCACTGGTGGCGATGGATTTCATGCAACAGACCATCGCGTTGACCGGCATCACCCCCATTGAATTGCCGGATGAAATCGAACTGAGCCGAGCAATACCGGCGGCCGTGGCGCTCGCACCGGAGCACCTGCGTAGCGCTGTAGAACTGATCTGCGTGGCCATCGCCGAAAACACGGTGACCGGTGATGTCGCCGCATTTGCCAAGGACGACACGGTCAAGCAATCGATCAAGGGCCTGATGGCCGATCACTTGCTGGACGAGGGGCGTCACTCCGGTTTTTGGGCGCGGCTGGTACGCATCTACTGGCATGCCGCAAGTGCAGACGACCGCCAGTGCATCGCCCAGATCTTGCCGGTGTTCATTGCTCATTACCTGACCAACGACATCCAGAAATCCTTCGACTTCTGCCTGATCGACGCACTGCAGATCAACGACTCGGCGCGCCACGCCCTCAGGAACGAAGTATCGGCACTGGCCTTCCCGATAAGTCGCCATCACCCGCTGGTGGCCAACATTGTGCGGTTTTTCCACAGCAGTTCGTTGCTCGATTCGCCGTGCGTACAAACCGCCCTCAGCGACTACCTGGTTTGACGAGGAGCCCATCATGAGACGTCTCGACATCTTGCTCATTGGACAAAGCCAGGCACTGACCGAGCTGGCATTGGAACTCGAACAACACGGTCACTCACTGACGCGGATGTTCGCACTCGACGAAATGTCGGGGCCTGCGGATCTACTGATCGTCGATGGCACGTCACCTCCGTTCACCAGTCAGGCGCAACGACTGACATTGCAATTGGGCCTTGGCCTGCCGCAGGCGTCCGGCCTGCCTTCGCTGGACCTGTTGTGCTGCAATGGTTCAACGCTGCTGACCCGTGTACCCATCGCCGATGAACCGTCGGGTAACGGCCAGGCGTTGAGTAGGCAGGCCATGACAGCACTGGTTGACCACGTGGCGCTGCTGGTCAGTCGCTACTCGCGCGATGCCGACTATTTTCGGCTCGCCGAACCCGCCGAACCTGTTCGCTTCGAGCGCATCGAGAGTTTGCGGTTCCTTGATAGCCTCGCGTTCGTGCATCGCCTCAATACCACCGCCGACCCACGACTGCAGCAACTTGCGCAAACGCCGATGATCGAAAGGCTGGAGCAACAGTGCATCCAGAATGCTGACCGTCCGGCCTTGAGCATCGATGGCACCACCCTCGACTATCGCCAGTTGCACGCCCACAGCCGCGCCATCCAGCAACGCCTGCGACCGCTGCTGGAGCAGCATCAAGGCCCGATAGTCATCGGGATCTGCCTGCCCAAATGCAGCGCGCTGTATGCGGGAATCCTGGCGATCCTGGGCAGCGGCGCGGTGTACTTGCCGCTGGAGCCGAGCCATCCGTTGCAACGTCAGCAGTACATCCTGTCGAATGCCGGGGCGGTGTTGTTGCTGCATGACGGCGAGCACCCCCTGGCGAACGAGATGCCAGGGCTGAACATCAGCAGCATCGACGCCCATGCAGCAGATCTCTCTCAACCGTTGATGCGCCAACGCCCCGACCTCGATACGCCATGCATGGCCCTCTACACCTCGGGCACCACCGGCCATCCGAAGGGCGTGCTGCTCAGCCAGGCCAACCTCGCGCACTTCACCCACTGGTACGCCGACTATGTTCAGCTGACCAGCCAGAGCCGGGTGCTGCAGTTTTCTTCGTTGAGTTTCGACTCATCGCTGATCGACATCTTCCCCACCCTGTTGCAAGGCGCCGAGCTGATCGTGCCCGACGAGGACCAACGCCGCGATCCCCTGCAACTGGTGGAACTGATCCGTCATCGGCAACTGAGCCACGCCTTTTTGCCGCCGGCCTTGTTGAGCATCCTGCCGCTGGAGCAATTGCAGCGCCTGGACCATGTGATGACCGGCGGCGATGTCTGCGAACCGTGGGTCATCGAGCAACTGAGCCGTCAGGGCAAGCTCTACAACCTCTACGGGCCCACCGAGGCCACGGTGCTGATTACCGCGCGCAAACTCCAGCCAGGCGACCACAACCGGTCGCTGGGCGCTCCAATCGCCAATAGCCAGGTGTTGATTCTCGATGACGATTTTCAACCGGTGGCCGAACAGACCGTCGGCGAGTTGTACATCGCCGGCCCGGGCGTGTGCCTGGGATACCTGAACAACCCGCAGCAAACCGCTGAGCGTTATCTGGACCTGAACTTGCCTGATGGCCGGCCCCTGCGCGTCTATCGCACCGGGGACATGGCGAAGTGGACGGCTGAAGGGATCGAGCTGTGCGGTCGGCGTGATAATCAGGTGAAGATTCGCGGCTTCCGGGTCGAGCCGGAAGAGATTGAGCGCTGCCTGCGCGACAGCCAGTTGTACCGCCAGGTTGCCGTGGTCATCGATAGCCAGCGGCGGATTCTGGCTTTCCTTGCCCAGCCCCGAGAGAACCTTCCCGGCAGCGCTCGCCAGGCGTTGAGGGCCCACGCGACACAGCACCTGCCGGACTACATGCACCCTGTTGCATGGACCGAGCTGGCAAGCATGCCTTACGCCAGCAATGGCAAGGTCGACCGCAAGGCGTTGCTGGATCTGCCGGTGAGCGTCACCGAGAACCCTTCACGGCGCCTGCCCGTCAACGCCGATGAGGCCCTGCTGCTGGAAATCTGGGCGCAGTTGCTGGAGCTGCCGGCGAGCGACATTTCCACCGACGAAAGCTTCTTCAATCTGGGCGGGCACTCGATCCTGCTGTCGCGCATGCTCCTGCGACTGCGCGAGGAGTTCGGGCGCAGCATCTCGATCAACCGATTCATCGAAATGCCCACCCTCGAGAAACTGGCGACACTGGTACGCGGCTTCGGCAGCGAAGAAGTGCTGAGCGAACAGGCCATGCGCGATGCCTTCCGCGAACTGGATATTCAGCCAATGCCCGTCAGCCGCATGGGCGATGTGCACAAGGTGATCGTCACCGGTGCCAACAGTTTTGTCGGTGTACACATCGTCGAGGCATTGCTGGCCTGGGGCGCCAGTGAAGTCGCCTGCCTGGTTCGCGACGGCAACGGGCAATCGGCGAACGAGCGCTTTGCCCAGGCGTTACGGGAGAACCGTCTGGAGCATCTGGATATGAGCCGGGTGCGGGTTTACACGGCAGACGTCACACGGCCGGAACTCGGTTTGGCGCCCGAGGTTTACCAGCGGCTGGATCAGGAGTTTGGCGCTCTGGTGCACAACGCGGCCAACGTCAATCACGTCCTCGATTACGAGTCGCTCGCCCGGGACAACGTCGAGCCGATTTTCGAATGTTTGCGCCTGTGCGAAGGACGCAGCAAAAAAGTCTTCAACTTCGTCTCGACGCTCTCGGCCTCCAGCACGATATCCGACGATGGCCGAGTGCTCGAGTTGCCGGCCGCACTCACACCACCGATCTACATCAAGAACGGCTACAACCTGTCCAAATGGGTCGGCGAGCGAATCCTCGAACGGGCACGGGAGCTTGGTGTGCGGGTCAATCTCTACCGTCCCGGCAACATTAGCTTCAACAGCCTCACGGGCGTGTGTCAGCCGCACAAGAATCGCCTGATGCTGATGCTCAAGGGCTCGATCCAGCTTGGCCAAGTACCGGAGTTCGCCTTGAATTTCGACTTGATGCCAGTGGACTTTCTCGCCCGATTCATCGCCTTCCACGCCAGTCGTTATCAACCGGAACAAGCGGTATTCAACCTGCACAACCCCGAGCCCTTGAGCTGGGACAACTACGTGGCGTCCTTCCGCGAGGCAGGCCGCGAATTCACGATGGTCAGCGTCGCCGACTGGCAGCAGCAACTGGGTCGGGTCGACAGCGACAACGCGTTGTTCGGCGTGCTGGGGTTCTACCTCAACGGTTTCGAGGAGGACATCGGCGATATCTCGATGATCGGCCACGACAACGCCCAGGCCGGT
The DNA here is from genome assembly GCF_019956175.1 of Pseudomonas sp. BF-R-30. Classification (NCBI taxonomy): domain Bacteria; kingdom Pseudomonadati; phylum Pseudomonadota; class Gammaproteobacteria; order Pseudomonadales; family Pseudomonadaceae; genus Pseudomonas; species Pseudomonas sp. BF-R-30. Next base: position 988 of record NZ_JAHBDE010000052.1, on the reverse strand, counting down.
GTTCGGCTAATGGGCGCGCACTACCCGCAAAAGTCCCCGGCGCTGCTGCGTCGCGGCTGCGATTACCTCAAAGAAATCAATTTCATCTGACGCAACCAAACGGAGCAAAACCATGAGTATTCTGCAACCCGACACCCTGATCAAAAACCCTCAAGGCTGCCACGTGGTGTCCTCGGTGGACGTGCCCGCCGATGCCACTCGGGTATGGGCCGTAGTCGGTAACTTTGCCGGCTTCGATCGCTTCATCCCGGCACTGTCGCATATAGAGATGACCGGCGAAGGCGTGTCATCGTTGCGCAAAAAGTTTTTCAAGGACGGCAACCTGGTGGTCGAGCAGCTCAACTCCCGGGACGACCAGGCACGGCACATGACCTGGACCACTATCTACAACACCCTGGGTGTGGCCAATCTGTGGGCCGCGATGAGCGTTGAACCACTGGATGCGGGCAAGTCCAGAGCCACCTGGACCATCATCGCCGAACCGGCGCAGGGCGCCGCCGAGGCACTGCCGGGCTTCAAGGACTTCGTACAGGGTTTTGCCGATGATGCGATGAACAATGTGCTGAAGCTGTTTGCGTAAGACGTGAAAAAGCCCGTTGTGGAGAGGCTCCACAACGGGCTTTTCAGTACCCCTGAAACGACAAAACCCCTGTCTGCGTTAGCAGACAGGGGTTTCGGAATTCAATCTTGACGATGACCTACTCTCACATGGGGAAACCCCACACTACCATCGGCGATGCATCGTTTCACTTCTGAGTTCGGGATGGGATCAGGTGGTTCCAACGCTCTATGGTCGTCAAGAAATTCTGTAACCAGCCCGTTAGAACTTTAACGTGCCAGTGAAAACTGGTGACTTCTACTAAAACAAAACCCCTACCTGCATACGCAGATAGGGGTTTCGGAATTTAATCTTGACGATGACCTACTCTCACATGGGGAAACCCCACACTACCATCGGCGATGCATCGTTTCACTGCTGAGTTCGGGA
>NZ_JAHBDE010000051.1:0-21470 GCF_019956175.1 Pseudomonas sp. BF-R-30 | reverse complement strand
GGTAATGGCGGTGGCAATGGCGGCGGAAACGGCGCAGGTCACGGCGGCGGTATGGGGGGCGGACACGCCGGTACAGGCCACTCCGGCAGTAACGGCCGCGGCAACGGGCTGGACAGCGACCATGCCGGCAAATCCGTGCGCGACCATGGCCTGAGCGGGAACCACTACGGTAGTGAGCGCAACGATGATAACGGTCATGGCACCACGACCTCAGGCATCGCCCATTCCAAAGATACTCGCGGCATCTCCAAGGCCAGGGCTATTTCGGCCTCGACGCCGGGTGAGCACAACACCAAGGGCTTGAGTAAAGCCGGGCAGTCGACCTCGAAAAAAGCCCATTGAGTTCGCGGCGACAGATCAGTTTCTGAAAAGCAAAAAACCCGCTGGAAGGCGGGTTTTTTTATACCTGGAAATTGACCACCGGCCACCACACACCGCGTTCCCCGCCAGGCACATCACCCTCAACCAGCCCCCCCCAGCGGGCATTACACGGACAGAAAACGAGCCGCCTGGACACATCGCGCAGTGATTTGCGTTCGCGGGCGATTTGTCATGTTCAACGCCATTTCATTGTAGATATTAGTCAGCCCAACGCGATTTCAATGAGGCTGCACTGTGTTCCAACGACTTGTGTGTTCGCTGTCTGTTTTGAGCCTGTCCATCGCTGCCGCCCAGGCGGCCGAGACTGTCCCCCTCAACACTCCTCGCCTGAAGAGCATCGATAACCTGCGCGATGTCGCCGGTCTTGCCACCGCGTATTCCACGGCCAATGACGGCACCATGCGTGGCGGGGTGTTTTACCGCTCCAACGCGCTGACGCCATCGGCGGCGGATCTGGTAACCCTCAACGGTATGGGCATCAAGGCGGTCTACGACCTGCGCACGCCAACCGAAATCGCCGCCACGCCCGACACGATGCCCACGGGTGCGACGTACACCAACATCGACATCATCGGTGGCTCCACGTCGGGTGCGAACATCACCAACGTTGCGTTCCACAGCGCCGCCGAAGCCACCGCAATGATGCAGGACACCAACCGTGATTTCGTCCGCAACCCGGGGATGCGCAGCGAGTTCAACCAGCTGTTCAATGAACTGGCCACGGTCGACGGCGCCGCGCTGTTCCATTGCACCGCCGGCAAGGACCGTACGGGCTGGACCGCCGCCGTGCTGCAAAGCATCGCCGGGGTCGACGATGCCACCATCATGAGCAACTACCTGGCGACCAACGACTACACCGCCGCGCGCATCAAGGCGACCCTGGCGGCGTTGCCACCGAGCCTGGCGACCATCTATGGGCCGCTGATCGGTGTGGAGGCCAGTTACCTGCAAGCCGGCCTGGACGAGGTGACCGCGCAATACGGCACGATGGATAACTACCTCAAGCAAGGCCTCGGCCTGTCCCAGGAAACCATCTACGTGCTGCGCGGCAAGATGGTGTTCTACAACAGCCTGCCTGGCGCAGCGGACCTGGCCGGCAACGCCGCGGCCGGCGCGCAGTTGTTGCAGCAACTGCAGAACAGCAACCTGTCGGGCACCTACAGCGCCTACAACTACTACCTGCAGTCGGCCATCGATGCCCGCAGCCTCGGGGGCGTGGAGTCCACCGTCGGCGGTCAGGTGCACGCCGACGCCGCGAGCTACCTGCTGCGTCAGGGCGCGATGATCGAACAGGCCGCCGCGCCGTTCACCAGCGGCATCGACCTCAAGGCCGGGCAATATCGCCTGTGGAGCACCGCCCTGGCGGGGTACCTGGGCACGGATGGTTCGTCCCAGGCCTCCAGCAGCAACGAGCATAGCCAGGGCATGATGATTGGCCTGACCCAGCGCTTTTCCGAACAGCTCAGCGCCCATGCCGGCTTCGGCTACAGCAGCGGCAATGTCGGTGGTGCAGGTGGCGAAGCCGATACCGACCTGACCTTCTTCAGCGTCGGCGCACGCTTTGCGCCGAACGGTCTGGAACGTGGCCTGTTTGTGGATGCCAATGCCAGCGCCGGCTATCTCGATTACGAGAGCAAGCGAGAACTCGGCGGCGGTCTGGGCACGGCCAGGGGCGACAGCCATGGCAACCTCACCGGCGCGACCCTGGCGCTCGGTTACCGTGTGCCGGTGAACGGCGTGACCCTCGAGCCGAGCCTCGGTGTGCGGGTCAGCCGCGTCAACCTGTCGGGCTTCCAGGAAAAGGGCAGCGAACTGGCCCTGGACGTCGACGGCATCCACGAGACCCGCAAGAGCGCGGTGGCCAACCTCAACGCATCCTTTGCACCTGTCAGCCTCGGTGCCTGGCAAGTGGTGCCGGGTGTGCAAGTGGGCTACGAGCATGTGTTGGGCGACCATGAAGTCGACAGCGAAGGGCAACTGCTGGGCCTGGACATCGAACAGCAAGCCGCCTTCGACAACCGTGACCAGTTCACCGGTGGCGTCAATGTCATGGCCAACCTGGGCCCATGGAGCGTGGGTGCGCAAATCGGCGCCAGCGGTGGCGGCGACAGCCACGGCTTCAATGGCGGGTTGAAGGCCAGTTATCTGTTCTGACGATCAGTCAAGGCAATCTGTGTGAGTGAGCCTGCTCGCGAAGGCCAACTCACAGCCAACGAATAGGGCGGCTGACACTCCGCTTTCTCCCACACATCCTCAATTGGTCGCCATGGGTCGCGTTCGCCGGCCTTTTCTCACGTCTGCGGGACTGATGCCGTAGGCACTCTGGAAATACTGGCAAAACCGGCCGACATTGCTGAAGCCGTGTTGCAAGGCCACGTCCGTGACCGAAGGCGACACACCCTGGGACAGCGCGGCAAAGGCGCGCTCCAGGCGTACCTGGCGCTGATAGGCAACGATTGAAGTGCCCATGAAACGCTGAAAACCCTCCTGCAATGCGCGCAGGCTGACGTTGGTCAATTGCGCCAGTTCGGTACCGCTGGCCAGTCGGTCGGGATGCGCCTGAATGTACTCGACGGCCAGTTTCACATGTCGCGGCGCTATCAGTGGGGAGGGGCGCTGAAGGGCCTCGGTGAAGTTGTGCGGCCAGGTTTCGAGCACCGCGTCGACCAGCATTTCGCGAAGGCGTGAGGGCATCAGCGAGCCCGTATTGATCAGCAGGTCGAACTCGGTTCCGGTGGCCAGGTCCACCAGCGCCTTGATGCCCTGCAAGGCGGGTACGCTCAGATCCACCACGGGCTCAAAACAGATTTTTTGCAGGATCGGCTTGCCGAGCAACATCGACAGTCGTTCGGTGATCAGCGCCCGGCTGATCGAGATCCCGTGTTGCGCATGATTGTCGACAAAGCGCGCCGAGCGGACCTCGGCCTTGTCGATGGCCAGGCCGATCTGGGCGAAGCCAACCGACTCGGTGACGTGGTTGAAGATGATCTTGCCGGCGGTGGGAATGACGAACGTGATTTCATCAAGGGGGGCGGGAAATGCCACCGTGAAGTCACCGTGAAAGTGCATGCGACGAAAGCTGACACCTTCGTGTCTGCCGTAGACCCCGCCGATGCTGATGCTTTTTGGCGGCGGCGCAGAGTCGGAGTAAAGGTTGCCGAACAGGTTCAAGAACAACGCGCCAAAGTCGTCACAGCTCATGTCGTTGGACCTGATGATGATTTGCTTGCGCGTCGTGCTTGAGTACACCTGTAGTGTCACCTTGAGCGGTTGGGCAAAGCCCGGTACGGGGAACTGCCGATCGGAGTTCGAACGGATGCGGTTCGGGAAAGCGCTAGGACGTTATCAGTGACTAATGACAGGTTTGTTACCGGTTGTTGCCACTGTCGTCGCCGGCTCCGTTCACCCGACGCCACCGCTCGCACCGCACAACGGGTGGCACGAGCGGTACCGGGGCGTGGGCGGCCTGCAATGGCCGCGGCTATTTCACCGGTTCTGTTGCCTTGATATCCCCGCAAAAAATATCGACGTTGCCATCGGTCGAAGCCGTTCGCACGACCACCGAATACTTGCCGTCAAGCAGGGTTTGCAACGGCACAGGCGCGGTTCTGGTAAAAGACCAGCCGCGTACGGGTTGGCGTTCGGTGTTGACGGTGTCGTTCATCGCGTAGGCGACTGACCCGGGTTGCTGGCAGGTGCCGTTATTGATGAAAGAGTAAAGACGCAGGGGCAGCGTAACCCCCATTGGAGCACCGCTGATGAAGAAACTGAGTCCGGTTTTCTTGTCCCAGTCGGTCAAGGTGACGGTGCCGATCTGACCGGCGTTTTGCCGGGTGGCGACCAGGTTAACGTTCACGCCGTGGGTCGAAGAAGTGGTGCAGCCGAAAAGGCTTGCCGCAACCACGAGTGCTGCCAGTGAGGTTTTGAGCTTCATTGCCAAACTCCTGAGTTGAAGAACTGCAATGGGGAGAATTAGCGGGTATAGCTCATTTATCGCTTTCATGACGTCGTCCATACGAGGCTTCCACTTTCAGGAAGGACGTGTTGGAGGTATTCGGGCTCAATCAACGAATCCCTTCATCGCCGCGCAAACCGGCTACATTTGTAATCTACCGAGCCCGATTGCCCGGACGTTTGCCGGTGTATTCAACCCATGCCCCACCCTTGGAATTTCCTCAACCTGAGCTGATTGCCCGCCGGCACACGCGCTTCGATGCCTTTGAGGGTTTGCAATGGTTGCGCGTGCAGTTAAAGGATTGTGCGGTCAGTCGAGCCCACTCATCATCCGCATGGAAGATTTGCCACTGGAGTGACCGATGAATCAACAAGGCAGCCATCCGCAAGAGCGGATTCCAGGCACTCCACAGCGGAGAACCTTGCGCAGCCTGTTGATCCCGGAGTGGCTCGGCAGCTACCGGCCAGACTGGCTGCGCAGCGATGTGGTCGCGGGGCTGACGGCAGCGGCCGTGGTCATTCCCAAGGCGCTGGCGTACGCCACCATTGCCGGCCTGCCGGTGCAGGTCGGGCTGTACACGGCGCTGGTACCGATGGTGATCTATGCCGTGCTCGGCACGTCGCGCCCGCTTAGCGTCAGCACCACGACCACCCTGGCCATTCTCGCCGGCTCCGCGTTGGGCCAGATCAGCCCCGATGGCGATGCGGCGACCTTGCTCGCCGGTTCCGCCACGCTGGCCCTGATGGTGGGTGCGATCCTGATTGTCGCGGGGTTGCTGCGCCTGGGTTTCGTCGCCAATTTCATTTCCGAGCCGGTACTGGTGGGTTTCAAGGCCGGCATCGGCGTGGTCATCGTGCTCGACCAGTTGCCCAAGCTGTTGGGCACGCACATCGACAAAGGCGGCTTCCTGCACAATCTGGTGGCCACGGTCCAGAGCGTCGGCCATGCCTCGCTGCCGACCGTGGCGGTCGGTGTGTTCATGGTCCTGCTGCTGGTGGGCATGAAGCGTTTTACGCCCCGGCTGCCCGCACCTTTGATTGCGGTGGCGCTTGGCATCATCGGCATGAGCCTGTTTGGCCTGGAGCGCTTTGGTGTGTCCGCCGTCGGCGTGGTGCCGATCGGGTTGCCCGCACCGACCCTGCCGGTTTGGTCGATGGTCGAAACCCTGTGGTCCTCGGCGATGGGTATCGCGCTGATGAGTTTCACCGAAACCATCGCGGCGGGACGCGCTTTCGCCCGCAGTGACGAGCCCGCGCCACAACCGAATCGGGAACTGCTGGCCACAGGCGTTGCCAACATCGGTGGCGCGTTTCTCGGGGCCATGGTCGCCGGTGGCGGGACCACCCAGACGGCAGTGAACCGCCTGGCCGGCGCCCGTTCGCAACTGGCCGCACTGGTCACCGCCGCACTGGCGCTGGGCACTTGCCTGCTGCTGGCACCGCTCATTGGCCTGATGCCCAACGCCACGCTCGCCGCCGTGGTGATCGTGTATTCGGTGGGCCTGATCGAACCGGCGCAATTTCGCGAAATCCTGTCGGTTCGCCGTACCGAATTTGCCTGGGCCGTGGTGGCCATGATCGGCGTGATACTGCTGGGCACGCTGCAAGGGATCGTCGTGGCGATTATCGTCTCGTTGCTGGCCCTGGCCTACCAGGTCTCGGACCCGCCCGTGCACGTACTGGGACGCAAGCCTGGCACCAACGTCTATCGTCCGCAGGCCACCGACAACGAAGACGACGAACACTTTGACGGATTGCTGTTGCTCAGGCCCGAAGGCCGGGTGTTCTTCGCCAATGCCGAGCGCATCGCCGACAAGATCCGGCCGCTGATTGACGTGGCGAACCCCAAGGTCGTGGTCCTGGACCTGCGCAGTGTGTTCGACCTGGAATACACCGCGCTGAAAATGCTCACCGGCGCGGAGCAGCGCATGAGAGAGAAAGGCATTTCACTGTGGCTGGTGGGCATGAGTCCGGGCGTATGGGACATGGTCATCAAGGCACCCCTGGGCCATGTGCTGGGCGAGGCGCGCATGTTCCTGAACCTGGAACAGGCGGTTGAACATTACCAGCGCAGCCGACGCTGAATGAACGCGGCCGGGCGCGTTCCGGACACTGTGTAACGCATTGAAGGAGGTAACGGGCATGGCAAAGAAGAAGGCGGCAACCAAAAGCAAACCGGTCGAAAGCGGCAAGCTAAAGAACAAGGATTATCTCGAGGAACTGGCGCGGCTGCATGTCGAGCTGGTCAAGCTGCAAGAGTGGGTGCAGCACTCGGGCGCCAAGGTCTGCATCGTCTTTGAGGGCCGTGATGGCGCCGGCAAGGGTGGGACAATCAAGGCGTTGACCGAACGGGTCAGTCCGCGGGTGTTCCGGGTGATGGCGCTGCCGGCACCGACCGAGCGGGAAAAAAGCCAGATGTATGTGCAACGTTATCTGCCGCACCTGCCGGCGGCCGGTGAAGTGGTGATCTTCGATCGCAGCTGGTACAACCGCGCCGGTGTCGAGCGGGTCATGGGGTTCTGCAGCGACGAGCAGGTGCACACCTTTCTCACCGGGGTGCCGCGCGTCGAGCAGGCACTGGTCGAATCGGGAATCATCCTGATCAAGTACTGGCTTGAAGTGAGCCAGGAGGAGCAGACCCGACGCCTCAAGTCGCGTATCACCGACGGGCGCAAGATCTGGAAGCTGTCACCCATGGACCTCAAGTCCTATAACCGCTGGTACGACTACTCCCGTGCCCGGGACGACATGTTCAAATTCACCGACACCGAATTCGCCCCGTGGCGGGTCGCCAACTCGAATGACAAGCGACGGGCGCGACTGAACATCATCAGTGATGTGCTGAACAGTATTCCTTATGAAGAAATACCGCGGGCAAAAGTGAAACTGCCCAAACGCCAAAGTCCCGGAAACTATCGGGATCCGAACTATCCGTTCAAGTACATCCCGGAAAAATTCTGATCGATGCATTGGGCAGGAGCCGGCCCACGCCAGCTCCTGCTGCATGCCATCAGGCCTTGATCACGTACCCATACGCCCGGGTACGCCCGCCTTCCTGCTTCAGGTACACGCCCTGCAGTTCCGGTGTGAACCCGGGCAAGCGGTTGATGCCTTCCTCCAACGCCAGGAAGTACTTGAGCACCGCGCCTCCCCAGATTTCACCCGGCACCACGCACAGCACCCCCGGCGGATAAGGCAACGCACCCTCGGCCGCAATGCGCCCGTCGGCATCCGCCAACGCCACCAGTTCGACGTTGCCGCGGATGTACTCGATTTGCGCTTGCTGCGGGTTCATGGCCTTTTTCGGGAAGTGTTCCTTGCGGAACATGTCCTTCTGCAACTGCTGCACATTGTGGTGGCGGTACAGGTCGTGCATTTCCTGGCAGAGCTGGCGAATGGTGTAGTTGCGATAGCGCTCCTGATGCTGCGCGTAGATGGCCGGCAGCACCCGGCTCATCGGTGCGTCATCGCTGATGAAGCGTTCGAAGCGGGCGATCTGCGCGGCCAGGTGGGTCATCTTCGCCCAGTCTTCGGCCGGGGTGAGCAGGAACAGGATGGAGTTGAGGTCGCATTTTTCCGGAACGATGCCGTTCTCGCGCAGGAAGTTGGCCAGGATGCCGGCGTGAATGCCGAAGTCGGTGTAGCTGCCATCCACCGGGTCGATGCCCGGCGTGGTGAACAGCAACTTGCACGGGTCGATGAAGTACTGCTTCTCGGCGTAGCCGGCAAAGGCGTGCCAGCGGTCCTTGGGATGGAACTCGAAGAAGCGGATGTCATTGGCAATGTCTTCGGTTGGATAGTCTTCCCAGGCGCGCCCTTCAATGGTATCCGGCACGAACGGGCGGACCATGGTGCAGGCTTCGAGGATCAACTTGCGCGCTTCGATGCCGAACTTCACACAGTCTTCCCACAGGCGCAGGCCGCTGCGGCCCGAGTGAATGCGCGCATTCACATCCAGCGAAGCGAACAGCGGGTAGAAGGGGCTGGTGGACGCCTGGGCCATGAACGCGTTGTTGAGCCGGTGATGGTTGCAATAGCGCGCCTGGCCTTTGATGTGGCGGTCCTTCTTGTGCACCTGGGAGGCCTGGGAAAAACCGGCCTGCTGTTTGTGCACCGACTGGGTGACGAAGATGCCCGGGTCGTTCTCGTTGAGGTCGAGCAACAGCGGCGAGCAGTCTTTCATCATCGGGATGAACTGCTCGTAGCCGACCCACGCCGAGTCGAACAGGATGTAGTCACACAGCTTGCCGATGCGGTCGACGACTTGGCGGGCGTTGTAGACGGTGCCGTCATAGGTGCCCAGTTGAATGATCGCCAGGCGGAACGGCCGTGGCAGTTGCGCCTTGTCCGGGGCGACTTCGGCGATCAGTTCGCGCAGATAGTCTTCGTCGAAACAGTGGGCGTCGATGCCGCCGATGAAGCCGTAGGGGTTGCGCGCGGTTTCCAGATACACCGGCGTGGCGCCGGCCTGCAACAGCGCGCCCTGGTGGTTGGATTTGTGGTTGTTGCGGTCGAAAAGCACCAGATCGCCGGGGGTCAACAGGGCGTTGGTCACCACCTTGTTCGACGCCGAGGTGCCGTTGAGCACGAAGTAGGTCTTGTCGGCGTTGAACACCTGCGCGGCGTGTTTCTGCGCCAGCAGCGCCGGGCCTTCGTGGATCAGCAGGTCGCCGAGCTTGACGTCGGCGTTGCACATGTCGGCGCGAAACAGCGTCTCGCCGAAAAAATCGAAAAACTGTCGCCCCGCCGGATGCTTGCGAAAGAACTGGCCGCCCTGGTGACCGGGGCAGGCAAAGGTTGCGTTGGCCGCCTCGGTGTACCGTTTGAGCGAATCGAAGAAGGGCGGCAGCAGGCTTTCTTCATAGGCTTTGGCCGCTGTCTCCAGTTGGTTGCCATGGTATTCGACGTTACTGGGGGACAGGTCGAAGATGCCGTTCACTTGCAGCAGCACGTCATTGAGGTGTTTGTAGACCTCCCGGGGGCGGGTGCTGGTGCCGGGGGACGGCACCAGGAAAATCGGCACATCAAAACCGGTGCGCTGAATGACGTCCAACGCTCCAGCCAACACATCATTGACCGACACCACGGCCACGGCGACGTCGGTGAAGTCGGTTTGACTGAGCGGGACCACCTCCCGGGTGTTCAGGAAACATTCGGAGGTGCCATCGCTGGCGGCGATTTTCAGAGCTTTCATGGGTGGTGTCTCCTGGCGGGCACTCATTTGTCCGCGGCTTTTTTAGAGAGCAACTTCCGAGGGAGCCTTCCAGTTCCCCTGATCGGAAATCATGTCACCACTGGTTATAGAGCATATTTCTGATCTGTCAGGCGTTTTACCGCGACCTTGCACAACTTGACGTCTCACGACCTGTCGGTCAGGCGTGTACCAGCGCAATCGTGAACGAGACCACGATCATGCACGCAAAAGCAAAATTGATATTCATGAGGTTTCCATCCGAAACATGAGTGACGGCGCCATCTTGAACAGGTCACAGCAAAATAAAAAATTCGGCATAATGATTTGAAAGATCGAAAAAAATGATACTTGGAGGTGTTTGCCCGGCCGCCCGTTTGTGTTTGTCCCATGCTTTGGCTAATCTCGCCGAAGAGCGCAATTTCACGCATAAGCGGGCAAAAACATGCACGACAACCATTCCGCTGCCGAACTTCCATCCGTACGCCGGCAAAAAATCCTGTTGATCCTCGAACGTGACGGCAAGGTCATGGCCTCGGAGTTGAGCCAGCATTTCGCGGTGTCCGAAGACACCATCCGCCGGGATCTGGCGGAACTGGCCAGTGTCGGCCTGGTGCAGCGGGTACACGGCGGGGCGTTGCCGCGTCCCAAGGACACGGGCAAGGACTATTTCACCCGGATCAGTGAAACCGATGAGGTGAAAACCCATCTGGCGCAACTGGCTGCGCGACGGGTGCAAGACGGTCAGATCGTGGTGTTCGATTCCGGCACTACCACCTTGCAGATCGCGCGTTCGCTGCCGGGGGACATCGCCATTACCGCGATCACCGCGTCGCCGATGACCGCCATCACCTTGTCCGAATACAAAGGCATCAAGGTGATTCTTGCGGGCGGCCAGCTCAACCCGGTGACGATGTCGGCCAGCGGTCACGAAACCCTGCGGTTGCTGGCGGGCATCAAGGCCGACCTGCTGTTTACCGGGGTTTGCGCGATTCACCCGCAGGTGGGCTTGAGCTCACTGCATTTTGATGAAGTGCCGGTGAAACAGGCGATGCTCGACTGTGCCTCTCACGTGATTGCCGTCACCACGGCGGACAAACTCGGGGCGGTGGAACCCTTTGTCGTCGCGCCTTGCAACCGCGTGCACACGCTGATCACCGAACGACATGTGGCGTCTGGCAATGTTGAAGACTACCGGGGGCTGGGGATCGAGGTGGTGCAGGCGCAGGCTTGAGCAGTTTTTTGTGTCCACCGAAGATCAAACTGTGGGAGCGGGCTTGCTCCGGGCGGCGATCCGACGAAGGCGCTGTGACTGCCGCTGAATATGTGTTGAATGTACCGACCCCTTCGCGAGCAAGCCCGCTCCCACAGGGATTGATGTCGAGCTCAAGTATCGAGGCCAGCACAAACACGTGATTGCCGTCACCACGGCGGACAAACTCGGGGCGGTGGAACCCTTTGTCGTCGCGCCTTGCAACCGCGTGCACACGCTGATCACCGAACGGCATGTGGCGTCTGGCAATGTCGAGGACTACCGGGGGCTGGGGATTGAGGTGGTGCAGGCGCAGGCTTGAGCACTTTTTTGTGTCCACCGAAGATCAAACTGTGGGAGCGGGCTTGCTCGCGAAGGCGGTGTGACTGCCGCTGAATATGTGTTGAATGTACCGACCCCTTCGTCGGATCGCCGCCCGGAGCAAGCCCGCTCCCACAGGGATTGATGTCGAGCTCAAATATCGAGGCCAGCACAAACAACATCCATGTTGAATGTATTGGCCGGTAACCTCAGCGCAGTCGCTCAAGCATCTGGTAGTACCACATGCCGGCGGCGAGCATCGGGTTGCCGAGCAGGTCGCCCATGGGCACGCGGATGTGCTGGCAGGCGGCGAAGGTGTCGAACTGTTCCAGCTGCCCGGTGATCGCACGGCCCATTATTTCGCCCATGATGTGGGTGGTGGCGATGCCGTGGCCGGAGTAGCCCTGGCAATACCAGACGTTGTCCGACAGCTTGCCCAGTTGTGGGATGCGGTTGATCACGATGCCCATCGCGCAGCTCCACTGGTAATCGATGGCCACGCCTTTGAGCGCCGGGAAGGTCTGCTCGATGCACGGACGCAGCTCGGCGGCGATGTCGCGCGAATCCTTGCCGCTGTAGTTGGCGCCGCCCCCGAACAACAGGCGACCGTCAGCGGTGAGGCGGTAGTAATCGAGCACGAAGCGGCAGTCATAGACCGCCAGGTCTTCGGGGTTGATCTGTCTGGCCAGATCGCCCAGAGGCGCAGTGGTGACGATGCCGCCCATGGCCGGGAAAATCTTGCCCTTGAGCTTGCCCGGTTCCAGCTTGTGGTAGACGTCGCCGGCCAGCAGCACCTGGTTGGCGTCGATGTGTCCGTGGGCGGTGCGCACTCCAGGCGTGTCCCCATGGATGATCTCCAGCACTTCGCTGTTCTCGAAGATCAACGCACCGAGGCTTTCGGCTGCGCGGGCCTCGCCGATGCACAGGTTGAGCGGGTGCAGGTGCATGTTGCGGGTGTTCTTGATCGCGCCGTGGTAGAGGTCGCTTTGCAGCAGATCGCGCACCTGGCTGCGGTCGAGCAGGCTGACCTCGTCGCCCATGCCACGGTGCACCGCCTCTTCGTAATCCTTGCGCAAGCCGGCCATGTGCGCGGGTTTGTACGCCGCATGCAGGTGGCCGTGCTTGAGGTCGCAGGCGATGCCGTATTTTTCCACGCGCTGCCGGATGATCTGGTGCCCGCGCCAGCGCAGGTTCCAGATGAAATCATCGACTTCATCACCGATGGTGCGGCGCATCTGTTTGCGCATGGCTTCATCGCCCGACAGGCTGCCGGTGACCTGGCCGCCATTGCGCCCGGTGGCACCCCAGCCGATCTTGTGGCTTTCGACGATGGCGACCTTCAGGCCTTTTTCCGCCAGCTCGACGGCAGTGGCCACGCCAGTGAAACCGCCGCCGATGATCACCACGTCAACCCGGTGCCGGCCTTGCAGCGTCGGGTAATCGGTATCCTGGTTGAGGGTGGCGGTGTAGTAGGAATTGCAACGTTGAGTCATGTCGGTGTCCAGGCAGAATTGGGAGAAACCAATGCCGGTCAGGTGAGCACAGTCATTGTGGGAGCGGGCTTGCTCGCGAAGAGGCCCGCACATCCAGCACTTGAGGTGACTGACACACCGCTTTCGCGAGCAAGCCCGCTCCCACAGGTTCTGTGTATGGCTGAGCAGGGTTCACGCGTACCGGGATAGCGAAGGAGGGGGCTCGCCGATCAGGCGAGCAGGGCGCTATCCGGCGGACGTGCGGAGTGACGCAGTTTGGAGCGGCGCAGGGCCATGGGCAGGTTGACGATGCGCTTCATGCAATGCCGTCCACGGCCAGCAGCGAGGTGGCCTGGATCGAGAGGTTCAGCAGGTGCTGTTCTGACGGCAAAGTACGCATGGCGCAGGTTTCCGGCGGCGGAAATCGTCGGTGGCCAGTAGCACAAGCCATCCGGGGGATGGCTGGATACTAGGGAGGATTGCGGCGCGTGTAAATGTTTGATTCAGAACATCAGGTGCACACCCAGGCCGATCAACCCGCAGCCGATCAACACCTCGATCACCCCGCGCTTGAATCCAAGCAATGCAACGCCCGCGACTATCGCGATCAGCAGCGAAGGCCAGTCCAGTGCTCCTTCGAAGCCTTTGGGCCACAGCACGTGGTAGGCAAAGAAACAGGCCAGGTTGAGAATCACGCCCACCACGGCGGCCGTAATGGCCGTCAGTGGCGCGGTGAACTTGAGTTCGTTGTGCGTCGATTCCACCAACGGCCCGCCGGCGAGGATGAACAGGAACGAGGGCAGGAAGGTGAACCAGGTCACCAGCGATGCGGCGATGGCGCCGGCAACGAAGGCCTGATCCGGGCCGAAGACCTGATGCACGTAGGCGCCGATAAAACCGACGAAGGCGACAACCATGATCAACGGACCTGGTGTGGTTTCACCGAGCGCCAGGCCGTCGATCATCTGCGTCGGCGTCAGCCATCCGTAGTGGCCGACCGCGCCCTGGTAGACGTACGGCAACACCGCGTAGGCGCCGCCAAAGGTCAGCAGCGCGGCCTTGGTGAAGAACCAGGCCATCTGGGTCAGCGTGCCTTCCCAGCCGAACAGTGCGGTGAGCATGGCCATGGGCAGTGTCCACAAGATCGCACCGATCACGGCCAGACGCGCCAGTTTCCAGCCACTGAAGCGGGCGTGTCCGGGGGTTGGGGTGTCGTCGTCGATCACTGCCGGGCCGTAGGAGCGTTTCGCAGCGCTGTGGCCACCGGTCCTGAATTTTTCCGGTGCCAGTCGCCCGCCGAAATAACCGATGACCGCCGCGCCGAGCACGATCAACGGAAACGGCACATTGAGCACGAAGATGGCCACGAAGGACGCGGCGGCGATGCCCCATAACCAGCCGTTCTTCAGCGCCCGCGAGCCGATCCGGTGAGCCGCCTGCACCACGATTGCCGTGACCGCAGGCTTGATCCCGTAGAACAGTCCGGCGACCACGGGCACGTCACCAAAGGCGATGTACACCCAGGACAGCGCAATCAGGATGAACAGCGAAGGCAATACAAACAGCACGCCAGCGATCACACCGCCCCAGGTCCGGTGCATCAGCCAGCCGATGTAGGTCGCCAACTGCTGAGCCTCAGGCCCGGGCAGCAACATGCAATAGTTGAGGGCATGCAGAAAGCGCCGCTCGGAGATCCAGCGCCGGCGTTCGACCAGCTCCTGATGCATGATCGAAATCTGCCCCGCCGGCCCGCCGAAACTGATGAAACCAAGCTTGAGCCAGAACAGGAAGGCTTCGCGCAGGCTGATGGACCGGGGTTGCAGTACATCCTGTTGCGTGATCGGGGAGGGCGTGGGGCTCAAGCGGAAACTCCTTGTGCAGAAAAGCTTTGAGCCGATGACTGTAGCTAGGCCGGAGCGCGTTGCATAGCCGCCTCATACGGCCTATCTGCCCAGC
Source organism: Pseudomonas sp. BF-R-30 (assembly GCF_019956175.1). NCBI lineage: Bacteria > Pseudomonadati > Pseudomonadota > Gammaproteobacteria > Pseudomonadales > Pseudomonadaceae > Pseudomonas > Pseudomonas sp. BF-R-30. Next base: position 6,943 of record NZ_JAHBDE010000051.1, on the reverse strand, counting down.
GCTCGACGGCTGACCGGTCGCTGTCACGGGCATCGACCCAGCGTGCGCCGGACGCCACGTCTTCGCGTTTCCAGAACGGTGCGTCGGTTTTCAGGTAGTCCATGATGAATGCACAGGCTTCGAAAGCGGCTTGACGATGGGGGCTGCTGACGCCGACAAACACGATCGGCTCGCTGATCGACAACGGGCCGATCCGATGCACGATCTGCACGGCGTTCAATGGCCATCGGGCCCTGGCATTGTCGACGATTTTTTGCAGCGAACGTTCGGTCATGCCCGGGTAGTGCTCCAGAAACAACCCGCTGACCGCCTCACCCTGATTGATGTCGCGCACATAGCCGACGAAGTTGACCACGGCACCCACCCCCGGATCGTTTGCCTGCAGGCTGTCGATCAGCCGGCCGACGTCGAACATTTCACGCTGGACCCGAACCGTCATGTCTCAACCCCCGGTGACCGGTGGAAAAAAGGCGATCTCGTCATAGTCCTCGATCACCCGGTCTGGATGGCACAGCTCCTGGTTCAGTGCACACATCAGGTTGCTTTCACCCAGCACATGGCTCCACACCTCACCGCGAGCCATCAGCAGTCGGCGCACGTCCTCGATGGTCTTGAGGCTGTCGGTCAGGGGCAGTTTTTCACCGCCCAGGTTGAGCTGCTCGCGGTAGCGGGCGAAGTAATTGATCAGGATCATTGCGCGTCCTCGAACTTGAAATGACCGGAGCGGCCACCTTGTTTACTCAGCAGGCGGATGTCATCGATGACCATGCCCCGATCCACCGCCTTGCACATGTCATAGAGGGTCAGCGCCGCCACGCTGACGGCGGTCAGGGCTTCGAGTTCGACCCCGGTCTGGCCCTCGACGCGGCACGTACTGAGGATTTTCACGCTGTCCGGAGTGCAGGCCTTGAGTTCGACGTGGATCGAACTGAGCAGAAGGGTGTGGCACAGCGGGATCAGCTCATGGGTTTTCTTTGCCGCCATGATTCCAGCGATCCGCGCCACGGCAAATACGTCGCCCTTGGGGTGGCCGTCGCTTTGAATCAGCTTCAGGGTTTCCGGGCGCATCCGCACCCAGGCCTGGGCCTGGGCTTCACGCAGCGTCGAGGTTTTTTCGCTGACATCGACCATGTTGGCGCGACCCTGGCTGTCGAGGTGGGTCAGGCCATTGGGCGATGCATCTGAAATGTTTGTCATGGGAGGTTCCTGCGCTAACGGTTGGGGCGCGAGGGCATTGGTGTCGCTTCGAACATCGGCTTGTTCAACTTGGCACAACATGAAAAGAACCTCGAAGCGCTGAATTAAGTTCAGGCTACGGGTAACTTTAAACAGCGTCCAATCGCTTGTTCCGATGTGCCGATTGGTGATGTCTATCAAACTGGGCAAACATGTCCGGTTCGGTTTTATATAAAGCCGAAACTTGATCAGTCAGTCCGGCTGAATAACGTTCGTGCTTCGGCGAAACACTTTTCGGCAATCGCCGAACGCGGTTCGGTCTTGCGCATCACCAGGCCCAGGGGCGCGAGTACGCTGGCATCCGGCAGTTCGATGAACGCCAGGTGTTCGATGGGCTCTTCCAGGCCACTGTCCAGCGGCATGATCGCGCAGCAGAAACCCTCGTGAATCGCCTGCAGCAACTGGTAAGTCGAATCGCTTTCCAGGATCGGCTGCGGGTCCAGTCCGCGGCTGCGAAAGCTCAGGTCGATGGATTTGCGGTAGTGCATGCCGTTGCTGAGCATCCCCAGCGGCAGTTCGGCGGCGTCCTCCCAGCTCATTTGCGTGCCGTCGAAATGGAAGTGACGATTGTCGTACAGCAGGCCGACGCGGGTTTCGCCGATCTCGAAAAACTCGAAATAGCTCGGGTTGACGTGATCGAGGTAGCACACGCCCAGGTCCAGCTGATTGTTGCCAAGGCCCTCGATGATCTGGTCGGAACTTAAAGACGACAGGCTGTACTTGAGCTCGGGAAAGCTGCGGGACAGGCCCTGAATGTAGGTGACCGGGTTGAAGCTGCTGAGGGGTACCAGCCCCAGGCGCAGGTTGCCCACGAGCTGGCCCCGGCACGCGGCGGCCTCGGCGAAGAGCCCGTCGTGGGCGGCCAGCAGGGTCCTGGCCCACGCCAGCACCCGTTCGCCGGCCTCGGTAAAACCCTCGAAGCGCTGGCCTCGGGTGACCAGCACCAGGTCCAGTTCATCCTCAAGGTTGCGCAGGCGCATCGACAGCGTGGGCTGGGTGATGTGGCAGCGCGCGGCCGCCTGGCCGAAGTGGCGGGTCTGCTCCAGGGCGATCAGGAACTTGAGTTGTTTGATGTCCATGACGGCACCTGCTGGCGGGGAGTGAAGGGTTAAGTATTGACTCAGGTGCGCAAGACACAAGGCGAGGCAGAAATCGTGAGCCGAGACGATCTCATTGTCTTCGGTGTGCGTCCAATCACTGCTATCTAAGGTGTTATCGACGGGCTCTATCATTGCTGTTGTTTCTGGTCTTTTTATATTGATAGATTGGCTCGATAGTCTGGTTGGTTAGAGTGATTAGACACGGCTTGAATTATCGAATTAGTCTCCGGAAGTCATTTAATCAATATCTGCCGGAGAACCCCATGAGCGTCAAACCGGATGCATTGTTTATACCCCTGAATATTGCCGTGTTGACCGTTAGCGATACCCGCGAATATGCCAATGACACCTCCGGCCAACTACTCGTCAGTCGTTTGCTGGAAGCCGGCCACACCCTCAGCGAGCGCAACCTGCTCAAGGACGACCTGTACAAGATCCGCGCGCAGGTGGCGAACTGGATTGCCGACGACGGCATCCAGGTGGTGCTGATCACGGGCGGCACCGGGTTTACCGGCCGCGACAGCACACCCGAGGCGGTGGCCTGTTTGCTGGATAAACAGATCGAAGGCTTCGGTGAGCTGTTCCGGGCGATTTCGATCCTCGACATCGGCACCTCGACGGTGCAGAGCCGGGCATTGGCCGGGCTGGCCAATGGCACGCTGGTCTGCTGCCTGCCGGGTTCCACGGGTGCCTGCCGCACCGCGTGGGAAGGCATCCTCGCCGAGCAACTCGACGCGCGCCACCGGCCGTGCAATTTCGTACCGCACCTCAAGCCTACGCAGGCTTGCGGGACGCGGGGATGAGCTATTCACCCTTGATGCCGGTGGAGGATGCCATCGAACGGTTGCTGACAATGGCCGAAGCACAGAGGATTGAAGACAGTGAAGCGGTGCCGCTCAGTGCCGCACGGCAACGGGTGTTGGCCAATGACCTGGTGGCGACCCTCGATCTGCCGCCGTGGCCGAACAGCGCCATGGACGGCTATGCCCTGAATGTCGACGGTTGGGACGGGGCACCGCTGACCGTGTCGCAACAGGTATTTGCCGGTCACGCCCCCCAAGCACTGGCACCGGGAACCTGCGCGCGCATCTTCACCGGCGCCCCGGTTCCGCCGGGTGCCAACGGCGTGGAGATGCAGGAGAACACGCAAGTACTGGATGACGGACGTATCCGCTTCAAGCAGCCATTGAGCGCCGGCAGCAACATCCGCCCGCAAGGTCAGGAGAACCGCGTCGGCGATGTGCTGCTGCGCGCCGGCAAGCGCCTCGGTCCGTTCGAACTGGCGGTCGCGGCAGCGCAGGGCTGCACCCATGTGCAGGTCGTGCGGCGACCACGGGTGGCGTTGCTGTCCACCGGCAATGAACTGGTCGATCCGGGCACACCGCTCAAGCCCGGCAGCATCTACAACAGCAACCGCACATTGTTGAGCCATTGGTTGAATGCGTTGGGTTGCGAGGTCATCGAGGCCGGCATTCTCCCCGACGAGCCACGCCAGACGCGACTCAAGCTCGAACAGCTGCAACACACGACGGACCTGATGCTCAGCACGGGCGGCGTGTCCGCCGGTGACGCCGACTGCCTCGGCCAGGTACTGCGCGAGTGCGGCAAGCCGTTGCTGTGGAAACTCTCGATCAAACCCGGCAAGCCATTGACCGTGGGCCACTTCGGCCGCGTGCCGGTGATTGGCCTGCCGGGCAATCCGACATCGGCGTTGGTCACTTTCGGTCTGTTGGCCCGGGTTTATCTGTTGCGAATTCAGGGTGTCGAAGACGTCGAGCCTTTGAGCTTCCCGGTCAGGGTCGGCTTTGCCTGGCCCAAACCCGGAAGCCGCCGCGAGTACCTGCGGGCGAAACTCGAAGCCGGTCGCGCGGTGCTTTATCCGAACCAGAGTTCCGGCGTGTTGCTGGGCGCATCCTGGGCCGATGGACTGGTGGAAGTGCCGGAAGGTTGCACGCCGGAAGCTGGCGACACGGCGCGGTTTATTCCCTTCAGCGAGCTGTTCTGAATACACCTGAAATACCTGTGGGAGCGGGCTTGCTCGCGAAGAGGCCGGCACATTCAACAGAGAGGTTGACTGACCTGACGCCTTCGCGAGCAAGCCCGCTCCCACAGGTTTTGTGTTTTTCCTGAAAATCAGTTCAACACAAAATCCACCGGCTCCAGTTGCGGTGGCAGTTCCGTCACACCCAGGGCCGCCAGCACATCGCGCTCGATATTGCGCACGATGGCATCGGTGGGCAGGTCGTTTTCGTCGCGGCCGAAGGGGTCTTCCAGTTCATCGGCAATCGCATCCAGGCCGAAAAAGGTGTAGCTGACAATCGCGGTGAAAATCGGTGTCAGCCAGCCCAGGGGTTCGGCCATGGCAAAGGGCAAGAGGATGCAGAACAGGTAGATGGTGCGGTGCAGCAGCAGGGTGTAAGGGAAGGGTAACGGGGTGTTCTTGATCCGTTCACAGACGGCCTGGGCATGGGTCAGGCTGGTCAAATGGTTGGCCATGAGCGTGTAGCGCCAGTCGTTGATCGCCCCGGACTCGTTGAGTGACGAGCACTGTTGACCGACCTGCATCAGTATCTGCCCGCTGATGTCCGTGGTGTTGCCCTTGGGCATCGGGTGCAGCCAGTCGCCACTGGCGGCCATCTCGTTTTCCTGGCGCAGGCGCGCGTTGAGGGCATGGGCGAAGCCGCAGAGGTTGCTGAGGATCGTGTGGCGCTCAGCGGTGTCCTTGATCATCAGGGTTTCACGAATCATCGAGCGGATCTCCACGATCACATCGCCCCAGGCCTTGCGCGCTTCATACCAGCGGTCGTAGCAGGCGTTGTTGCGAAAGCTCATGAAGATCGACAGCGACAAACCCAGCAGCGTGAAGGGCGTGGCGCTGACCTTGGAAAAGTAGCTGGGATGCAAGGTTTCGATGAGCACGATGGCCGAGGCGAGCAGCGTCACCATCAGGCTGCGCCAGGCGATGCGTTTGGCAATCGAACCCTTGAGGGACGTCAGCACGCCGATCAGGTTGGGTTTGGGTCTCACGATCATGGGTTTCAGCCGCCCGTCATGTTCATGAAGCGAATGACCTGAACATCGTCGTTCACTTCGAAGTTGTGTCGATAAGGCTTGAGTTTCATCGCCTCGATAATGGCTTTTTCCAGGCGCTCGGGCTGTCCGGGGTGGCTGCGCAAGACCGCCTTGAGATCCACGGAGTGCTCATTGCCCAGGCACAGCAGCAGGCGTCCCTCCACGGTCAGCCGCACCCGATTGCAGGTGCCGCAAAAGTTGTGGCTGTGGGGTGAGATGAACCCCAGGCGAATCTGCGGCGCCTCGGCCAGGCGCCAGTAGCGCGACGGACCCTGGGTCGACTCGGCGGAATCAATCAAAGTGTAGCGTTCGGCAATGCGTTCGCGGACCTGGGCACTTGCGAAAAACGATTCGGCGCGGCTGTGCTCGTCGATGGTGCCCAACGGCATTTCCTCGATGAAGGAGATGTCGAGGTTACGGTCGATGGCGAAGCTCACCAGATCATTGATCTCATGGTCGTTGCGGCCTTTCATGACCACGCAATTGAGCTTGGTGTTGCGAAATCCCGCCTGGTTGGCCGCGTCGATGCCCTTGATGACCTGCGCCAGGTCACCGGTGCGGGTCAGTTCGCGAAAACGTTGCGGGTCCAGGCAATCGAGGCTGATGTTGAGGCGCTTGACCCCGGCTTCGAACAACGGCCCGGCCAGTTTGGCCAACTGCGAACCGTTGGTGGTCATGCACAGTTCACGCAGGCCGGGCAGGGCGGCGATCTTCTCGCACAACTGCACCACGCCCGGACGGATCAGCGGCTCGCCACCGGTCAGGCGGATCTTGCGGGTGCCCAGCGCCACGAAGCTTTGTGCAAGTTGATAAATCTCTTCCAGGGTCAGCACCCGTTGGCGGGGCAGAAACTGCATGTCCTCGGCCATGCAATACACGCAACGGAAATCGCAGCGGTCGGTGACCGACATCCGCAGATAGTCCACGCGCCGGGAGAATCCATCGATCAAGACTTGTTCTGACATGACACCCTCGCTTGGCACGCATTGAATGAATGTTCCGTGTAGGAGCGAGCCTGCTCGCGATGGTCGTTAACGATTACGCGCGCTTGCTGGCTGAACGCGGTGCTCTTGAGTCCATCGCGAGCAGAACTCGCTCCTACAAATATTGCGCTGATAACGGGTTTATTGAGCGCAGATGTAGGAGCGAGTCTGCTCGCGATGGTCGTAAACGATTACGCGTGCGTGCTGGCTGAACGCGGTGCTCTTGAGTCCATCGCGAGCAGAGCTCGCTCCTACAAATATTGCGCCGATAACGGATTTATTGAGCGCAGTTGTAGGAGCGAGCCTGCTCGCGATGGTCGTTAACGATTACGCGTGCTTGCTGGCTGAACGCGGTGCTCTTGAGTCCATCGCGAGCAGAGCTCGCTCCTACAAAAAATGCGCTGAAAACGGATTTGTTGAGCGCAGGTGTAGGAGCGAGCCTGCTCGCGATGGTCGTTAACGATTACGCGTGCGTGCTGGCTGAACGCGGTGCTCTTGAGTCCATCGCGAGCAGAGCTCGCTCCTACAAATATTGCGCCGATAACGGATTTA
>NZ_JAHBDE010000050.1:0-22375 GCF_019956175.1 Pseudomonas sp. BF-R-30 | reverse complement strand
GGGTCAGACGACAACTGTGTCGACTGACCCAGCGCATTCGCGAGCAAGCCCGCTCCCACATTTGTTTTGTGTATGGCTGATAACCCGATCAGCCAACTTACTGGGTATGGCTATCACCCCAGGTTATCGCCGGATACGCATAAGTGATTATCCGCAGTCCCCGGGCGCTGGCTAAAGTCGGCCCATCGAATGCCCGAGCCCCTCCATCAAAAGGCTCTGCGCACACGACCAACAATGACAAGAAGCCGACAGCCCAAGGAACTGTATTCATGAAAATCAAAGCGATCCGTACCCGCGTTTTCGAGTGGAAAGGCAAAGTCGTGCCACCCCAGGCGCACTTCTGCACCAACGCCAGCGACATCCTGTTCGAACGTGGCGACGCCATGGGCTCGTTCCGTTTCCACGGCTGGCTGGTGGTGGAAGTCGAGACCGACACCGGCCTCGTCGGCATCGGTAACTGCGCCCTGGCGCCGCGTGTGGCCAAGGAAATCATCGACACCTACCTGGCACCGATCGCCATCGGCGAAGACCCCTTCGACAACGAATACATCTGGCAGAAAATGTACCGCCAGAGCCACGCCTGGGGCCGCAAGGGCATCGGCATGGCGGCGATCTCGGCGATCGACATCGCCATCTGGGACATCATGGGCAAAGCGGTGAACAAGCCGGTGTTCAAACTGCTCGGCGGGCGCACCAAGGAAAAGATCTGGACCTACGCGTCCAAGCTCTACGCCAACGACAACCTCGACCTGTTCCTCGAAGAAGCCCAGGGTTACCTGAACCAGGGTTTCACCGCGCTGAAAATGCGTTTCGGCTACGGTCCGAAAGACGGTCCGGCAGGTATGCGCCGCAACATCGAACAAGTGCGCGCCCTGCGTGAGCTGGCCGGTCCCGACGTCGACATCATGCTCGAATGCTACATGGGCTGGACCCTGGAATATGCCCGGCGCATGTTGCCGAAACTGGCCGAATTCGAACCGCGCTGGCTCGAAGAACCGGTAATCGCCGACGACATCGAAGGCTACATCGAGCTGAAGAAGATGGGGATCATGCCAATCTCCGGCGGCGAGCACGAGTTCACCTCCTACGGTTTCAAGGACCTGCTGGAACGCCGCGCCGTCGACGTCATCCAGTACGACACCAACCGCGTCGGCGGCATCACCGCCGCGCGCAAGATCAACGCCATGGCCGAAGCCTGGTCGGTGCCGGTCATCCCCCATGCCGGGCAGATGCACAACTATCACCTGACCATGTCCACCACCGCCTCGCCGATGGCCGAGTTCTTCCCGGTGTTCGACGTCGAGGTCGGCAACGAACTCTTCTACTACGTATTCAAGGGCGAGCCGCAACCTGTCAACGGCTACATCCAGCTGGATGACAACAAGCCGGGCCTGGGCCTGGAAATCTCCGATGAGTACCTGAGCGATTTCAACATCATCGAATGACCTTCAAGCGCCGCATTCGAGCGGCGTTCGGATGACTGATCGGAGACACAACATGCACCTGATTCAATTTGAAAACACTGACCGCGAGCGCCAGGTCGGCCTGGTCGCCGGGGCGCAGATTCTGGTGGTGCGCGATACTCGCAGCACCCGTGAACTCGCGCTGGCGGCGATTCGTGCGCAACGCAATCTGCAAGAAGAAGTCGCCTTGCGCGGTACCGAACCGGGACCGGATTACGCGACGCTGTTGCAGCAGGGCAAAGTACTGCCACCGCTGGACCACGAAGACCCCGCTCACTGCCTGATCAGCGGCACCGGTCTGACCCATCTGGGCAGTGCCGCGACCCGGGACAAGATGCACCAGCACGACGGCGAAGTCGAAGCCGGCATGACCGACACCATGCGCATGTTCAAGTGGGGGTTGGAAGGCGGTAAACCGGCGGCAGGGCAGGTCGGTGCGCAGCCGGAGTGGTTCTACAAGGGCGACGGCAGCATCGTCGTGCGTCCCGGTGCGGATTTCCCGGTGCCGCCGTTTGCCGAGGATGCCGGTGAAGAACCTGAGCTGACCGGCCTGTATGTAATCGGCGACGACGGCCAGCCATACCGTGTCGGTTTTGCGCTGGGCAACGAGTTCTCCGACCACGTCATGGAGCGGCGCAATTATCTGTACCTCGCCCATTCGAAACTGCGCAGTTGCTCCTACGGTCCGGCGCTGCGTGTCGGTGAATTGCCCAGGCATCTGGTGGGCACCAGCCGCATCAAGCGTAACGGGCAAACGATCTGGGAAAAGGAGTTTCTCAGCGGCGAAGACAACATGTGCCACAGCCTGGCCAACCTGGAATTCCACCACTTCAAATACGCGCAGTTTCTGCGACCCGGCGATGTCCACGTGCACTACTTCGGCACCGCCACGCTGTCGTTTGCCGACGGGGTGAAAACCCAACCGGGGGATCGCTTCCAGATCAGTCTCGATGAGTTCGGTGAGCCGTTGGTCAACGGCATCGGAGAAAGCGCCCAGCCGCTTGGCATCGGTCAGGTGCGTACGCTGTAGGAGCGAGCTTGCTCGCGATGGACTCAAGAGCGCCGCACAAATCTTCGGCTAGCCAGACGATCAAGGAATCACTCATGACCACATTATCTGGACACAACTACATCGGCGGCCGCCGCAGTGCCAACGGTACGCTGCAGCTGCAAAGCCTCGACGCCACCACTGGCGAGCCGTTGCCCCAAACCTTCGTCCAGGCCAGCGAAGCCGAGGTGGATGCTGCCGCGAAAGCGGCGGCTGCGGCGTACCCGGTCTATCGCAACCTGAGTGCGGAAAAACGTGCGCGGTTCCTCGATGCCATTGCCGATGAAATCGACGGGCTGGGTGATGAGTTCGTCGCCACCGTGTGCCGCGAAACCGCGTTGCCGGCCGGGCGTATTCAAGGTGAGCGCGGACGCACCAGCGGCCAGTTACGCCTGTTCGCCAAGGTGCTGCGTCGCGGCGATTTCTATGGTGCGCGCATTGACCGGGCATTGCCGGATCGTCAGCCGTTGCCGCGTCCGGATCTGCGCCAGTACCGCATCGCCATCGGACCGGTAGCGGTGTTCGGTGCCAGCAACTTCCCGCTGGCATTTTCCACTGCCGGTGGCGATACCGCCTCGGCACTGGCTGCCGGTTGCCCGCTGGTGTTCAAGGCCCACAGCGGGCACATGGCAACCGCCGAGTGGGTGGCTGACGCGATCATCCGCGCGGCGGAAAAAACCGCTATGCCGGCCGGTGTGTTCAACATGATTTATGGTGGCGGTGTCGGCGAATGGCTGGTCAAGCATCCGGCGATTCAGGCGGTGGGCTTCACCGGTTCGCTCAAGGGCGGCAATGCCCTGAGCCACATGGCGGCGACCCGGCCACAACCGATCCCGGTGTTCGCCGAGATGTCGAGCATCAACCCGGTGTTCCTGCTGCCCGAAGCCCTCAAGGTGCGCGGCGAGCAGATCGCGGCGCAATTGGCCGGTTCGGTGACCCTGGGCTGCGGGCAGTTCTGCACCAATCCGGGCTTGGTCATTGCTGTGCGCTCGCCGCAGTTCAGTGCTTTTCTTGAGACATTCTGCGCCCACATGAACCAACAACCGGCGCAAACCATGCTCAACGCCGGTGCGCTGGCCAGCTACGGCCGGGGCCTTGGTGAACTGCACGAGCATCCGGGCCTGACCCACCTGGCGGGCCGGCCGCAACAGGGCAATCAGGCGCAGCCGCAGGTGTTCAAGGCCGATGTCAGCCTGTTGCTCAAGGGCGATGAGTTGCTGCAGGAGGAAGTGTTCGGGCCGACCACCATCGTCATTGAGCTCGAGGACCAGGCACAGTTGGCGGCAGCGTTGCAGGGCCTGCGCGGGCAATTGACGGCGACGCTGATTGGTGAGGCGAACGAATTACTGGAGCACCGCTGGCTGGCTGAATTGCTGCAAGAAAAGGTCGGACGGATCTTGCTCAACGGCTATCCGACCGGGGTTGAAGTCTGCGAGGCCATGGTGCATGGCGGGCCGTATCCGGCGACATCCGACTCGCGGGGCACCTCGGTGGGCACCCTGGCTATCGACCGCTTCCTGCGGCCGGTGTGCTTCCAGAATTATCCGGATGCATTGCTGCCCGAGGCGTTGCAGAACGGCAATCCGCTGGGGATTCGGCGGTTGGTGGATGGGGAGGTGAGTGCTTCGGCCTTGTGATTGTCGGTGTCTGGGCTGACGCCATCGCGAGCAAGCTCGCTCCCACGCTGGATCTGTTGTGAACGCATAATTTGTGAACACTCTGATCAAATGTGGGAGCGGGCTTGCCCGCGAAGGCGTCATCCGCAACGCCACAACACTACCGGCCAGCCACCAAACCCGGTTTCACCGCCGCCGGCTTCAACACCAACCACAACGCCAGCGCAATCAACATCCCGCCATAGACATGCGCCATCGACAATGGCTCATCAAGAAACAACGCCCCCCACAGCACGCCGAACAGCGGGATCAAAAAGGTCGTAGTCATCGATTTCACCGGGCCAATCGAGCTCAGGAGGCGGAAGTAAATAATGTACGCAAACGCCGTGCATCCCAGACCCAACCCCAGCAACGAGAGCCAGACACTCCAGCCGCCCCAGGTCGCGGGTGGTTGGCTGATCACGCTGTAGCCGAACAGCGGCAGCAGGAACAACGTCGCGCCAAGCATGCTGCCCACTGCCGACAAACGGCTGTCGAGACCACCGGCCTGATCGAGCCAGCGGCGGGCCAGAAACCCCGCAAATCCATAGCAGGTGGTCGCGAGCAGGCAGGCGACGGCACCCATCAGCAGTTCCAAATCGAACGCCACCGGACCGGCACGGGTCAGCACGCCCACGCCGAACAGCCCCAGGAACACGCCGCCGAGTTTGGCGCCAGTGAGCCTTTCATGGAAAAACAGGCCGCCGATCAGCACGCCCATCAAGGGTGTCGTGGCATTGAAAATCGACGAGTAACCGGCTGGTAGCACCTGCGCAGCCACCGAATAGAGCGTCGCCGGAATCCCGGAGTTGATCACCCCGAGCAGCATCACGGTCTTGAGTTTGCCCTTGAAGTCCCAACTGATGCGCATCAGGCCGAGAATCACCAGCAGTCCGGCAGCGGCGATCGATACACGGAAAAAAGCGGTAGGAATGCTGCCGATCGCCGGGGCGATGATACGCATGAACAGAAAACTGGCCCCCCAAATGGCCGCCAGGGACAGTAAACGGAAAATATCGACGGGGTTCACAGCGCGGTCCTTCCTTGGGGGAGGGGCGAAAGTGTTGCTGAGTGTGTGATCGATGGCAACCGAAAACCGGGCATTTAATTCACCCGGAAAATTACGCTTCTCCTGCACCCGGTTCACTGGCTAAGCTCAAGCCTCCCGAATTCCCGCAGAGGTCTCACCATGCCGCAGCAATGGCCAGCCGCCGACATCGCCCGCTTGATCCTCGATGGCTTTGACGATTACCGCGAGCATTTTCGCCAGATCACTGACGGCGCCCGGGCCCGCTTCGAACAGGCCAAGTGGCAGGAAACGCAGACGGCGTCGGCGGCACGGATCAATCTGTATGAAGACAAGGTCGGTGAAACGGTGGAGCGACTGCGCACCGCGTTTGACGCCGACACCCTGGACGTCAGCTGCTGGCCGCTGGTCAAAAACGCCTACATCAGCCTGATCGACCTGCGCTTCGACGATGAACTGTCCGAGACCTGGTACAACTCGATCTTCTGCGGACTGTTCAGCCATGACCTGATCAGCGACGGCTGCATGTTCATCCACACCACCCGGCCAAGCCTGCGCCGCGCCCGGGCCGCGCAAACCCGCACCTACAAGCCGCAAGGCCAATTGTCGGCGATGCTCGCCAGCATCTTCGCCGACTACCGTTTCAGTGAGGATTACGCCGACCTGGCCGGTGACCTGAAGCGCCTCGAAGCGCAGTTGCGCGATAACCTGCCGGATTGGGTGTGCAAGGATCCGGAGCTGAGCGTCGAGCTGTTTTCCTCGGTGCTGTACCGCAATAAAGGCGCGTACCTGGTGGGGCGCATCTACACCGCCGACGAGCAATGGCCGCTGGCAATTCCATTGCTGCACCTGGAGGGTCGCGGCATCCAGATCGATGCGCTGATCACCGATGAAGCAGACGTGTCGATCATCTTCTCGTTCACCCGCTCGTATTTCATGGTGGATGTGCCGGTGCCGGCGGAGTTCATCGGCTTTCTGCGGCGCATCCTGCCGGGCAAGCACATTGCCGAGCTGTACACCTCGATCGGCTTCTACAAGCACGGCAAGTCGGAGTTCTACCGGGCACTGATCAATCACCTGGCCAATACCGACGACCAGTTCATCATGGCCCCCGGCGTGCGCGGCATGGTCATGAGCGTGTTCACCCTGCCGGGTTTCAACACCGTGTTCAAAATCATCAAGGACCGTTTCTCGCCCTCGAAAAACGTCGACCGCGCCACGGTGATCGAAAAGTACCGCCTGGTGAAAAGCGTCGACCGGGTCGGGCGCATGGCCGATACCCAGGAGTTCGCCGACTTCCGTTTCCCCCTGAGCAAGTTCGATCCGGCGTGCCTGGAGGAACTGCTGGAAGTCGCACCGTCCACAGTGTCGGTGGAAGACGATACGGTGCTGATCCGTCACTGCTGGACCGAGCGCCGCATGACCCCGCTGAACCTCTACCTGGAGAACGCCAACGAGGCGCAGGTGCGCGAGGCCCTGGAAGACTATGGGCTGGCGATCAAGCAACTGGCGGCGGCCAACATCTTTCCCGGCGACATGCTGCTGAAGAACTTCGGGGTGACCCGTCACGGTCGGGTGGTGTTCTACGACTACGACGAGATCTGCTTCCTCACCGAGGCCAATTTCCGCCACATCCCGTTGCCACGTACACCCGAAGATGAAATGGCGTCCGAACCGTGGTACTCGATCGGGCCACTGGACGTGTTCCCGGAAGAGTTTCCACCGTTCCTGTTTGCCGATTCGGGGCAACGCAAGTTGTTCGATCAGTTGCATGGCGAGTTGTACAACGCTGATTACTGGACGAGCCTGCAGGAAGCGATTCGGGCGGGGAAGGTGATTGATGTGTTTCCGTATCGGCGCAAGGGTCTCGATAACGAGTAACGTCGTAGCGCAACTGCCCTGTGGCGAGGGGGCTTGCCCCCGTTCGGCTGCGAAGCAGTCGTAATCCTGACGCCGCAATTTATCTGATGCGCCGTGGTGACAGGTTCTGGGGCCGCTCCGCGACCCAACGGGGGCAAGCCCCCTCGCCACAGGGACAGGTAAATCTGCGACAATCCGCACCCTGCGCCACTAGACGACTGAATTGCGTACCCGATGACCGACGAATCGCCCTCCATCGACAAACTGCTGAAAAACCTCGATCACGCCATGCTCGCCGACCGCCACCGGCTGCGGCGGCAGTTGCTTGAGCTGCGCAAGAAACCCGACGAGGCCAGGCTGGGCCAGTGGGTGACGCGGATGCAGGCGTCCTGTGAGCAGGTACTGGCGCGCAAGGCCAGCCTGCCGGTGATCCGTTACGACGACAGCCTGCCAATCGCCGCCAAGCGCGACGAAATCAAAAAGGCGCTGGAAAAGCATCAGGTGCTGATCATCGCCGGTGAGACCGGCTCGGGTAAAACCACCCAGTTGCCGAAGATCTGCCTGGAAATCGGCCGCGGCCAGCACGGCCTGATCGGCCACACCCAGCCCCGCCGGATCGCTGCGCGCAGCGTCGCCAGCCGGGTCGCCGAAGAACTCGGTACACCGCTGGGCGCGTTGGTCGGCTATCAGGTGCGATTCGAGGATCAGAGTGATTCCAGCACCCTGATCAAACTGATGACCGACGGCATCCTGCTGGCGGAAACCCAGAATGATCGTTATCTGGAACGCTACGACACGATCATCGTCGACGAGGCCCACGAACGCAGCCTCAACATCGACTTCCTGCTCGGCTACCTGAAAACCCTGCTGCCGCGCCGTCCCGACCTGAAAGTCATCATCACTTCGGCAACCATCGACCTGGAGCGTTTCTCCAAGCACTTCGATGACGCGCCGATTGTCGAGGTATCCGGCCGCACCTACCCGGTGGACACCTGGTATCGCCCGCTGACGCTTGAGCAGGACGAAGAGGGCAACCGCGTCGAGGACGACCTGACGGTGGATCAGGCGATCCTTGCCACCCTCGACGAAATCGCCGCCTACGAGCGCAGCGAACGCCGCAGCCCCGGTGACGTGCTGGTGTTCCTGCCCGGTGAACGCGAGATTCGCGACGCCGCCGACATGCTGCGCAAGGCTCAGCTCAAGCACACCGAAATCCTGCCGTTGTACGCGCGGTTGTCGCCGGCCGAGCAACAGCGGATTTTCCAGTCTCACCCAGGCCGTCGCGTGGTTCTGGCGACCAACGTCGCGGAAACCTCGCTGACCGTGCCGGGCATTCGCTACGTGATCGACAGCGGCACTGCGCGCATCAGCCGCTACAGCTACCGGGCCAAGGTCCAGCGCCTGCCCATCGAAGCCATTTCCCAGGCCAGCGCCAACCAGCGTAAAGGCCGGTGCGGACGGGTCGAGCCGGGCATCTGCGTGCGCCTGTACAGCGAAGAGGATTTCCTCGGTCGTCCGGAATTTACCGATCCGGAGATCCTGCGCACCAACCTCGCGGCGGTCATCTTGCAGATGCTGCATCTGCGCCTCGGCGAGGTCACCGCATTCCCGTTCATCGAGCCACCGGATGGCAAGGCCATCAGCGACGGTTACAACCTGCTGCAAGAACTTTCGGCGGTGGACCGCAACAGCCAGCTGACTCCGCTCGGTCGCCAACTGGCGCGGCTGCCGGTGGACCCGCGCATGGGCCGCATGCTGCTGGAAGCGGCGAAGCTCGGCAGCCTGCAGGAAGTGCTGATCGTCGCCAGCGCCATGTCGATCCAGGACCCGCGCGAGCGTCCGCCGGAGCGTCAGCAAGCGGCGGATCAGGCCCACGCCCAGTGGAAAGACGCCGACTCGGACTTCGCCGGGCTGGTCAATCTGTGGCGTGGTTTCGAAGAGCAGCGCCAGGCGCTGACGGCCAGTCCGCTGCG
Organism: Pseudomonas sp. BF-R-30; assembly: GCF_019956175.1. Lineage (NCBI taxonomy): Bacteria > Pseudomonadati > Pseudomonadota > Gammaproteobacteria > Pseudomonadales > Pseudomonadaceae > Pseudomonas > Pseudomonas sp. BF-R-30. The sequence continues at coordinate 13,349 of NZ_JAHBDE010000050.1, read as the reverse complement.
TAACTGGTGCCGCAAGAATTTCCTCAATTACCTGCGCCTGCGCGAGTGGCGCGACTCCCATCGCCAATTGAGCCTGATCTGCCGCGACATGCAGCTGAGCCTCAATAAAGAGCCGGCGGACTATCCGAAACTGCACAAAGCGGTGCTGGTGGGGTTGCTGAGCCAGATCGGCCAGAAAACCGAAGAGGGCGATTACCTTGGCGCCCGTCAGCGGCGCTTCTGGATTCACCCGTCGTCGGGAATCGGCAAAAAACGCCCGCAATGGTTGATGACCGCCGAACTGGTGGAAACCACCAAGCTCTACGCGCGTATGGTCGCCAAGATCGATGCCGACTGGATCGAGCCGCTGGCCGGGCACTTGATCAAGAAGAACCACTTCGAGCCCCACTGGGAGAAGAAGCGCGGTCAGGTCGTGGCGTTCGAGCAGATCACCCTGTTCGGGTTGATCGTGGTCGGGCGCCGGCCGGTGCATTACGGCCCGGTGGATCCGGTGGTTTCACGCGAGTTGTTTATCCGCGAAGCACTGGTACGCGGCGAGATCCAGTCGAAAGCCAAGTGCCTGACCGCCAACAAACAGCTGCTGGAACAACTCGACGAACTGGAAGCCAAGGCCCGCCGTCGCGATATTCTCGCCGACGAAGAAACCCTGTACGCCTTCTACGATGCACGGCTGCCGGCGGAGATCCATCAGACCGCGACCTTCGACAGCTGGTACCGGATCAACAGCCAGAAAGACCCGCAGCTGCTGATCATGCGCGAAGAAGACGTGCTGGCCCGCGAAGCCAGTGAAGTCACCGCCCAGCATTACCCGGATACGCTGCATATCGGCGATCTGGAATTAGCCCTCAGCTACCACTTCGAACCGAATCACCCGCGCGACGGCGTGACCCTGCGCGTGCCGGCACCGCTGTTGCCGATGCTGCCACCGGAACGCCTGGAATGGTTGGTGCCGGGCGTCATCGAAGCCAAGTGCATTGCCCTGGTGCGCAACCTGCCCAAGGCCTTGCGCAAGAATTTCGTACCGGTGCCGGACTTCGTCAAGGCGGCCTTGCAGCGCATGACCTTTGCCGAGGGCTCGCTGCCTCAGGCCTTGGGTCGCGAACTGCTGCGCATGACCGGTGCCCGCGTCAGCGATGAAGCCTGGAGCGAAGCCGCGCAGCAGGTCGAAAGTCATCTGCGGATGAACCTGGAAATCGTCGACGCCCAGGGCAAGTTCCTCGGCGAAGGTCGCGATCTGGCCGAGCTCACCGCGCGTTTCGCCGAGGCCAGCCAGGCTGCATTGGCGGTGCCGCAAACCGCGAAGAGCCAGCAACCGGTGGAGCCGAAAGTGTTTGCCGCCGTGGCCGAGAAAACCCAACAGAAGATCGCCGGACTGTCGATGACGGTGTATCCGGCGCTGGTGGAAGAGGCGGGCACGGTCAAGGAAGGACGTTTCTCCACCCCGGCCGAAGCCGAGTTCCAGCATCGCCGTGCCCTGCAACGCTTGCTGATGCAGCAACTGGCTGAGCCTGCGAAGTTCCTGCGCGGCAAGTTGCCGGGCCTGACCGAGCTGGGCCTGCTGTACCGCGACATGGGACGGGTCGATGCGCTGGTGGAAGACATTCTGCTGGCCAGCCTCGACAGCTGCATTCTCGAAGGTGAAGACCCGCTGCCCCGTGACGGCGCCGGTCTGGCGTCCCTGGCCGAGCGCAAGCGTGGCGCCTGGACCGAGCACGCCGAACGTGTGGCGAAGCTGACCCTGGAAATCCTCAAGCTCTGGCATGGCCTGCAAAAGCGCTTCAAGGGCAAGATCGATCTCGCCCAAGCCGTGGCCCTGAACGACATCAAGCAGCAGCTCAGCTACCTGGTCTATCCGGGGTTTGTCCGGGAAACGCCGATGCAGTGGCTCAAGGAGTTGCCGCGTTACCTCAAGGCGATCGAACAGCGCTTTGAAAAAATCGGTGCCCAGGTGCAGCGCGACCGGGTCTGGAGCGGCGAATTGAGCGGCCTGTGGACGCAATACCAGACCCGCGCCAGCAAACACGCCCAGGAAGGCAAGCGCGATCCGCAGCTGGAGTTGTATCGCTGGTGGCTGGAGGAATACCGGGTTTCGCTGTTTGCGCAACAGTTGGGAACCAAGGTGCCTATCTCCGACAAGCGGCTGAACAAGCAGTGGAGTCAGGTAGAGGCCTGACACAATCCCTGTAGGAGCGAGCTTGCTCGCGATGGTCGTCAACGATAACGCTGGGAACCTGACACCCCACGGCGTTCTCTAGTCCATCGCGAGCAAGCTCGCTCCTACAAGTATTGCGTTGCTCTCGCAAAAGGCGCCAAAACCCAAGGTTTATGGCAAACTTCGCGACCATAAACGCCAGTTTCGCGACCTAGAGCCTTCGACCCGGTTGCGAGCAGGAATAAAGCGATGCCAGGTTTGCGTCCCCCGGATGGGAATAGACCCTTTGTGTATTGGTACGACGGTGCCAATGCTTTCTGCCTGAACAGATTAGAGACACGACCATGCATAATGTCGTCATCAGCGGCACCGGCCTGTACACCCCGGCCAATAGCATTTCCAACGAAGAGCTGGTGCAGTCTTTCAATACTTACGTCGCGCAATTCAACGCCGACAACGCCGATGCCATTGCGCGCGGTGAAGTGGAGGCATTGACCGAATCCAGCGCCGCGTTCATCGAAAAAGCCTCGGGCATCAAGAGCCGCTTTGTCATGGACAAGGATGGCATCCTCGACCCGCAGCGCATGGCCCCACGCCTGCCGGAGCGCTCCAACGACGAGTGGTCGGTGCTGTGCCAGATGGCCATCGGCGCGGCCGAACAAGCCTTGCAGCGCGCCGGCAAGACCGCCGCGGACATCGACGGCGTGATCGTCGCCTGTTCCAACCTGCAGCGCGCCTACCCGGCCATTGCCATCGAAGTCCAGGAAGCGCTGGGCATCCAGGGTTTCGGTTTCGACATGAACGTGGCGTGCTCCTCGGCGACCTTCGGTATCCAGACCGCCGCCAACAGCGTGCAGCTGGGCCAGGCCCGGGCGGTCCTGATGGTCAACCCGGAAGTCTGCACCGGCCACCTGAACTTCCGTGACCGCGACAGCCACTTCATCTTCGGTGACGCTGCCACCGCGGTGATCATCGAGCGTGCTGACCTGGCGACGTCCAAGTACCAGTTCGACATCGTCAGCACCAAGCTGCTGACCAAGTTCTCCAACAACATCCGCAACAACTTCGGCTTCCTCAACCGCGCGGCGGAAGAGGGCATCGGTGCCAAGGACAAACTGTTCGTGCAGGAAGGCCGCAAGGTGTTCAAGGAGGTCTGCCCGTTGGTTGCCGAGCTGATCGGTGAGCATCTGCAGGAAAACCAGCTCAACGTCAGCGACGTGAAGCGCTTCTGGCTGCACCAGGCCAACCTCAGCATGAACCACCTGATCGTCAAGAAACTGCTGGGTCGCGACGCCACCGAACAGGAAGCGCCGGTGATTCTCGACACCTACGCCAACACCAGTTCCGCCGGTTCCGTGATTGCGTTCCACAAGAACCAGGACGATCTGGCTGCAGGTTCGCTGGCCGTGCTCAGCTCGTTCGGTGCCGGTTATTCGATTGGTAGCGTGTTGCTGCGCAAGCGCTGAAATTGTTTTAACTGTCGTAGCTGCGATTTTTTTGGCAGGGCTTTTGTGGCGAGGGGGCTTGCCCCCGTTCGGCGACGAAGTCGACGTAGAACAGGCTGATACGGTATGTCTGTCAAATTGCAGTGGCCGGGTTTGGGATCGCTTCGCGATCCAACGGGGGCAAGCCCCCTCGCCACAATGAATATGTGCAGGCGGGGATATGAAAACAGCCCGGCGTTGATGTGTCGGAGGATGATGGGGACCGATACATCAAAGCCAGGCTGTAAAAGCGTCCCGGGCTTCCTTGCCCGAGTCGTATAGCGGGGTGAATCAGAACTTGGCTTCGGCATCCAGTTGCAGGGTGTTGATGTCCGAATCGGTTTTCTTGATGTTGGCGTTGGTCTGGTCCGAGGTCGCCATGTAGTAGGTCGCGCCCAGGGTGAAGTTCTTGTCCAGTTCGTAGCTCACTTTCAGCTTGCTGCCGCGCGAACCGGTGAAGCCGTTGGCGAAGTCGGAGTCGGTGAAGGCGCCCACCACAGCGTTACGCTGTACGTCGCGGTAGTTGTAGTCCACGCCGAAGCCGTAGAGCTTGGTCTTGACACCGGCCAACCAGCCAGTGTCCTGGTCGTTGCTGGCATCGGCGTTGTTGACGTACTGACCGTACAGCGACAGCGGTACTGGCAGGTTGGAGAAGTCCAGCTGGCCAAAGCCTTCGTACAGTTTGAACTGTTCGCCCGGGCTGTTGCCGTTGACGGCCAGTGCGCACGGCGTGGTGACGGTGCCGCTGGTAGGGCAGGCGCTGCTGTCATCGTTGTCGTAGGCGTAGAGACTGCCGCCCAAGGTCATTTTCATGCTGTCGGTGATGGCGAAGCGACCACCCAACTGGCCGGCATACAGGCGCAGGTCGTGCTTGAACTGCACGCCTTCACCGTCGACGTTGTCCTTGAGGGTGTAGTGACCGGCGCTGCCGAACAGCTCGGTGCTGCCGCTCAGCGGGTACTTGTAGGTAACGGCCAGACCTTCCGGGCTGATGTCGCTATCCCAGATGATGTCGCCCATGCTCACCCATTGTTGCGGCATCTTGCCGCCAACCAGGTGCAGGTTCTTGATCGCGTCCGGGTGGTAGTCGACGTAACCCTGGTCCAGCCAGATCTGCTTCTTGTCGAAGTAGTTGTCCAGGCTCTGGTTGGTGGATCGAGCGTCGTCGTTGTTGCCGGTGGCGATACGGATACCGGTGTCGACTTGCGGGTTGATTTCGGTGTAGGCACCCAGGCGGGCACGAATGCGCTGACGGTCCTGGTCTTTGTTGTTGGATACGCCATCGTTGTGCACGGTTTCCTGACGGAAGCGCACGTCGCCCTTGAACTGGGTCTTGGCAGCCCAGGCCAGTTTCTGGTCGAAAGCGCTCAGTGTGTCGGTTTTCTTCGCGGTGGCCGCGATTTGCTCGTTGGTCTCTTGCTGAGCCTGACGGGCGATCTGCTGTTCTTTCTGATCCCTGGCCAGCTCGGCTTGCAGTTCGCTGTACTGCGCGCTGGTGATCGAGCCGTTAGCCTTGAGCATGTCGAGCAGTTTGGCGTCGACTGCGGCACTGGCCGGAACACTCATGGCCAGCAACAGGCCACCGCACAAGGCCGCCGCAGTTTTCGTGGAAGCAAGACGCATATCAATCTCCGAAGATGAGAGGGGATGACAGAGCCATCCGGGACACAACCGACCATAAGGGGGCGGAAAACAGTGGCCGGGTATAACCCGGCGCTCTAAAAACAGGCGCCAGTATCGCGATGGTTTATTACAGGGCGGTGGCAATGTGATGTCATGTCGATGACGATACAAAGCTGCCGTGAACTATTGAGTTAGAGCGCTGTCGTCGTTTTGCCCGTGTGCATTGCAGAGCGATAGGCGATACTCGCGGGGCTTTCACGCCATGAAGAGTGAGGATGGTGATGCCGTTGCAACGCCTGCAAAAACTGTCAGAAATCGCCCCGCAGACGTGGGATGCACTGGTGCCCGAGACTCAGCCTTTTCTGCGTCACGCCTTTTTGAGCGCACTGGAAGACAGCGGCAGCGTCGGACCCCATACCGGCTGGCAGCCCGAGCATTTATTGCACGTCGAAGGGGATCGACTGATCGCCGCGCTGCCCGGTTATCGCAAGTGGCATTCCTATGGCGAGTACGTGTTCGATCACGCCTGGGCCGATGCCTGTGAACGTGCCGGCATCGACTACTACCCCAAGCTGTTGAGCGCGGTGCCGTTCAGTCCGGTCACCGGGCCGCGGCTGTTGGCGGCCACGGTCGAAGACGGCTTCGAGTTGTTGAAAAGCCTGCCGGGCTACCTGGAGCTTGAAGGGCTCTCCAGTGCCCACATCAATTTCACCGATCCGTTTACCGACGCGGCACTGAGCGAGCAACCGGGCTGGCTGCAGCGCGTTGGCTGTCAATACCACTGGCAGAATCGCGGCTACCGGGATTTCCAGGACTTCCTCGACGTTCTCAGTTCGCGCAAGCGCAAACAGATGCGCAAGGAGCGCGAGCAGGTGGCCGGCCAGGGCTTCGAATTCGAATGGCTGGAGGGGCGGGAACTGAGCCAGGCGCAATGGGATTTCGTCTATGCCTGCTACGCCAATACGTACGCGGTGCGCCGGCAAGCGCCGTACCTGACGCGGGAGTTTTTCAGCCTGCTGGCCGAGCGCATGCCGGAGTCGATTCGCGTGGTGCTGGCCAAACAGGATTCAAGGCCGGTGGCGATGGCGTTCAGTCTGGTGGGGGGCGACAGCTTTTATGGCCGTTACTGGGGATGCCTGGCAGAGTTCGATCGCCTGCATTTCGAGACCTGTTTCTACCAGGGCATGGACTATGCCATTGCCAACGGTTTCCAGCGTTTCGATGCCGGAGCCCAGGGCGAGCACAAACTGATTCGCGGATTCGAGCCAGTCATTACGCATTCCTGGCACTACTTGCGGCATTCGGGATTGAAAGCTGCGGTGAAAGACTTCCTGGAGCAGGAGCGGCTGGGGGTGCTGGCTTATGCAGAGGATGCGAAGTCAGCCTTGCCTTATCGACAAGGCTGAACTTCAGCGTGTCAGCTTTCTTCCTTGCCCAGCCAGCGATACAGCACGCCACCGACCACTGCACCCAGTAGCGGCGCGACCCAGAACATCCACAGTTGTTGAATCGCCCAGCCGCCGACGATCAGCGCCGGGCCGGTGCTGCGCGCCGGGTTGACTGAAGTGTTGGTGACCGGGATCGAGATCAGGTGGATCAGCGTCAGCCCCAGGCCGATGGCAATGGGTGCCAGTCCTGCCGGTGCACGTTTGTCGGTGGCGCCGAGGATGATCAGGATGAACATCGCGGTCATCACCAGTTCACAGACAAACCCTGCCGCCATCGAATAGCCGCCAGGCGAGTGTTCGCCGTAGCCGTTGGACGCCAGGCCTCCCGCCAGTTCGAAACCGGGTTTGCCGCTGGCAATGAAGTACAGCAGCGCGGCGGCAATCACACCGCCAATGACCTGGGCAATGATGTAGGCCGGCAATTCCTTGGCCGGAAACCGTCCACCCACCACCAGGCCGAGGGATACCGCGGGGTTGAGATGACAACCGGAAATATGGCCAATGGCAAAAGCCATGGTCAGCACTGTCAGGCCAAACGCAAAGGACACCCCGAGCAGGCCGATCCCCACCTCCGGAAAAGCCGCCGCCAACACTGCGCTGCCGCAACCACCCAACACCAGCCAGAACGTACCAACCAACTCAGTCGCCGAACGTTTTAACAGAGACATAGGAGAGTGCCCTTTCGAGATTATGCTGCCTTTAGCATCCAGCTGATGGACTGCAGAACCATCTCCAGAACGTTGAAGTCAGTACAGCACGGTTTTTTCAGAATTCCAGCAGGCACAAAAAACCGCCAGGGCCCGTTGTTCGCGGGTCCTGGCGGTTTTCTAAAATTTTTCGGCTTCACTGGGACCCTGTGGGAGCGAGCTTGCTCGCGATAGCGGCGGACCAGACAACATTGCTGTCGATTGACACTCCGTCATCGCGAGCAAGCTCGCTCCCACAGGGATTGGTGTGTTGATCAAGGGATCAATCGATCCCGACAAACCCACCGGTCTGGTGTTGCCACAACCGCGCATACAAACCGCCATGGGCGAGCAGCTCGGCGTGGGTTCCGGTTTCGGCGATCTTGCCGTTTTCCAGCACCACCAGCCGGTCCATCCGGGCGATGGTCGAGAGCCGGTGAGCAATGGCGATCACGGTTTTGCCCTGCATCAGGGTCTCGAGACTTTCCTGGATCGCTGCTTCGACTTCCGAGTCCAGTGCCGACGTGGCCTCATCCATGATCAGGATCGGCGCGTCCTTGAGCAGTACCCGGGCGATGGCGATGCGCTGGCGCTGGCCGCCGGAGAGTTTCACCCCGCGCTCACCGACGTGGGCATCGAAACCGGTACGGCCTTCAGCGTCCGACAACGAAGGAATGAAACCGTCAGCCCGGGCCTTGTGCACCGCTTCCCAGAGTTGGGCGTCGGTGGCGTCGGGTTTGCCATACAGCAGGTTGTCACGGATCGAGCGGTGCAGCAGCGAGGTGTCTTGGGTAATCATGCCGATGCGTTCGCGCAGGCTTTCCTGGCTGACGTCGGCGATGTTCTGGCCGTCGATCAGGATGCGTCCGCCTTCGACGTCGTACAGGCGCAGCAGCAGGTTCACCAGGGTTGACTTGCCGGCGCCGGAAGGGCCGATCAGGCCGATTTTCTCGCCAGCCTTGATGCTCAGGTTGAGGTCGCCGATGATCCCGCTCTGCTTGCCATAGTGGAAATCCACCTGTTCGAAGCGTACTTCGCCGCGGGCCACCGCCAGGGGTTTGGCCTGGTCGCGGTCGGTGACGCTGACCGGTTGCGAGATGGTCTGCAGACCGTCCTGCACCATGCCGATGTTTTCGAAAATGCCGGTCACCACCCACATGATCCAGCCGGACATGTTGACGATGCGGATCACCAGGCCGGTGGCCAGGGCAATCGCCCCGACGCTGATCAACGACTGCGTCCACAACCACAGGGCCAGGCCGGTGGTGCAGACGATCAGCAAGCCGTTCATGCTGGTGATGACCACGTCCATGCTGGTGACGACACGGCCAGCCAGTTGCGCCTTTTCGGTCTGTTCCTTGATCGCTTCGCGGGCGTATTGCTGCTCGAAGTTGGTGTGGGCGAACAATTTCAGGGTGGTGATGTTGGTGTAGCCGTCGACAATCCGCCCCATGAGTTTGGAGCGCGCATCGGACGCCACCACCGAGCGATCCTTGACCCGTGGCACGAAGTAACAGAGGGCGCCGATGAAGGCGAAGATCCAGGTCAGCAGCGGGATTATCAGGCGCCAGTCGGCTTCGGCGAACAGCACCAGGGAACTGATGGCGTAGATCAGCACATGCCACAACGCATCCACGGCTTGCACGGCGGAATCGCGCAGTGAGTTGCCGGTTTGCATGATGCGTTGGGCGATGCGCCCGGCGAAGTCGTTCTGGAAAAAATTCAGGCTCTGCTTGAGCACGTAGCTGTGGTTCTGCCAGCGGATCATGCTGGTCATGCTGGGGCTCAGGGTCTGGTGCACCAGCAGGTCATGCAGGCCCACGAAGATGGGGCGCAGCACCAGCGCAACCACCACCATCCAGGTCAGTTCGAGGGCGTGATCCTGGAACAGATTGATGTTCGGCGTGCCTTGGGCCAGGTCGATGATACGGCTCAGGTAGCTGAACAACGCCACCTCGATCAACGCACCAATCAGGCCGACGATCAGCAGGGCGGCGAAGCTCGGCCAGACCTGCTTGAGGTAATAAGTGTAGAAAGGGAAAACCCGGTCCGGCGGAGACGCCGTCGGTGCTTCGCGGAAAACATCGATCAGTTTTTCAAAGCGGCGATAAAGCATTGGTTGTTCGCCCGCGAGCGGGCTCTCCTTTTAACGTTTTGAGCGTTGCCGGCAAACACCGGCAACGGCTCGGACATCCTTGTCCAGCTTAGTCTCAGTCGATGCGCTTGGCTGACTTGATGAACACCGGATCGGCCGGCACGTCGCGCATACCGTTTTTGCTGGTGGTAGGCGTGTTGACGATGATATCGACCACGTCCATGCCCTTGACCACTTTGGCGAACACGGCGTAGCCGGCGTCGCGACCCGGATCAAGGAAATCGTTGTCCTTGACGTTGATGAAGAACTGGCTGGTGGCCGAGTCAGGATCGGAGGTGCGAGCCATCGACAGCGTGCCACGCACGTTATGCAGGCCGTTGCTGGCTTCGTTCTTGATCGGGTCCTTGGTCGGTTTCTGCTGCATCGAGGAGGTGAAACCACCGCCCTGGGCCATGAACCCCGGGATTACCCGGTGGAAAATCGTGTTGTTGTAGAAACCACTGTCGACGTACGCAAGGAAGTTCTTGGTACTGATCGGGGCCTTGACCGGGTCCAGTTCGATTTCGATCTGGCCGTTGGTGGTGTCCAGCAGCACATGCGGTGCCTTTTCCGGCGTCGCGGCCATCAGGTTGGCGGCAAACAGGACGGTGCCTGCGGCGAGGGCGATTTTTTTCAGCATGGGTCAGTGATCCTGAGTGGTGGTGTCGACTGCGGTCAGAAACTCCAGCAGCGCCTGGTTGAAGTGTTCCGGCTGGTCCAGCGGCGTGGCGTGGCGTGAATCGGCGATCACCACCAGCCGCGCGTCGGGCAGCAGTTTTACGTAGTTTTCCTTCAGCGCCACCGGTGTGTAGTCACGGTCGGCGCTGACGATGAGGGTTGGACAGGTGACCTTCGAAAGTCGTTCCTGGACTCCCCAGCCGACAATGGCATTGAAGCTGGCGAGATAAGCATGTTTGTCGTTTTTTGCCCAGCGTTCGGCCATTTTTTGTCGCAAATCGGCCTGCTCGGGTTTGGGGAACAGCTTGCCGCCCAGTGCCTTGCCAATGGTGCGCAGGCTGAGTGCGTGCGTCAGGCTCCAGCGCTTGAACCACTGCCAGTAGTCATCGCGGCTGCGCAACTTGACCTCGGGCGCGCTGTTGACGATGCACAGGCTCTTGAGCAGTTGCGGCTGATCCACGCCCAGCTGGAAGCCGATCATGCCGCCCATGGACAGGCCGACATAGTGTGCCGGACCGAGATTGAGGTGTTCGATCAGTGCAATCAGGTCAGCGCTGAATCCGGCGATGCTGTAGCGCTCCCGGGGCTTGTCCGAACGGCCGTGACCACGCACATCCGGGACGATCACCCGGTAGCGGGTGGCAAGTGCCGGGATCTGTTTTTCCCAGTCCAGGGTGCTGGAGCCGAGGCCGTGGACCAGCAGCAGCGGCGTGCCGTGACCATATTCCTCATAGTGCAGGTTGCAACCTTCGTGTTCGAAATAGGCCATGCATACACTCCGTGTCAGGCTTGTTCGGGGGCGGCGAACGGTGCGTCCAATGGTGCGGTGTCAAACGTACGCAGCAGTTCGATGAGAATCTGCGTGGCCGGTCCCAGCGGTTTGTCCTTGTTCGAATACAGGTAAAAGCTCGGGTTACGGCTGCCGCCCTGATCCAACGGTAGCAGCTTGAGCGTACCTTCCTTGAGTTCCCGTTCGATCAAGTGCCGGGGCAGCCAGGCAAACCCCAGACCGCTGCTGACGAACGTCGCGGCGGTGGCCAGGCTGCCGACGGTCCAGCGCTGTTCGGCACCGAGCCAGCCGACGTCCCGTGGTTGCTGGCGGCCCGAGTCGCGGATCACCACTTGCATCTGGCTTTCCAGGTCCTGGAAGCTCAGTTCGCGGTTGAGCCGGTGCAGGGGATGCTCCGGGTGGGCGACAGCGACGAACTCGACGTCACTCAATTCCGCGCCCAGGTAACCGGGAATACTGAAACCCGTGATGGCCAGGTCGGCCACGCCTTCGAGCAGGACTTCCTCCACACCCGACAGCACTTCCTCGCGCAGGCGCACCCGGCAGCCACGGCTTTGCGGCATGAACGCGGTCAAGGCGCGGACGAGGCGGGCACTCGGGTAGGCAGCGTCGACCACCAGGCGCACTTCGGCTTCCCAGCCCTGCTCCATGTGATGGGCCAGGTCTTCGAGTTGACTGGCCTGTTTCACCAGTTGCCGGGAGCGGCGCAACAGAACGCCGCCGGCTTCGGTCAGCACGGCTTTGCGCCCGTCGATGCGCAGCAAGGGTACGCCGAGCTGATCCTGCATGCGGGCCACGGTGTAGCTGACTGACGATTGCGAGCGATGCAGCGCCTCGGCGGCTTGGGCGAAACCACCGTGATCGACCACGGCCTGCAGCGTTCGCCATTGATCGAGGGTCACGCGGGGCGCTTTCATGTTGAACTCCTCTTGTCCTAAGCTGGCAGCCCTAATTGGAGGCTGCTGAATGAAAAAATTCTGTTGTGTGCTGCTGGCGCTGCTGCCGCTGACGGCGATGGCTTACCCGATCGATGTGAAAAAAGACCTCAACGGCATGAAGATCGATTACCAGACCTACGACACGGATAACGACATCGGCTCCATCCAGGTGGCCAACTACGGCGACGTCGATGCGAGCTGCAAGGTCGTTTTCATCAATGGCCCGGAAGCACCGCGTACCCGCAAGATCGATGTACCGGCCGGCAAGCACAAAAATGCAACCGCCAAATTCACCCGCAGCATCATCAAGCTGCGCATCGAGCTGACCTGCACCCCGAAATGAACTCAACCCCCTGTGGGAGCGGGCTTGCTCGCGAAGGCGGTGTGTCATTCAACGTTGCTGTCGACTGACAGGGCCTATTCGCGAGCAAGCCCGCTCCCACGGGAGCATGGTTTGCTTATAAACGAATTTATTGATGGGTTATAGCAGTTATTTGCGCTTTTTCATCGATATGACTCTGTTTAACCTTCACTCCATCGACCTACAGCATTCTCAGATGGAGGCTACATCCCATGTCCCGCGTTCTGATCATCGAAAGCAGTGCCCGTCAGCAAGACTCGGTTTCCCGCCAACTGACCCAGACGTTCATCAGCCAGTGGAAAGCCGCTCACCCGAATGACCAGATCACCGTCCGGGACCTGGCCGTCAAGCCGGTGCCGCATCTGGACATCAACCTGCTGGGTGGCTGGATGAAACCCGCCGAGCAGCGCAGCGACATCGAACAGGCGTCCCTGGAACGCTCCAACCAGTTGACCGATGAATTGCTCGCCGCCGATGTGCTGGTCATGGCCGCGCCCATGTACAACTTTGCGATCCCCAGCACCCTGAAAGCCTGGCTCGACCATGTACTGCGTGCCGGTGTGACCTTCAAGTACACCGAAACCGGTCCCCAAGGCCTGCTCAGTGGCAAGCGTGCGTATGTGTTGACGGCTCGCGGCGGCATCTATGCCGGTAGCACTGCCGATCACCAGGAACCGTACCTGCGCCAGGTCATGGGTTTCATCGGCATCCACGACGTGACGTTCATCCACGCCGAAGGCATGAACCTGGGTGGCGACTTCCAGGAGAAAGGCCTGAACCAGGCGAACGCCAAGCTTTCGCAAGTGGCCTGACCAGTTAATCGCCAGATAATCGCTGGATGGTCTAGTGACCTGGCGCAACCCTTCAAGCCTGTACGCGCATCGAACCTCCCTTCGCACTTGTTGCTCCTGAGTGCTCTGGCCCGATTGAACGCTTTAGCGAGATCGGGCTTTTTTTTGCCTGCGATTTAACCAACACCGACAACCCCCTGTGGGAGCGGGCTTGCTCGCGAAAGCGGTGTGTCAGGCAACAATGGTATCGACTGACACGACGCT
>NZ_JAHBDE010000049.1:0-24746 GCF_019956175.1 Pseudomonas sp. BF-R-30 | reverse complement strand
GAACGCGGTGCTCTTGAGTCCATCGCGAGCAGAGCTCGCTCCTACAAATATTGCGCCGATAACGGATTTATTGAGCGCCGGTGTAGGAGCGAGCCTGCTCGCGATGGTCGTTAACGATTACGCGTGCGTGCTGGCTGAACGCGGTGCTCTTGAGTCCATCGCGAGCAGAGCTCGCTCCTACAAATATTGCGCCGATAACGGATTTATTGAGCGCCGGTGTAGGAGCGAGCCTGCTCGCGATGGTCGTTAACGATTACGCGTGCTTGCTGGCTGAACGCGGTGCTCTTGAGTCCATCGCGAGCAGAGCTCGCTCCTACAAAAAATGCGCTGAAAACGGATTTGTTGTGCGCAGGCTAAGAGCAACTTGTCGGCCCGTCCAATCACTATTAGTAACCGGTTGATCGAGTGCATCTATGATGGATAAAGTTGCAACGTGAACAGCTGTTTAAATCTTACAATCTATTGATAATCAACAATAAATATCGATGATAAATATCCTCGATCATGTGGTCGTAAATAGCGATTAGACAATAATTATTCCCTGTTCATATGCTTTCTCCGTCAAACGATCAATGGCCTGAATCAGGTCACGGAGAAGTACCATGTCTCAAGTCGACCGCTACAAACCCTACAAAGGTGCCGCCGCTGGTTGGGGCGCGCTGATTGCTGTTACCAAAAACTGGCTGGGCAGTGAAAACGCGCTGAAGAATATTCGCGCCATGCTCAAGACCAACCAGAACGGCGGGTTCGATTGCCCCGGTTGTGCCTGGGGCGAGTCGCCGGAAAACGGCATGGTCAAGTTCTGCGAGAACGGTGCCAAGGCGGTTAACTGGGAAGCCACGGGCCGTTTGGTCGACCCGGCCTTCTTCAACAAATACAGTGTCTCGGCGCTGGCCGAGCAGAGCGATTACTGGCTGGAGTATCAGGGCCGCCTGACCCACCCGATGCGCTATGACGCGGCCACCGACCGTTACGTGGAAACCACCTGGGACGAAGCGTTCGCGCTGATCGCCCGGCACCTCAACGCGCTGGAATCGCCGGACCAGGCCGAGTTCTATACCTCGGGCCGGGCCAGTAACGAAGCCGCCTTTCTCTATCAGCTGTTCGTCCGGGCCTACGGTACCAACAACTTTCCGGACTGCTCCAACATGTGCCACGAAGCCAGCGCGGTGAGCATGATCGAAAGCCTCGGCGTGGGTAAAGGCACCGTGGTGTTCGACGACCTGGAACATGCCGATGCGATTTTCGTCATCGGTCAGAACCCCGGCACCAACCACCCGCGGATGCTTGAACCGTTGCGCGAAGCGGTCAAGCGCGGTGCCCAGGTGATCTGCATCAACCCACTCAAGGAGCGCGGGCTGGAGCGCTTCCAGCATCCACAGCACCCGATCGAAATGTTGATGAACGGCTCCGAGCCGACCAACACAGCCTACTTCCGCCCGGCACTGGGCGGCGACATGGCAGTCATGCGCGGCATGGTCAAGTTCCTGCTGCAATGGGAGCGCGAAGCTCAGGTCAGCGGCGGCGAACCGGTGTTCGACCATGAGTTCATCGCCGAACACACCTCGGGGATGGGCGCCTACCTGGGCGAAGTCGACGCAACCAGTTGGGAGCACATCGAGCAGCAGTCGGGCATGCCATTGGCGGACATCGAACTCGCCGCCCGCATGTACGCCCGGTCCAAGCGGGTGATCATGTGCTGGGCGATGGGCCTGACCCAGCACACGCACTCGGTGCCGACGCTGCAGGAAGTCATCAACCTGATGCTGCTGCGCGGCAACGTCGGCCGCCCCGGCGCAGGCCTGTCACCGGTTCGCGGTCACAGTAACGTGCAGGGCGACCGCACCATGGGCATCAACGAACTGGCGCCCACCGACTTGCTCAATGCCCTGGAAAAACGCTTCTCCTTCAAGCCACCGCGCGAGCACGGTCACAACACCGTGATGGCGATTGGCGCGATGGAGCAGGGACGTTCGAAAGTGTTTATCGCCCTGGGTGGCAACTTCGCCCAGGCCACCCCCGACACGCCACGCACCCACGCCGCGTTGCGTAAATGCGACCTCACCGTGCACATCGCCACCAAACTCAACCGCAGCCATCTGGTCACCGGCCGTGAAGCGCTGATCCTGCCGTGCCTGGGCCGCACCGACATCGACATCCAGGCCGAAGGGCCGCAAGGCGTCACCGTGGAAGACACCTTCAGCATGATCCACATCTCCCACGGTCAACTGAAACCGAAGTCGAAACACCTGCGCTCCGAGCCTGCGATCATTGCCGGCATCGCCGCCGCGACACTGGGCAAGCACCCGATCGACTGGAACTGGGCCATCGGCGACTACGGCCGAATCCGCAACATGATTGCCGACACCATTCCCGGTTTCGAAGATTTCAACCAGCGCTTGCTGCATCCGGGCGGTTTCCACATGCCCAACGACGCGGCCAGGCGCATCTGGAAAACCGCCAGCGGCAAGGCCCAGTTCACTCCGAGCGTGCTGCCGGAGCACCTGATCAGCGAGGGCGTGCGCAACCTGACGGTCAAGCCACACCTGATTCTGCAGACCATGCGCTCCCACGATCAGTACAACACCACGCTGTATGGCCTGGATGACCGTTATCGCGGGGTGTACGGCATGCGCGACGTGGTGTTCGCCAACGAGCAGGACATTCGCCGGCTGGGTTTTGAGCCTGGGCAGAAGGTCGACCTGGTGGCGCTGTGGGACGACGAGCGCGAGCGTCGGGTCAGCGGTTTCACCCTGATCGCCTACGACATTCCGGCCGGTCAGGCGGCGGCGTACTACCCCGAGACCAACCCGCTGGTGCCGCTGGAAAGTTACGGTGACCGCACCTTCACCCCGACTTCCAAGTTCATCGCCATCCGGCTGGAGCAGGCGAAGGCCAGCAACCTGATTTCGACTTCCGCCGCGTAGCACCGGGGGCGGCCGGGTGCCGCTCACCTAACCCTTTCGACTTGTGTTGGCTGCAGGCCCCCCGGCCTGACGGTGGCCCGGTCGTGTGCCGCCGTTTTTCAGCCGCAATGAGGATATCGACATGTTTAACCTGGAGGCACTGGACCTGGCGCGCATTCAATTCGCGTTCACGGTTTCGTTCCACATCATCTTTCCCGCCATCACCATCGGGCTGGCCAGTTTCCTGGCGGTGCTCGAAGGGCTTTGGCTGAAGACCCACAACGACACCTACCGCGATCTCTACCATTTCTGGTCGAAGATCTTCGCCGTCAACTTCGGCATGGGCGTGGTCTCGGGGCTGGTCATGGCTTATGAGTTCGGCACCAACTGGAGCCGTTTCTCCGACTTCGCCGGCAGCATCACCGGGCCGTTGCTGACCTATGAAGTGCTCACGGCGTTCTTCCTCGAGGCCGGTTTCCTCGGGGTCATGCTGTTCGGCTGGAACCGGGTAGGGCGTGGCTTGCACTTCTTCTCGACGGTCATGGTCGCCATCGGCACCCTGATTTCGACCTTCTGGATTCTTGCGTCCAACAGCTGGATGCAAACGCCCCAGGGCTTCGAGATCGTCGACGGTCGGGTGATGCCGCTGGACTGGCTGGCCATCGTGTTCAACCCGTCGTTCCCGTACCGCCTGGCGCACATGGCGATTGCCGCGTTTGTGGCCACGGCATTCTTTGTCGGCTCGTCGGCGGCGTGGCACCTGCTGCGCGGTAACGACACCAAACAAGTGCGCAAGATGCTGTCGATGGCGTTGTGGATGGCCTTGATCGTCTGCCCGATCCAGGCGGTGGTCGGTGACGCCCACGGCTTGAACACCCTGGAACATCAACCGGCGAAGATCGCTGCCATCGAAGGGCACTGGGAAAACAACGGGAGCGAAGCCACGCCCCTGGTGCTGTTCGGCATCCCCGACATGCAGGCCGAGAAAACCAGGTACGCCATCGAGATTCCGTACCTGGGCAGCCTGATCCTGACCCACAGCCTCGACAAGCAGATCCCGGCGCTCAAGAGCTTCCCGAAAGAGGACCGACCCAATGCGACGGTGGTCTTCTGGAGTTTCCGCGTCATGGCCGGGCTGGGCATGTTGATGGTGCTGGCCGGCGTGCTCGGCCTGGCCCTGCGCAGCAGCGGCGCCATCTACCGCAATCGCTGGTTCCTGCGCCTGATGTTGTGGATGGGGCCAAGTGGCCTGATCGCCATGCTGGCCGGGTGGATCACCACCGAAGTCGGGCGCCAGCCGTGGGTGGTGTATGGCCTGCTGCGTACCGCCGATGCCGCGTCCAATCACAGCGTCGCGCAGTTGAGCATCTCGCTGGCGCTGTTCGTGGTGATCTATTTCTCGGTGTTCACGGTGGGCATCGGCTACATGATGAAACTGGTCGGCAAAGGACCACAGCCCCATCACGGGCATCCGGTCGACGGGCACTCCGATCAGCTGGTCACACCGCGCCGGCCGCTGTCCGCCGACGCAGAAATTCTCGAAACCGACGCCCGCGTCAATTGAAGGAAGGGAGTTGAGTCATGGGTATTCAAGGTATCGATTTATCGCTGATCTGGGGCGTGATCATCGCCTTCGGCGTGATGATGTACGTGATCATGGACGGCTTCGATCTGGGGTTGGGCATTCTGTTTCCGCTGATCCCGGATGCGAAGGAGCGCGATGTGATG
Source organism: Pseudomonas sp. BF-R-30 (assembly GCF_019956175.1). Lineage (NCBI taxonomy): Bacteria > Pseudomonadati > Pseudomonadota > Gammaproteobacteria > Pseudomonadales > Pseudomonadaceae > Pseudomonas > Pseudomonas sp. BF-R-30. The sequence continues at coordinate 20,112 of NZ_JAHBDE010000049.1, read as the reverse complement.
ATGAACACCGTGGCACCGGTCTGGGACGGTAACGAGACCTGGCTGGTGCTGGGCGGCGCGGCGCTGTATGGCGCGTTCCCGCTGGCCTATTCAGTGATTCTGGAAGCGCTGTACCTGCCGCTGATCCTGATGTTGTGCGGCTTGATCTTTCGCGGTGTGGCGTTCGAGTTCCGATTCAAGGCCAGCCCTGAAAAGCGTCATGTCTGGGACATGGCGTTCATCGGCGGTTCGCTGCTGGCGACCTTTTCCCAGGGCGTGGTGATCGGCACTTACATTGCCGGCATCCCGGTGGTCGATCGCCAGTTCGCCGGCGGTTCGCTGGACTGGCTGGCACCGTTTCCGCTGTTCTGCGGTGTCGGTCTGATCGTCGCTTATGCGCTGCTCGGCAGCACCTGGTTGCTGGTCAAGACCGAAGGCATGCTCGAATCGCGGATGCGCCTGTTCACCCGGCCCCTGGCGTGGCTGCTGTTGGCGGTGATTGGTGTGATCTGTGTGTGGACGCCCATCCTCCATCCGGAAATCGCCACCCGCTGGTTTGCCCATGCGCACCTGGCGGTGTTCGGAGGCCTGGCGCTGCTGGCCTTGCTGGCGATGTTCGGCTTGCTCAGGACCCTGCGCCAACGTCACACCCATTGGCCGTTCGCCTTCACCCTGATGCTGGTGTTCCTGGGTTACATCGGCCTGGCGTTCAGTATCTGGCCGAACATCGTGCCGCCGTCGATCAGCCTGTGGGCAGCGGCGTCACCGCCAACCAGCCAGTTGTTCATCCTGATCGGCGCGCTGTTTATTCTGCCGATCATCCTGATGTACACGGTCTGGAGCTACTACGTGTTTCGCGGCAAAGTGAGGATTGGCGATGGCTATCATTGATTCTTGTGAACGGGCACCTTGGTACAAGCGACTTGGGTGGCTGGTGGTGATCTGGTTGGGCAGTGTGGTTGCGTTGGGAGTGGTGGCGGGGGGATTGAGGATGTTGATGCATGCGGCCGGGATGAGTAGCCACTGATGGCAAGTCATTAAAGAGCTCCAGCTCACTTTGATGCGTATGTATGGATTGGGTGAATATCCATTCCTGCGGTAACGGCCACCTATGGTTCCGCTCTTACAGCGGGTCACTTGGAAAAGCGGAGCGCCGCCCGGCCCCAAGTAACCAAGGGCTCTTGCCCCTGACGTTCGGTGCCTCGCTGTGGCTCGGCATGCCCTCGCTCCGGTCCTGCTCCGTGGGCCCGCCGCCATCGGCCATCCATGGCCGGCGGCGGCTAACCCGGCATCCATGCCGGGTTGCCCACTACGCAGAACCTCCGCTCGGCCTCACGAGGGGGCGTGTACCGCAAAAGCGCCCGAGGCGGCCTATCGGCCGGCCTGATCACAATTGAAGTCGTTTCCCTGTAGGAGCGAGCTTGCTCGCGAAAAACGTCAGGACAACGCGGGCATTCAGACAACCCGCGTTATCGTTGACGTCCATCGCGAGCAGGCTCGCTCCTGCAGGTGCCCCGTTGGATGGCCCGTCCGCGACACATTCAGAGTCTTGTCATTACTGCGCCCCAAACATCGCCGTCCAGTAAATCCCCGCATCGCTCTTCGGATCGGTCGCGTAAGCCGCGCCCAGTTCGCGGAACTGTGGGTTCATCAGGTTGGCGCAATGGCCGGGGCTGGCCAGCCAGCCTTCGACCACCTTGTGTGCGGTGTCTTGGCCGGCGGCGATGTTTTCGCCGATCTGCTGGAAGTCGTAGCCGGCCAGTTCCGCGCGGTCGCCCGGGGTGCGGCCATCGCGGTCCTTGTGATCGAAGTAGTTGTTGTTGGCCATGGAGCGGGCGTTGCCTTCGGCGGCGGTGGCCAGCGCGGCGTTCCAGGCCAGCGGTGGCGCGGCGGCGAAGGACTGCGCGCCGCATTGGCGTGGTCGGGTGCGTGCGGCGTTGAGTTCGGTGAGCAGCTTCTGGCCTTCGGCCTGCGCGTCGCCCAAGCGTGCGCTCAACAACGGCCGTGCGACCACGATGCGCCATTCACGGTCCTGGCGGCTGACGCCGACATCGACGAATTGCGGGTCGAGGACGATCTGGCAAAAGCTCTCCTGAATCGCCTTCATCGCCGAGGCGGCATCGCGAGGCCCGGACAGGCTGATGGCTTGCACATTCTTCATGGGATAACCGGCAGTGACCATGGCCTGCTGCAGATTACCGATGTTCGGGGCGGTCAGCACCAGGCGCGGGTCGGCCGACAGGGGTGGCAGCTCCGATGAAGCCTGGCCTGCGCAGCGCTGCGGTTGGCTACGGTAGACGTTGATCGATTCGATCAATTGCGCTTCGTCGGCCGCCACGGCGTTGGCGGCGAATACCAGGCCCAGTGATACACCGGCCAAACGCATTGCGGATGAAATGAAACCCATGAAAATCCCCCTTGAGCAGATTGCGCCCATGATGCGCGAAGTTGGCCCATTTAAGACAACGGATTTATCCAGAGTGTAGTGGGGTGGGCGAAATCATTTCACTACTAGACTCAATTGAACCACTCACCATGTGACACCGACCATGCGCTTCGACTGGATCGCCACCTGCCTCGCCCTGACGTTGCTTGCCGGCCCGGTATCCGCTACGGATCAAGCGCAAAAGCAGGAATCGGCCGAGAACAAGGCCGAGGTGCTGGAACAGAAAGCCGCCGAGAGCAACAACCCGGCACCAGCGCCCAAGGCAGAAGCCATTACCCCGTCAGAAGTCCAGGCTGTCGACCCGGCCGGCGCCGCGCCGCTGGACGATGCGATCACCTGCCTGGCCCGGTCCATTTACTGGGAAGCCAAGGGCAAGGACGCCGCCGACATGGAGGCGGTGGCCAATGTGGTCATGAATCGCCTGGGCCACGAGGGCTTTCCGGACACGGTGTGCAAAGTGGTCAAGCAGGGTTCGGAAACCAAGAGTTGCCAGTTTTCCTGGTGGTGCGACGGTAAATCCGATTCGGTCCAGGAGGAAGTGCCTTACGCGATGGCCAAGGAAATCGCGCGCAAGGCCCTGAACAAGGAACTGCCGGATCGCACCCAGGGTGCACTGTATTTCCATGATCGTACCGTCAAGCCGGATTGGGCCAGGCAATACATCAGGACCGTGGATATCGGTTTGTTCCGGTTTTACAAACCCCATGGCGGATCGGCCAGATAACCACGGTGTTTTCGGCCGGATATTTTTTTTCGAGGTGGCGCGAGGCGTTATCCAAACTGAAATGTGTCTGTTTTATAAGCTTCATAACGCAACCGTGCGCGAATGAAGCCATAAGCAGGGACTACACATGAAGTTGACGAGGGTCCGGATCAGTCATCTCGCGTCGATCGCGGCGCAGTCGCCGGCGCGTTTCCCATGACCGTACTGGTCACCGGTGCGGCCGGTTTCATCGGCTTTCATACGGTCCAGCGCTTGTGCCGCGAGGGTCAGGAGGTCGTTGGTATCGATAACCTCAACGACTATTACGACGTGGAACTCAAGCACGCACGTCTCAAGGTGCTGGAGACTCTGCCGGGTTTTCGCTTCCGGAAAATGGACATCGTCGACAAACCTGCCCTGATGAGCCTGTTTCAACAACACGCTTTTACCGAGGTGGTGCACCTGGCGGCCCAGGCCGGGGTGCGCTACTCGCTGGACAACCCGGATGTCTACGGGCAATCGAACCTGGTGGGTTTCCTCAATGTGCTCGAAGCCTGTCGGCACCATCGCCCCGACCACCTGATCTACGCCTCGAGCAGTTCGGTGTACGGCGCCAACAGCAAGATGCCGTTCAGTGTCGAGGACCCGGTCGATCATCCCGTTTCGCTGTACGCCGCCAGCAAACGCGCCAATGAACTGCTGGCTGAAAGTTACTGCCGTTTGTATGGCCTGAAAGCCAGTGGCCTGCGCTTCTTTACCGTCTACGGCCCGTGGGGTCGTCCGGACATGGCGCTGTTCAGGTTTACCGACGCCATCCTCAAAGGCCTGCCCATCGACATCTACAACCAGGGGCAGATGTACCGCGACTTTACCTTTGTCGACGACATTGTCGAAGGGATCGCCCGACTGCGGCCAAGGCCTCCGGTGCCGGAAGGCTCTGTCGCCGGGGTCAACCGGATCTTCAACATCGGTCGCGGCATGCCGGTGGCATTGCTGGATTTCGTCGAGTGCCTGGAGTCAGCCCTGGACCTGCAGGCCCGGCGCAACTACTTGCCAATGCAGGCCGGTGACGTGGTCAAGACCTGGGCCGATGTCTCGGCGCTGGCCGATTGGGTGGGCTTCAGCCCGCAGGTGACGCTGGAAGCCGGCGTCGGTGAGTTCGTGAAGTGGTATCGGCAGTTCTATCAGATTTGAAGCGTTCGCCTCTGATCTCGAACAATCAAAAAAGGCGAGAGAGCCCCCATGAGCCAAGACATTTTTGTATCCGTACTGATTCCCGCCAAAAACGAAGCGAACAACCTCAAGCCATTGCTTGAAGAAGTCCGTGTGGCGCTGGCCGATGAGGCTTACGAAATCATCGTGGTCGACGATGGCAGCACCGATTCGACCCTGCAGGAACTGCGGCAGATCCGCCAAAACGGCTTGAACACCTTGCGCATCCTGCATCACGAGCGGTCGCTGGGGCAGAGCACCTCGCTGTACCACGCGGCCCGTGAGGCACGCGGGCAGTGGCTGGCGACCCTCGATGGCGACGGCCAGAACGACCCGGCGGACATTCCCGGCATGCTGGCGCTGGTGCGCGGCGAACCGGGCAAGGTCGATGTACAACTGGTGGCCGGGCACCGGGTCAATCGCCGTGACACCGCGAGCAAGCGCTACGCCTCGCGGTTCGCCAACAACCTGCGCCGGCGCCTGCTCAGGGACGCCACCCCGGACACCGGTTGTGGCCTGAAGCTGATCGAGCGCGCGGCGTTCTTGCGCCTGCCGTACTTCGACCACATGCATCGCTATATTCCGGCGCTGATCCAGCGTCATAACGGGCGCATGATCGTGCACCCGGTCAACCATCGTCCGCGCACGGCTGGGGTGTCGAAATACGGCAACCTCGACCGTGCGCTGGTCGGCATTCTTGACCTGATCGGCGTCTGGTGGCTGATCAAACGCACACGCCTGAACACCCAGGCCCAGGAGCTCGAAGGATGATTCTGACCCGTGAAACTCTGTGGTTGCTGGTCGGCTTTGCCGGGCAGGCTGCCTTTACCGGGCGGTTTGTCTTGCAGTGGTTGTACAGCGAGTACAAGAAACGCAGCGTGATCCCGACCAACTTCTGGTACCTGAGCATCGTCGGCAGCACCTTGTTGCTCGCCTATGCCATTTACCGCCAGGACCCGGTGTTCATCGTCGGGCAGGCGTTTGGCTCCCTGGTCTATTTTCGCAACCTGCAATTGATTGCCAAAAGCAAAAGCGCAAAGGAATAAGCAATGCGTAGATCGTTGTCGCCCAGGGTCGAGTGCCTGGGTCTGATGCTGCTTGCCCTGTTGCTGATCGGCGCGGGCATGGGGTTGCGTCAGGCTCAGAATGTGGACGAAGAGCGTTTCCTCGGTGTCGCGCTGGAGATGCTGCAGAACGGCTCGTGGCTGATCCCGCACCGGGCCGCCGAGATCTACGGTGACAAGCCGCCGATTTTCATGTGGACGGTGGCGTTCTTCACCTGGCTGACCGGCAAACCCAACATCGCGCTTTATATCCCGGGACTGTTTTCGGCGGTGACGGTCACGGCGATGGTCTATGACCTGGGCCGTCGCCTGTGGACCCAGCGTACCGGGCGCAACGCCACGCTGTTGTACCTGGCGACCTACCAGACCTACAGCATCCTGCGCACCGGTCAGATCGACAGTTTCTTGATTCTGTTCACCTCCCTGGGCCTGTACGGTCTGGCACGGCACCTGCTGCTGGGACCTGCGTGGCGCTGGTTCTACGCGGGCTGCGCGGCCATGGGCATTGGCGTGATCACCAAAGGTGTGGGTTTCCTGCCGGCGCTGTTGCTGATTCCCTACGCCTATGGGGTGCGCAAAGGCTGGCCCGGTGTGGTGGCGATGCCGGGCGAGGCGCGCAAGTGGTTGCTCGGGTTTGCGCTGATGCTTGGCGCCATCGCGATCTGGCTGTTGCCCCTGGCCTTGTCCATCCTCTTCAATGGCAGCGCGGACGAAGTTGCCTATGCACGGGAGATCCTCCTGCGCCAGACCGCGGGCCGCTATGCCGCCGCGTGGCATCACCGCGAACCGTTCTGGTATTTCTTCACCAACGTAATCCCGCAGTATTGGCTACCACTGGTGCTGGTGCTGCCATGGCTGGTGCCGGCCTGGCGCCGTCAGTTGCAAAAACGCGACGGCCGGGTCTTGGTGTTGCTCGGTTGGGTGGTGCTGGTGGTGCTGTTTTTCTGCATCAGCACAGGCAAGCGCAAGTTGTACATCTACCCGGCGCTGCCTGGGCTGGTGCTGGTCGCCGCGCCGTTGATCCCGTGGCTGCTCAGGCGCTGGTTCAAACGGCACCCGCGTATGCGTCGGGTGTTCCCGGCACTGGTGGCGACCTGGTTCGCGTTGTGGTTCGCCCGTGGTTTCATCGAACCGCTCAAGGACGGCACCAACGTTGATCAGGTGCTCATGACCCAGGCGGCGTCCATGACCCGGGGTGCCGATCTGGTGCTGGTCAACTGGGAGGAGGGGCACTGGTTGTTCGCTCGGCAACCGATCGTGCATTTCGGCATGGACAATTCGACCGTCGAAAAGGCCGCGCGGTATCTGCGCGAACACCCCAAGGCCTACGCATTGGTGCCGGATGACGTACTGAAGCAGTGCTTCAAACCCGAAGCGGCCCGTGAATTGGGGGAAAACGCCCGGGCGAACTGGTCGATCGTGGGCGCGGATGCCGACAACGGCAAATGCCTGCCGCAAGAGGCCGGCAAAGCCTATCGGTTCACCTGGATTGACCCGCACATGCCATTGGCGCCTGCGCAGGTAGCCAATCCCTGAGGGGATTTGTAGGAGCCGGCTTGCCGGCGATGGACTCAAATGCGCCGCGTTTATCCAGCTCACGCGCGTTATCGTTAACGACCATCGCTGCGATGCGGCGACCCGACAAGCCAGCTCCTACAAGAGACCGCGTTTGAGTCGAAAATGAAGTGACTTCCAAACCAGTCTTCGTTCGTCGCCTGTCACTGACTGGCGTCCAGCACCACGCGGTAGCGCGCCTTGCCACTGCGCAAGTGATCGATGGCCTCGTTGACGCGGCTCATGGGAAACATCTCGACCTGCGGCACAATCTGGTGGCGTGCGCAGAATTCCAGCATGGTCGCGGTGTTGGCGGGCGAGCCGACCGGTGAGGCGGACATGGTTTTTTGCTGGGGAATCAGCTCGAACACGTGCATCGGTATGGCATCGGGCACGACGCCGACAAAGTGCAGGCGACCCTTGCCGCGCAGGGTGGCGAGCATGGCGCTCCAGTCGAGGTTGGCGTTGGCGGTGACCAGCAGAAAATCCAGGGTGCCGGCAATGGCATTGAGCGCATTGGTATCGGTCGAGGCGACCACCTTGTGTGCGCCCAGGCGCCTGGCTTCGTCCTGCTTGCTCAGCGATGAGGTGAACGCCGTGACTTCGCAGCCCCAGGCGTTGAGAAAACGTAGCGCCAGGTGACCGAGACCGCCAATACCCACCACGCCGACCCGGTCAGTGGGCTTGATGCCGAATTCCAACAGCGGGTTGAACACGGTCGAACCAGCGCAGAACAGCGGCCCGGCCATTGCCGGATCGAGTCCGGCCGGGATCGGCAGGGCCCAGGCCCAGTGCGAACGAATGCGGTCGGCAAAGCCGCCGTTGCTGCCGATGATGGTCGGTTGCACGGTGCGGCACAGGTTATGGGAACCTTCGATGCACGACGTGCAATGCATGCAACTGCCCTTGTACCAACCGATGCCCACCCGTTGCCCCATTTCCAGACCGCGAACCTGGTCGCCCAGCCGCACGATACGGCCGACCACCTCATGGCCGGGAATAAACGGGTAGTGGCTGATACCCCAATCGTTGTCGATCAACGACTGGTCGGAGTGGCAGACGCCGCAATACTCCACGGCGACTTCCACCTCGTCGTTGCCCAACGGACCGGGATCGTAGCTGTAGCGTTCCAGTGGCGCGCCCGCTGCGGTGGCGGCCCAGCCGGTAAAGGTGGTGAGTTCGCTGCTGTCGCTCATGGGATACCTCCAGATCAGAAGTCAGGGGTCTTGACCGCTTTGGTGCCGCGGCGGAGCGAGGAAAGTGTAGCGGGTTGCCGGCGTTCCATCGGGTGCGAGCCTGGATACATGAAAATACAAAGGCGCCCGATGTGGACACAGTGCAGATACATGAGCGCGGTTTCATGGGGCAGGTCCCACGCATACAGAGAGATCAGTCATGTTCCGCAAACTGCAGCAGGTTGCCAGATTGTTCAGCCAGAGCGCCCGATTGATGGTGGGCGTTCCCGAGTACGACAACTACGTGGCACAAATGGCCCGCAACCGTCCGGGCGAGCCAGTCATGAGCTATGAGATGTTTTTCCGCGAACGCCAGGAAGCGCGTTTTGGCCGGGGCAAATGCAATACGCGGTGTTGTTGAAGGCGTTGGGCGTATACGCGGTTTGAAAGAATCCGACGCATACGCCCGTCATGGTCACAACGGCCTAATCGAGTGGCTTGCCGGCCGTTTCCTTGACCATCGCCAGCCCGATCAAGGTCAGGCACAGGCACGCCATGACATACAGCGCCGGGGCGTTGTTATTGCCGGTCAGGCCGATCAAACCGGTGGCGAAAAACTGCGCGAAGCCGCCGAACACCGAGACACCCAGGCAATAGATGATCGATAACCCGGTGGCGCGAATCGCCCTTGGGAACAGTTCAGTGACCAACACCAGGGTCGGCACGGTGATCAACACCAGCAACAGGGTGGTGACCAACGAGACGGCCAGCAGCATGCCGAGCGTCGGGAACTGGTTCATCAGCATGAACGCCGGATAGATCAGCAACAGCATCGGGATACTGCCCAGAGCGATGGTGCGGCGCCGGCCGATACGGTCGCTGAGCCGGCCGGCCCAGATCGACAGGCTGATCTGCACCAGCGCGCCGAGGCAGGCGGCGGTGGTGCCCATGGTCATCGGCAGGTGCAGCACCGTGACCGTGTAGTTGGTCATGTAATCGAGCACGATGTAGCTGGACGCGGTGCTACCGATCACCAACAGCACCCCGGTCACGATCAGGCGACGGTAGCCGGTGAAGATCACCCGCACGCTGGAGAACGCTTCATGACCTTGTTCGGCGGCGGTTTCCTTGAGGTGACGACGGATATAAATGCCGACCGGGATCACCAGCATCCCGAGGGCAAACGGCACCCGCCAACCCCAGCTCTCCAGCGCCTCGGGCGGCAGGGACGAGCTCAGTGCCAGGGCCACCAGTGCGCCGAGCAGAAAGCTCAAGCCCTGGCTGAACAGCTGCCAACTGCCGTAGAACCCGCGGCTTCTGTCATCGGCGTGTTCCATCAGCATTGCCGTAGAGGCTCCGACCTCACCGCCGATGGCGAAGCCCTGGATCAGGCGTGCCAGCACAATGATCAACGGTGCGAAGACGCCGATCTGCGCATAGGTGGGGGCGATGGTGAACAACAGCGAACCCAGCGCCATCAGCCACAGGGTGAGCATCATCGCCGGTTTGCGCCCGACCCGGTCGGCATAGGCGCCGAGTACCAGGCCACCGATGGGGCGCATGCCGAAACCGACACCAAAGGTCGCCAGGGATAGCAGCAATTGCCCGAGCGTGCTCTCGACCGGGAAAAACTGGCGACCGATCAGCGTGGCGAAGAAGCTGTAGACGGAAAAATCGTAGAACTCGAGACCGGAGCCGATGGTGATGGCGGCGATGGCTTTCGCACCAATCGGCTGCCGGGTCGCAGCGGTATCAGGCATGGCGGTAGAGACGGGAGTGGACATTTGACGAACTCCAGAAGACGAGGGCGATAGGGATGAGGTCAGGCCAGGAAGGTCTCGACCAGCCGCACCCAGTAGCTCGCACCTGTCGGCAGGCAGTCATCGTTGAAGTCGTAGCCGGGGTTATGCACCATGCAGCCGCCTTCGCCATCACCGTTGCCGATCAGCAAATAACAACCGGGGCAACGCTCCAGCATCACGGCGAAATCCTCACTCCCGGTCAGCGGTTGCATGTTCGCGATCAAGCCGTCTTCGCCCACCCAATCAAGCGCTACTTGCCGGGCGAACTCGGTGCTTTCGGGATGATTCAACAGAGCCGGGAAGCGTTGCGCCTCGTCGACCGTCACCGTGGCGCGGGCGCCGAAACTCGTAGCCTGGGCCTCGGCCACGGCGGTGATCCGTACAATCAGCTCGTCACGCACCTGCGCCTTGAGCGCACGCACGCTCAACTGCAACTCGGCGTGATCGGGAATCACGTTGGCGGCAATCCCGGCGTGGAACGCGCCGACGGTCACAACCGCTGTGTCGAGCGGCGCGACATTGCGCGAGACAATGCTTTGTAATGCCATGACGATGGCCGAGCCGGCCAGTACCGGGTCAACGGCCTTGTGCGGCATGGCGCCGTGACCGCCAACGCCGTCGACCCGAATGGTCACGGTGTCGGTCGAGGCCATGAACGGGCCAGCGAGGAAGCCCAGTTTGCCCACCGGCAGTCCTGGCATGTTGTGCATCGCGAACACCGCGTCGCAGGGGAACAGCTCGAACAGACCGTCATCGAGCATGCGCCGAGCGCCGCCGTCGCCTTCCTCGGCCGGCTGGAAAATCACCACCAGCGAGCCGTCGAACTCTCGGCTCTCGGCCAGGTAACGGGCGGCCGCCAGCAGCATCGCCGTGTGCCCGTCGTGACCGCAGGCGTGCATCACGCCTTCGTGGCGGCTGGAGTAGGGCAACCCGGTCTGCTCGATGATCGGCAGCGCATCCATGTCGGCGCGCAGGCCGATCGTTTTGCCGCTGGAGCCTTGGCGCAACAGCCCGACCACACCGGTGCCGCCCAGGCCGCGATGTACCTGGTAACCCCAGGCCTGGAGCTTGCTCGCCACCAGGTCAGCGGTGGCGAACTCTTCAAAGCTCAATTCCGGATGGGCGTGGATGTGTCGGCGCAGGGCGATCATCTCTTCTTCGAGTGCACGAATGCCGGGCAGGGCGGGCAAATCGGTCATCAGATTCTCCTCGTTTTTATTGGTCGTTTTCGGCTGTTGGACTGATACCCTGTGATGCTAATGAGTTGGCGAATGTCGCGGCAGTCGCAAAAAAGGTGGGCTGAAAACCGCTGGTTTACACCCTGGTGCATCAGGAGGAAGGGATGAAGCTGCATCAATTGCGGGCGCTGGTGATGATTGCCGACTGCGGCAGCATTCGTGCGGCGGCGCGGCAACTGGGGGTGTCGCAGACGGCAGTGGCCAAGGCGTTGCGCGAGCTGGAGGAACACTTGAACCTGCCACTGCTGTTGCGCAATGCCAGCGGTGTGGTGCTGACCACCTACGGTCAGTCACTGTTGCAGCATGCGCGGCAGATGCTCAGCCAACTCGAACGCGCGCAACTGGAACTGGCACACCTGAGCGACCAGGCCGAAGGGCAGTTGCGCCTCGGCATTTCGCCGTGGATGGGCATGACCTTGTTACCCGAGGTCGTGACGCTATTCCGCCAGCGCATGCCACGGGTACGCCTGGAGATTTTCGAAGGCTTGATGGCGGTGACGTTGCCGCGATTGCGCGACGGCACCATGGAGTTTGCAGTGGGGTTGGTGTCATCACTGCTGCCGCGCCCGGAGTTCGTCAGCGAGCAGATTCTGTCTTACCGCATGGCCGTGGTGGCCCGCCATGAGCATCCACGGCGCGACAGCCGCTCGATCCACGATTTGCTGGATCAGGATTGGGTGGTCAACTACCCGGATGCCAGCCATGAAGGTTTGATGACCGAGTTGTTTTGGCAACACGGTGCGCAGATCGATATGCAACACATCCACCGCGCGCATTCACCGCAGTTGACGCTTTCATTGGTGGAGCAGACAGACATGCTCAGTTACTTCCCGGAGCCGATGCTCACCATCCCGGGCTACCGCGAACGGGTGGGGCGCCTGGCGCTGGCGGAAACCTTCGCCACCGACACCATCGGCATCGTCACCCCGCGCAATGCCCAGTTGGGGGTCGCCGGGCAATGCTTCGTCGACTGCCTGTTCCAGGTCATCCGCCGCCGCGCCCGGTCGACACGGCCGGAAGATGTCGAACTGTTCGATACGCTGGAACTGTTGATTTGAGGGTCGCTTCACAGATCCAGATCGATCACGAAGGCATCATCGAAATCAGGATTTTCATTGATGCCATTCTTGGCATAGCCCCGGGGGTTGCAGACCACGCGGGTGTTACCCACTCGATAATCAAAGCTGCCATGGGTATGGCCATGCAGCCACAGTGCCGGCTGCCAGTCCTTGATCCGCGCTTCGAGGTCCGAGACAAAGCTTGAGTTGATCGGCGAACCGGCAAAGGTCGGGCTGATGCTCGACTTTGTCGGGGCGAAATGAGAGACCACCACCGTGGGTGTGCTGCTGTCGCGGGTGAAGCAGTCTTCCAGCCAGGCGACCGTCTGCAGAAACACCAGCTGGGAAATGGCCGGCGTGAACAGGTCAGGGAAATCGGGGGCGATCTTGATGTGGCTGAAGTCACGAATCAGCCGGGTCGCCAGATCGATGCCCAGCGCCCGGTCCTCGGGGCCGTCGAGAAGGCGATAGTCAGACCACAAGGTGCAGCCGAGAAAACGCACGCCGTCGTGGACGTACTCCGAACGTTCCAGAACGTGGATCTGCGTACCTTGCGTCAGGCTGTTCAACTGTTCGTAGGTGGAGACCAGGTCACTGCCATAAAACTCGTGATTGCCTGCCACGTACAGCAATGGAACCGGGCAGGCTCTGGCCCACTCGATGGCCTTGGCCGGCCGGGCGATGTCCCCGGCGAGCACGACAATATCGGCATCCACGACGGGAAACGGGATCGTGTTGACGGACAGGTGCATGTCGGACAGCAAGGCGATGCGCATGGATCAACTCCGGCGTGTCGTTAAGGGCAGGTCATCAACTTACGCGTAGATAACCCGTTGCCACAAGTCTGCCGCCCACAGTTTTGATCTTCAGTGAACGCTGATCCAACGACCGGCCACCATCCCTCTGGAAGGGGTTCAAACGCTTACCTGACTGGCATTGCTCTCCAGGGGCCACTTTTGTGAGCAAATGTCCTGATCAGAAATATTTGAGCCATCTGATATCGCGACGGCGTGCCTTCAATGCCGCGAACCAGCGCACGGGTAAATACAGGGATAAAGCCAGGAGCACCGCCGTCAGCCACACAGCCCAAATGCTGTCGAAACCGAAAAAATTTCCCTGGTTCAATCCGAACAACGCCACGCTGACCAGATACAGCGCCTTGAGTACGTAAAGGTGGAGCAAGTAGAAGAACATCGGCGCCGCGCCAAAGACTGCCAATGCATTGACCCACTTGCGTTGTTGAGCCTGTTCCAAGGCGCGAAGCAGTAACAGGCCAATGCCCGACGTCAGCAAAAGGAACAACAGGGAGGGCGGGTATTTTGTAATGTTGAAGAAGCTCATGAGGGTTTGCGTGATGCCTTCATGAGCGACCCAATGCACCTCGCCATAACCATTGACTGCTCGCAGTGCGACAAACCCGACCAATGTCCCGGCCCCGGCAAGCAGCAGAGTACGTTGACGCTCCGCGGCCAGAACCTGGCCAGCAAACCAGGGGCCGATACTGTATCCAAGGGCGATCACACCGATCCAGGGAAGCACAGGATAAGAGGTGCGCAGACGTAAGCTGTCGCAGACATCGATCCAGCCGCGATCATGCAGAATGGCCCAGGGTATATGCATGGGCGAGCCTGTCGCGAAGTGCACATTATCCAGCAGATTGTGCCCGGCCACGATCACCAGGCCCAGGCAGCACAGCATGAGCCTGGGTAACCAAACCAGTCCGGCCAGGGCAATCATGCAGATGCCAATGGCCCAAATCACTTGCATGTAGATCGCCGTAGGTGGGAGCTGAAATGTCCAGGCGAAATTCACCAGGGTGAACTCCAGCAGTACCAGCAATAGACCGCGCTTGAACAAAAAGGCTGACACATCGCCCTTGCCCTGGTGCTTTTGGCCATACAGGTAAGCGGAAAGTCCAGTAAGCAGTATGAACACCGGCGCACACAAATGAGCAAGTGTGCGGCTGAAAAACAGCGCCGGCTCAGTGGATTCGATGTCCATGGGGTCTGCTACTTGACGGTGCAAAAAGAACGTTTCGCGCACGTGATCCAACAGCATAAGGAGGATTACCAATCCCCTCAGGGCATCAATGGACAGCAGGCGTTGGTTCAAGCTTTTGATGGGGGGGATGTGAGTAGAAGTTGTCATCGAATGTCGCAAGCAGGGGGTGGACGGCTCTGCCAGTGGCGACTGACAGTTCATGTTTATATAAGATATAACATAACATGTTTGCCTGCCGCGTGTGCATTCGCATGGGGTGGCTCGGCGTCATCGGAACTGGAGGAGGGCGGCAGCATAACCATGATCGTTTGCATATCGCCTTCAACGTCGGCGAGGAGGGCGAAGGGAGTCGCTCGTACCTCGTCGACGTTTCTAGCCAGCTTCTACAACCCAATGAGCGAGTACAGCTGTTTCGGGCCGGTTTCGCAGGTTGGCGGTGCATCGCCGGTGTTGCAGGCGAATTGCCCTTGGCGTCGCACTAGCGACGATAGTAGCGGCGATCGTCCTCATAGCGGTGCCGCATGGCCCGATCATGGTGGCGTTCCCAATAACGTTGGCGTTCTGCTTCGCGGCGGGCCTGCTCTCTGCGCCAGTTATCTCTGCGCCAGTCGTCACGGCGCCAATCGTCTCTACGAGAGTGCCAGCGGCCGTCATGCCAGTATCGGTCGTCATGGGCAAGCAACGGCCCTGGTTGCTTGCTGACCATGCTGGCCAAGGTCGGCCAAGGATTGCCGGCAGTCTGGGCCGGCACCTGAACGACTGCGACTTCAGGTGCGAAAACAGGGGTTGAGGTCTTCATCTGTGTTGCTGATGCCGAGCCCACTGCCGCGAACGCGAACAGGCCGAAGAGCACCATCCGTGGGTCATGGAATTTCATGAGCGAAGACAACCTCTGGTTGATTTGTGGGGGAGCCTGCGGGTTCGCGTTTACCGAACGGATGTGGCTATCCACATAGACCGATAAATAGAGAAAAGTTCTAGGGGCCGCTGCTTAAATAGCTAACGGCGCCAGGGTGCGGCCCCTTTGAGGCTTGCTATCTCGATAACCGTTCCTGGCGGTTTACAGCCTTTAGTGAACGCCAGTAAACGACTGTGGACTCAACTGGTCATGCGTCCAGTAAATCGGGGCGACTCAAATACAACGCGCTGACAGTGGGCTTTCGGTCGAATATCGGCGACGGCGACCGGCAGCGTTCAGTCGATTCTGTTGAAAAAGTGGACTCGGCCAAGTAGGGGGATGATGGCATCCAGGCGTATATTGATAGTGTCGATCCAGATAGTTGAGGCGATAGTAAATCGTCGGTGGTGTGACAGGCGACAACGCTGGGGGAGCTAGATATCCCGAAGCATTTGGAGGTGTTACATGAGCCAGTATCAACGACTCTTTCTGATAGCCGGTCCAGTCATGCGTCACACCCCGGCGTTGGAGCGAGCTGTCGCCATTGCCGAAGCCACTGGCGCAGCGCTGCATATCACGGTGTTTATCGAAGACTCCAACCTCTTGGGTTTGATGAGCGCCGGTGCGCGTTTTCGTGAGGCCTGTCAGCAAGAAAACGAAAAGTGGCTGAAGGATGAGGCCGGTCTAATCCGCGGACGCGGAGTTGCAGTGAGCACCGAAGTGATTGTTACGCGCACCGCGCTGCAAGAAATACTTCGGCATGTGGCAGAAATGCAACCGGATCTGGTTATCAAGGACGTGCAACACGAGTCAGCGCTCAAACGCGTTTTCATTACGCCTCTGGATTGGCACTTGTTGCGCGAATGTCCGGTGGCTGTGCATCTGGTCAGCGAACTCAGGTGTCCACTTCCACGGGTGGTAGTGGCGGCAGTCGATCCGTCACAACCCGAGACCCAGATCACTGGCATCAACGACCGTATCATCCAGGCGGCGAACGGGTTGTCGATGCAATGCAATGCGGAGTTGCATCTGCTGTATGCCTACGATCTATCGCTGACACATATATCCGACGCAGGCGCTGGTGCAGTGACGATGCCAGGCTTCAGCAGCGATGTACGCAAGTCACTGCAAAAGTCGTTTATCGCATTGGCCGACCACTATGGCGTACCCACTGAGCGGCAACACTTCGTTGCAGGACCGCCTGGCAAAGCGCTGGCCGACTTTGCAGCGCATCACCGGGCCGATGTGATCGTCATGGGAAATGCGCATCGCAAGGGACTGGGCAAATGGGTGGGCAGTACGACGGAGCATGTTCTGTATCAAGTGCCCTGCAACATTTTCGCCGTTACGGGTTCTGCGGATCAGTGATCGAGAAGACACCGCAAGGCGTAGGTGACTGGAATATTCCCACTGACGCATGGTTATGACGGAGTTTGGTTGATTGCAGCCAGTGACCATGGGAAAGGCTCGGGCAAAGCGCATGACAATGCCAAATGAGTCGCAAGCCCCGAAGCGAAGTGGGGTTTGCGACTTTTTTTCGAGATCTGTCGCACAGTCCGAAACACTGGCACGGGGTATCGGTGCCGACGCTTTCAGCGACTTCGAGACGATGGTCAAGGCATAGGTTGGAGGCTGGTTTTGAAGGTAGTGACCACTCGGTTACGGCCTTCGTGTTTAGCGTGATACAGGCGTTGATCGGCTGTACGCAGAATTGCCTCGATGGTGTCGCCATCGCGACCGGATTGCGATACGCCGATGCTCACTGTGACCACGGTGGAGCGCTGCTGGCCATGAAAAGAACTATTTGCAACGGTGCTTCGCAGACGCTCAGCGATTTCGTGCGCGCCTTCAAGTGAAGTCTGAGGCAGCAGTATCATGAATTCCTCCCCACCCACTCGGGCTACACCGTCATACGGGCGGATCGAATCGAGGCATTTCTCCACGAAACTCTTCAGGATGTCATCGCCAACCTGATGCCCGAAGCGATCGTTGATGGACTTGAAATTATCCAGATCGAGTGCCAACACGGAGAACGGCGCACCGCCGCGTTTGGTCCGGCCAATTTCGACTTCGACCCGCTCCATGAACCGACGACGATTATCAGCGCCGGTCAGTGGATCGGTCGCCGCAAGGTGCCCGAGTTCTTGATTGGTGCGCTGGAGTTCCTGCAGGGCGCTCTCGGCATACGCCATCGCTTCGGCAAGACGCACCATCAACTCCTCTTGGCTGTAAATCTTCGAAAACGACCGCGTGGTGAGGAACGCTTGCACTACCCCATAGCTCAACATGAAGAATCCACCGGCGAAGATCGCATGAGCGAGCCACCACATATGGTTCCAGGGACGTGCAAGGATGAAGGCAAGAGAGGACAGCGCGAACGCGGTGACCGAGATGATAAAAATGGTCATCAGCGGCGAACGGATACGGCGCAGCAGGAGTATTGTCACGGTCAATGTGGAAAGAACGAGGGCACCACCTTCCATCGATAGGCGCACCGCGAGATTGCTGGCGATCGGCGAATTCGCGACGTACGCCACTGCCACGTCAACCAGCAGGAACAGTCCTATCCAGGTCAACCACGGGCGGGCCTTCATTCGTTGGTCCGCGGCAACAGGTGGGCGGTGGTACGACAGCATTCCGACTAACAGCAGAATCGACATGACCAGGCGAGAGGCCGGTCCATAAAGCAGGAAGAGCCAGATATTGTGGTGTGCTTGCCCGGTGAACGCGCCATGCAATGCATAGATCAGTACAAAGCCGAGAAAACCAAGCGTCATCCATCGCAGCAGCGGATCTCCCGATGACTGATAGCAGCGCCACGTTACGTACGTAACAAACGAGCCGGCCAGGGTGGCGGTCGTGATCGCAACTATATGGAACAGGTGATTCTCGAATGTAAGCGTGGGGTCCTGAAAAAAGTACAAGTACCCAATCAGATAGGCCGGAACAAACGCAAATCCTGCGAGCAGCAAGTAGGCGTAAACCCTGACCATGAGGCGAACGGCTTCAGGTGACTCGTCGGTGGCGATGAGATTGTTCATGGTTCCCTCCAGTTTTAAATCAATTCAGAGTTCTTTCAGGAAGCCCAACAGCAGCTCATTGACCTCTGTCGCGCGCTCTTGCTGTATCCAGTGGCCGGCACCTTCGAGGATATGACACCCGCGCAGTCCCGGCAGAGTCTGCGCGAAGGCTTCGATCTGCCGCGGGGAACTCGGAAACTTCAGCACGCCGTCGCGGCTCCCGGCAATGAACATCGACGGCTGCCGGATAATGCAACCGCGCCAAGGTGCCAGAAGAGCCCATGAGCGCGTCATGTTGCGGTACCAGTTCAAGCCGCCGCGAAATCCGCTGCGGGTGAATTCGCGGGTGTAATAGGCAATGTCCTCAAGGCTTAGCCAGACTGGCAGGGTTTCGGGCTCGACCATCGCGCCCAGGAAGCCCTGGCCCGGCTGCAGCTGGCCGAACACCGGCCAATCGGGTCCGTCACCCGAGCCACTGAAGTAGATGCGCCGGATCGACGACTCGACGTCCCTTTCCAACTCGGCCTCGGCCACACCCGGCGTCTGGAAATACTGGATGTAGAAGTCGCTGATACCCCGCGAGGCAAGCGCGCTGAGGAGCTCCACGCGCGTCGGTGGCGAAAAGGGAACGCTCATGCCGACCACCGCGCGGAACAGATCGGGTCGCATCAATGCTGCGCCCCAGGCCACCTGCGCGCCCCAGTCATGGCCGACGATCACGGCTTGCCGTTCGCCGAGTGCGTTGACCAACTCGACCATGTCGCCTACCAGGTGTAGCGTGGTGTAGGCGTCGGGTTCGGCCGGCGCATCTGTGCCGCCATAGCCGCGCATGTCGGGCGCTACCGCTCTGTAGCCGGCGGCCGCCAGCGCAGCAAGCTGGTTGCGCCACGAGTACCCCAGCTCCGGGAATCCGTGGCATAGCAAGACCAAGGGACCGGAGCCCTGGATGGCGACCTGCATGCGGATGCCATTGATGTCTAGCAGTTCGAGGTGTGGCTCGTTCATGTGCGCTTCCTGCGATTCAAGCGATGACCTCCAGCAAACGCGGCAGATTCGTCAGAGCCTGTTGCCTGCTGACAGAGAGCCGACGCAGCTGTGCCAGTTTCTCGGTGTCGGTTTCTTGCAAGCCCCTGACCACCGCCGTCATGAAGTACAAACGCGACTGCCTGATCCAGCGGGACAGACCTTCATGCTCTCCCCAGCGTAGCTGGTTACCCAGGTAGACGGCCCAGATTCTGATCCAGTCCGTGGGGACGTGAGGCGGGGGGACCATTGTGCAAAACGCGTTCATTTGCGCTTGATCGTCCAGGTGGCTTTCCACATAAGCGATCAAGGCCGCGCTGAACAAGGGTTGGCAGCTGCTTACCATCAACAGGTTGATCTTGCCGCCGTCGAACACCTGCATTTCAGGGAGTGTCGGGATGGCACTGGCGCTGCAATCGATGTGCAGAGCATTTGGGCTCGTGGCGATGCTGCCCTGCTCGAGCACGATGCGCGTTGGCTCGATAACGCTCACTCTCCCCAGGCGCACAATGTTGTCGATGCGTCGAAGCTCGCGTAATTCCGCTTGAGTGACGGTGGCGCAGCGGTAAGCAGTGGGTTCGACGGACGTATCCAGGCGCAAGAGCTGGCCCGCCGCCTCAAGCCTGGAGAACAGGTCCGGGATCGAGTCCGCGGCTGCGATAGCCTCGAGCTGTGCCGTGAGGCCGCCGATTGTTCGTTCGAAGCTGTCGAGGCCGGGTTGCAAGTTGGCCCGGTCGATCAACCACGGATCGTTCGGCATGATCCAACAGATTTTTTCGGGCGCAACACCGTTTTGCAGACACCACAGGCAGGCGTCGATCCCGGTCTTGCCCGATCCCACCACTACGTAGCCAGTGTGTGGGTGCCGGATCTTCGGCAGGTCGTTGAGTGGCACGCATTGCACGCCGGGCTCCACCTTGTATCTGGGCGGGTGGGTCG
>NZ_JAHBDE010000048.1:0-25663 GCF_019956175.1 Pseudomonas sp. BF-R-30 | reverse complement strand
TGTAACTTCAACCACTTGCGCTTCAGATCTCTCGTCAGCGGGAGGCGAATTCTACAGCGTTACACGCTGCTGTCAACACCTCTTTTTCAACTCCCTTTGTGCTTCGATGAACTGAAGCAACCTGCTGTCGAAAACTGCGTAACTCTTTGTTTACCAAGGAGTTTTCCGTTTCGACTGCGCCGGAAGTGGGGCGAATTATAGACACCTGGAATCTGCCGTCAACAGCTATTTTCACAATTCTGTCATATAGGGCAAAAAAGCCCCGAAAACAAAAAGGCCGACCCAATGGGTCGGCCTTCTGCGCCCTTCTACTTACAAGCTAGGGAACGCGAATTGCGAAGCCTCGTGGCTCGCACGCTGTGGCCAGCGCTGGGTGATGGCCTTGCGACGGGTGTAGAAGCGCACGCCATCCGGGCCGTAGGCATGCAGGTCGCCGAACAGCGAACGCTTCCAGCCGCCAAAGCTGTGATAAGCCACCGGCACCGGCAGCGGTACGTTGACACCGACCATGCCGACTTCGATTTCGTCGCAGAACAACCGCGCGGCTTCGCCGTCACGGGTGAAGATGCAGGTGCCGTTGCCATATTCGTGATCGTTGATCAGTTGCATGGCTTCTTCCAGGCTGTTGACCCGAACAACGCACAGCACCGGCCCGAAGATCTCTTCTTTATAGATGCGCATTTCTGGCGTGACGTTGTCGAACAGGCAACCACCCAGGAAGAAGCCTTCCTCGTGACCAGCGACGGTCAGGCCTCGGCCGTCCACCACCAGTGTCGCGCCGGCAGCTACGCCGTCTTCTACATAACCGCTGACCTTGTCGCGCGCCTGGCCAGTCACCAGTGGGCCCATGTCCAGGCCGCAGTTGGTACCGGCACCGATTTTCAGCGCCTTGATTTGCGGAACCAGTTTGGCCACCAGTGCATCGGCCACCTGGTCACCCACGCACACCGCTACCGAGATTGCCATGCAACGCTCGCCGCAAGAACCGTAAGCCGCGCCCATCAGTGCGCTGACGGCGTTGTCCAGGTCTGCATCCGGCATCAGCACGGCGTGGTTCTTCGCACCGCCCAGGGCCTGGACGCGTTTGCCACGCTTGGTGCCTTCGGAATAGATGTATTCGGCAATCGGCGTCGAACCCACGAAGCTCAGCGCTTTGACTTCCGGCGCTTCGATCAACGCGTCCACCGCAGTCTTGTCACCGTGTACCACGCTCAGCACGCCTTTGGGCAAGCCAGCCTCCAGCAGAAGCTGTGCAATCAGCAGCGTCGAGCTCGGGTCACGCTCGGAAGGCTTGAGGATAAAGCAGTTACCGCAGACGATCGCCAGCGGGTACATCCACAACGGCACCATGGCCGGGAAGTTGAACGGAGTGATACCGGCCACCACGCCCAGCGGCTGGAAGTCAGACCAGGCGTCGATGTTCGGTCCGAC
Source organism: Pseudomonas sp. BF-R-30 (assembly GCF_019956175.1). Lineage (NCBI taxonomy): Bacteria > Pseudomonadati > Pseudomonadota > Gammaproteobacteria > Pseudomonadales > Pseudomonadaceae > Pseudomonas > Pseudomonas sp. BF-R-30. Next base: position 24,232 of record NZ_JAHBDE010000048.1, on the reverse strand, counting down.
GTTACGGCTGTACTCGCCCTTGAGGATTTCCGGAGCCGCGCAAGCGAACTCGACGTTCTCGATGCCGCGCTTCAATTCACCGGCAGCATCTTCCAGGGTCTTGCCGTGCTCTTCGCTGATCAGTTGGGCGATACGCGCTTCGTTCTGCTCCAGCAGTTGCTTGAAGCGGAACATCACTTGGGCACGCTTGGCCGGCGGCGTGTTGCGCCAGGCCGGGAATGCAGCCTTGGCCGCGTCGATGGCGCTCTGGATGGTTTCGCGGGTCGCCAGCGGCAACTTGTGAATTGCCTGACCGGTAGACGGGTTGAACACATCAACCGCGCGACCGTTCTCGGTCACCAGTTCGCCATTGATCAAATGCGGAATAACGCTCATGGAAGCTCCTGAAAAGTTGTCCACAGGCGTCCATTAAAGAGCGCCTGCTATATAGATGCTTTTTGTAGGAGCGAGCTTGCTCGCGAAGATGGTGAGGGCGCTGTGTTCATCCAGGCAGCCCACATCATCGTTAACGTCCATCGCGAGCAAGCTCGCTCCTACAGGTGTGTTGTCAAATCAGTCGATCTTGCTCAGCACTTCGCCGACCGCGTCGAACAGACGATCCAGGTCCTGCGGCTTGCTGTTGAAGGTTGGGCCGAACTGCAGGGTGTCGCCGCCGAAGCGTACGTAGAACCCGGCTTTCCACAGCGCCATGCCGGCTTCGAACGGACGCACGATCGCGTCGCCGTCACGTGGAGCGATCTGGATCGCGCCGGCCAGGCCGTAGTTGCGGATGTCGATGATGTTCTTGGTGCCTTTGAGGCCGTGCAGCGCATTTTCGAAATGCGGTGCGACTTCGGCCACGCTCTGTACCAGGTTTTCCTTTTGCAGCAGGTCGAGTGCTGCCAGGCCAGCGGCGCAAGCCACCGGGTGCGCGGAATAGGTGTAGCCATGGGGGAATTCAACCGCGTATTCAGGCGTCGGCTGATTCATGAAAGTCTGGTAGATCTCGGAGCTGGCAATCACCGCGCCCATCGGGATCGCACCGTTGGTAACTTGCTTGGCGATGCACATCAGGTCCGGTGTCACGCCGAAGGTGGTAGCACCGAACATGGTGCCGGTACGGCCGAAACCGGTGATCACTTCATCAAACACCAGCAGGATGTTGTGCTGGTCACAGATTTCACGCAGACGCTTGAGGTAACCCTGTGGCGGCACCAGCACGCCAGCGGAACCGGCCAATGGCTCGACGAATACCGCCGCGATGTTCGACGCATCGTGCAGTTCGATCAGCTTCAACAGTTCGTCAGCCAGGGCGATACCGCCCTGCTCCGGCATGCCACGGGAGTAAGCGTTGCTTGCCAGCAAAGTGTGCGGCAGGTGATCGACGTCCATCATCGCCTGACCGAACAGCTTGCGGTTGCCGTTCACGCCACCGAGGCTGGTGCCGGCGATGTTCACACCGTGATAACCACGGGCACGGCCGATCATTTTGGTCTTGGTCGACTGGCCCTTCAGGCGCCAGTAAGCACGGACCATTTTTACAGCGGTGTCAGCGCACTCGGAACCCGAGTCGGTGAAGAACACGTGGTTGAGGTTGCCCGGGGTCAGGTCGGTGATTTTTTCAGCCAACTGAAAGGACAGCGGATGGCCGTACTGGAAGCCTGGCGAGTAATCGAGGGTGCCCAGTTGCTTGGCGACCGCTTCCTGGATTTCCTTACGAGTGTGCCCGGCGCCACAGGTCCACAGACCGGACAGCGAGTCATATACCTTGCGGCCTTTGTCGTCGATCAGCCAACTGCCTTCGGCGCCAACGATCAGCCGTGGATCGCGCTGGAAGTTGCGGTTGGCGGTGTAAGGCATCCAGTGAGCATCGAGCTTGAGCTGGCTGGCCAGGGAAGTCGGTGCGTTTTCAGGCTGGTTCATGGGCGTAACCTCGCAAGGCAATAAGCGGCGTAAGGATTGAAAACCGTTGTTGCAGCTAAATTGCCACGGGGATAAAGTCGGTGAAATCCAACTTTTCTAATGTTCAGTCAGCCAACTACTAAACTTTGAGTAACCCGCATGAGTACTCGCCGTCCCGATCCGCTGGCCCAGGTCAGCGACTTTGATATTCGCCTGCTGAGGATTTTCCGCAGCGTGGTGGAATGCGGCGGCTTCTCCGCGGCGGAGACCGTGCTGGGCATCGGTCGCTCGGCGATCAGCCAACAGATGAGCGATCTGGAGCAACGCCTCGGACTGCGCCTGTGCCAACGGGGACGTGCCGGGTTTTCCCTGACCGAAGAGGGCCGCGAGGTCTATCAATCGGCATTGCAGCTGTTAAGTGCGCTGGAAAGCTTCCGCACCGAGGTCAATGGCCTGCACCAGCACTTGCGCGGCGAATTGATCATCGGTTTGACGGACAACCTGGTCACCCTGCCCCACATGCGCATCACCCATGCCCTCGCGCAATTGAAAGAACGCGGCCCGGACGTGCAGATCCAGATCCGCATGATCGCGCCCAATGAAGTCGAACAAGGCGTGCTCGACGGTCGCCTGCACGTCGGCGTGGTACCGCAGGCCAGCGCATTGTCGGGGCTGGAGTATCAACCGCTGTATAGCGAGCGATCGCTGTTGTACTGCGCGGTCGGTCACCCGCTGTTTTATGTCGACGACAAACAACTGGACGACGAACGCCTGAACAGCCAGGACGCCATCGCCCCGACCTTTCGTTTGCCGGCGGAAATCCAGGCCCATTATCAGGCGCTCAATTGCACCGCCAGCGCCTCGGACCGCGAAGGCATGGCCTTCCTGATCCTGACCGGACGCTATATCGGTTACCTGCCGGATCACTACGCGAGTCTTTGGGTACAGCAAGGCCGGTTGCGAGCGCTGAAAGAAAAAACACGCTTCTATGACCTCAGCCTGGCGTCGGTCACACGCAAGGGACGCCGACCGCATCTGGTGCTGGAGAGTTTTCTCGAGAGCCTGGCCGCGACGCGTTGAAAACTGTGGGAGCGGGCTTGCTCGCGAAGGCGGTGTGTCAGTCACATGAGTATTGACTGGGACGACGCCTTCGCGAGCAAGCCCGCTCCCACATTAGCTTGCGGTGCAGTGTTTTATTGTGTGAGGTCTTGTCTGAAACCGGTGGGTACGTTATCAACGCACTGGCCGTCCCACCCACTCGTTCGGAAGTGCTTATGACCTTTGAAGTCCCAGCCCACGGCGCAAAACACGTCAGCCGCATTCGTCAGAAAAACGAAGAGACCATCATCAAGGCCGCCGAAGACGAGTTCGCCCGTCACGGGTACAAAGGCACGAGCATGAACACCATCGCCCAGAATGCCGGGTTGCCCAAGGCAAACCTGCATTACTACTTCACCAACAAGCTCGGTTTGTACGTGGCGGTGCTGAGCAACATCATCGAGCTGTGGGACAGCACGTTCAACACCCTCACCGCCGAGGACGATCCGACCGAAGCCTTGACCCGCTACATCCGCGCCAAAATGGAGTTCTCCCGGCGCCAGCCGCAAGCCTCGCGGATTTTTGCCATGGAAGTCATCAGCGGCGGCGAGTGCCTGACCGAGTATTTCAACCAGGACTATCGCGCCTGGTTCCAGGGTCGTGCGGGCGTGTTCCAGGCCTGGATCGACGCCGGTAAAATGGACCCGGTCGATCCGGTGCACCTGATCTTCCTGTTGTGGGGCAGCACCCAGCACTACGCCGACTTCGCCACGCAGATCTGCCGCGTCACCGGACGTACCAAGTTGACCAAACAGGACATGGAAGACGCCGGGGATAACCTGATCCGCATCATTCTCAAGGGCTGCGGCCTGAAACCTGCCATCTAAGCACTTATGCCATTTACCCTCAGCGGTTTTTGCGAATACCGCGAAGAGATTCGCAAGAGCCGCTTCATTACCTTCGCCGCGCCGATCTCCAGCCCGGCTGAGGCCCAGGCGTTCATTGAACAGCACAGCGACTTGAATGCCTCGCACAACTGCTGGGCCTGGAAGCTCGGTGATCAGTACCGCAGCACCGATGATGGCGAGCCCGGCGGTACGGCCGGCCGGCCGATTCTGGCGGCGATCGAGGCACAGGATTGCGATCAGGTCGCGGTGCTGGTGATTCGCTGGTATGGCGGCATCCAACTGGGTACCGGCGGACTCGCCCGGGCCTATGGCGGTGGTGCGAACAAATGCCTGCAAGCGGCACCAAAGATTGAGCTGATCAGCCGAGTGCCGCTGAGTTGCGCTTGCGGATTTGCCGAGTTGGCCCTGGTCAAGCTGCGGGTGGCGGAGGCAGGTGGATTGGTTGTGGATGAAAGCTTCACCGCCAATGGTGTCGAGTTGCAGTTGGCCGTAGGCGATGCGCAAATCGACACCTTACAGTCACAACTGGCCGATTTGAGTCGCGGGCGAATTTTGTTACGGCGCTAAAAGGCTTCAGCACCGGCTGCAATTTTTTGGGGCACGCCGCTTTTTCACTTATTCCATATTTGCCCACATCTGCTGTGCACCCGCCTGTGGATAACCTGAGCACATACCGCTGTAACCCTTTTGTCATGCGGCTTTGCGGACTTTGCTCAATTTTCGTCCAATCTGCCATCAAGCACGTCAAATTCAAATAAAAACAAATAGTTACAGCGGTTTATCGCCTTTAGAAGTAGCCACTCAGTGCTTATGCCCGTGCTGTGAGCTTGCACACAAATACTGTGGAGCAATCTGTGGATAACCCGTTCATGGCCGTCTCGGCGCCGTGTACGGTATGGCTTGTGGTCGATTGCTCATTTTTTGAGCAAAACCGCACGAGCAAAATCGGGGCTTGATTTGCGCCATTGCCCCCATGTGGTGCCGGGTTGTGCGTGGCACATTTGAAAGCTGCGTACTGAACGCCTCTGGTCGCAGGACTTCGAGATTTTCCTGACCTAGTGGCCAGAAAATTGCTTTATCCACAGGCACAAGTCCAACAGCACTGAGCCTGTCATGCCCAATCACGCTCCAATCCCTGACCCAGTTCCGCGCCTGCAACTGCGCAGAATCACAAAACGCTACCCCGGCTGCCTGGCCAACGATGCCATCGACCTGACCATTGCCCCTGGCGAGATCCATGCCCTGCTCGGCGAAAACGGTGCGGGCAAAAGCACGCTGATGAAGATCATCTACGGCGTTACCCACGCCGATTCCGGCGAGGTGATCTGGCAAGGTCAGCGGGTGAGCCTGCGCAATCCGGCCCAGGCCCGGGGTTTGGGAATCGGCATGGTATTCCAGCATTTTTCGCTGTTCGAAACCCTGAGCGTGGCACAGAACATCGCCCTGGCCATGGGCGCGGCGGCAGGCACACCCAAACAGCTTGAGCCGAAGATTCGCGAAGTGTCCCGGCGCTACGGCATGACGCTGGAACCGGAGCGACTTGTCCACAGCCTGTCGATCGGTGAACGGCAGCGGGTGGAAATCATTCGCTGCCTGATGCAGGACATCCGCCTGTTGATTCTCGATGAACCGACTTCGGTGCTGACGCCGCAAGAGGCCGATGACTTGTTCGTTACCCTGCGCCGACTCGCCGCCGAAGGCTGCAGCATTTTGTTCATCAGCCACAAGCTCGGGGAAGTGCGTGCGTTGTGCCACAGCGCAACGGTTTTACGAGGCGGTCGGGTGGCCGGGCATTGCGTGCCGGCCGAGTGTTCGGACCAGCAACTGGCGCGCTTGATGGTCGGTGAAGCGGCGGAGTTGATCGCTGACTATCCGAAGGTTACCGGAGGTGATGCGTGCCTTGATGTCCGTGGATTGTCCTGGCACAACCCGGACCCATTCGGCTGCTCGCTTGCCAACATCGACCTTGAAGTGCGCCGCGGTGAAATTGTCGGCATCGCCGGTGTCGCCGGCAATGGCCAGGATGAGTTACTGGCCTTGCTCAGCGGCGAAGCACTGCTGCCCCGCAACGCCAGCGCGACGATCCGTTTTGGCAAGGAGCCAGTCGCCCATTTGCGTCCCGATGCTCGCCGCCAACTCGGCTTGGCGTTCGTCCCCGCCGAGCGCCTGGGTCATGGTGCGGTGCCGGAACTGAGCCTGGCGGACAACGCGCTGCTGACTGCTTTCCAGCACGGCTTGGTGAGTAACGGCCTGATCCAGCGCGGCAAAGTCGAAGCACTGGCCGAGGAAATCATCCGCCGTTTCGGGGTCAAGACACCCGATAGCCAGGCGCCGGCCCGCAGCCTGTCCGGCGGCAACTTGCAGAAATTCATCCTCGGTCGGGAAATCCTTCAACAACCCAGTCTGCTGGTCGCCGCACACCCGACCTGGGGCGTGGACGTCGGTGCCGCCGCCACCATTCACCGCGCCTTGATTGCCTTGCGCGATGCCGGCGCGGCGATCCTGGTGATCTCCGAAGACCTGGACGAACTGTTCCAGATCAGCGACCGGCTCGGCGCCTTGTGCGGCGGTCGGCTGTCGGCGCTTCACGCCACCGTCGACACCCGCCTGAGCGATGTCGGCGGCTGGATGGCCGGCCAGTTCGGCGCCCCCCAATCACTCGCATCCGCCACGCGTTAACGGAGTGTCACATGCTGCTTTCTCTTGAACCTCGCGGCCAGCAATCGCGCCTGATGCTGTGGTGCTCGCCGTTGCTGGCGGCTGCACTGACCCTGGGCTGTGGATCGTTGTTGTTTATGGCGCTCGGGCATGACCCGTTGCTGACCTTGCACACCTTGCTGATCGCACCGGTCAGCGACCTGTACGGCGTCTCCGAATTGCTGGTCAAAGCCCTGCCGATTCTGCTCTGCGCATTGGGCCTGGCCGTCGCCTATCAGGCGCGCATCTGGAACATCGGTGCCGAAGGTCAACTGCTGCTCGGTGCGCTGGCCGGCAGTGCGCTGGCGGTGAACATCATCGATATGCAAAGCCGCTGGGCGCTGGTGTTGATCCTGCTTACCGGCACCCTGGCGGGCGCTGCGTGGGCCGGGCTGACGGCGTGGCTGCGCACGCGCTTCAACGCCAATGAGATCCTGACCAGTATCATGCTCAACTACATTGCACTGAATCTGCTGCTGTTCTGCGTTCACGGCCCTTTGAAAGATCCCGCCGGGTTCAACTTCCCCGAGTCGGCGATGTTCGGTGACGCCAGCCGCCTGCCGCTGCTGATGGACGATGGCCGGGTCCACGCCGGGGTTTACTTCGCCCTGCTAGCGTTGGTGGCGGTATGGGTGCTGTTGCAGAAAAGCTTTGTCGGTTTCCAGATCAAAGTGCTCGGGCTGGACAAGCGTGCCGCCGGCTTCGTCGGCTTTCGCGAGAAGCGCCTGATCTGGCTCGCGCTCTCGATCAGCGGCGGCCTGGCGGGGCTTGCCGGTGTGTGCGAAGTCACCGGTCCCATCGGCCAGCTGGTGCCGCAGGTCTCGCCGGGCTACGGCTATGCGGCGATCACCGTGGCATTTCTCGGCCGTCTGAATCCTGTCGGCATCCTGTTTTCCAGCCTGTTGATGGCGCTGCTGTACATCGGTGGCGAAAGCGCACAAATGAGCCTGAACCTGCCGCAAGCGATCACCCAATTGTTCCAGGGCATGATGCTGTTTTTCCTGCTGGCCAGTGATGTGCTGATTCTCTACCGGCCGCGTTTGAACCTGCGCTGGGCCCGCCGCGCGCAATCCACCGTCGTACAGACTGGAGCGATGTGATGGATATCGATCTGCTGAGCAATATTTTCTACGCCATGGTCCGCTGCGGTACACCGTTGTTGCTGGTGGCGCTGGGGGAACTGATCTGCGAGAAAAGCGGCGTCCTCAACCTGGGCCAGGAAGGCATGATGCTGTTTGGTGCGGTGATCGGTTTCATCGTCGCGTTCAATACCGGTCACCTGTGGCTCGGCGTGTTGCTGGCAATGCTCGCCGGGATGCTGTTGTCGTCGCTGTTTGCCCTGATAGCGCTGGTGTTCAACGCCAATCAGGTGGCCACAGGTCTTGCCCTGACGATTTTCGGCGTGGGCCTGTCGACCTTCGTCGGTGCGGCGTGGGTCGGCAAGCCGCTGGCGGGATTCGAGCCGATGGCGATTCCCTATCTGAGTGAAATCCCACTGATCGGGCGGATGCTGTTTGCCCAGGATCTGCTGGTGTATCTGTCGTTCGCATTGTTTGCATTAGTGGTCTGGGTGATTCTGAAAAGCCGCGTCGGGCTGATCATTCAGGCGATCGGGGAAAACCCGGATGCGGCCAGCGCCATGGGCTTGCCGGTGTTGGCCGTGCGGACCTTGGCGGTGTTGTTCGGCGGTGCGATGGCCGGATTGGCCGGGGCTTACCTGTCCCTGGCTTACACGCCGATGTGGGCGGAGAACATGAGCGCCGGGCGCGGCTGGATTGCCCTGGCGCTGGTGGTGTTCGCCAGTTGGCGGGTGTGGCGCCTGCTGCTCGGCGCGTACCTGTTCGGGCTCGCCAGCATCCTGCACCTGGTGGCGCAGGGACTGGGGCTGGCGATTCCGTCGAGTCTGCTGGCGATGTTGCCGTATGTCGCGACCATTGGGGTGCTGGTGCTGCTGTCCCGGGATGCGGTGCGCACACGGTTGTATGCGCCGGTGTCATTGGGGCAGCCGTGGCAGGCTGGGCATTAGGCTGTGCCTGGGCGGGCCTCTTCGCGAGCAAGCCCGCTCCCACATTGGATGGGTGTGAACTCGGTCAAATGTGGGAGCGGGCTTGCTCGCGAAGGCGTCCGAACAGGCAACACCTGAGCCACGCCCCACGCCAATTCAAACGCCAGAAAAACCACCAGCAGCGAACTCGCGCCATGGATCAGGGCATAAGCCTGCCAGGCCGAGAACAGGAATCTGCCCACGGCGTCATACCGCCCATAAACCTGCTGCGGATCACGAATCCGCAACACCGCCCATACGCACACAATCGAGCCCAACAAATTCGCCATCAACATGTGCACCGGCTCGAACGGTGGCAGCTCACCGGGCAAACTCAACGCCTGACTCACCCACGTCAAAACCCCATGCAACGCCGCAAAACTCCACGGCGTGACAAACGCGACCATCACGATCAGGTCATACCAGGCACTGCCTTGCACCAACCGGCGATATTGCGTTGTAGTCCACATCGACATTGCTCCATCAATTCAGGGAGCAACAAGGCTAAAGCCTGGAGTATGCTCCAGGGTCAAGCCCCCTCGAGACGTCATGATGCGCATCGGTGAATTAGCCCAGGCCAGCGCCGTCAGCCGCGACACGCTGCGCTTTTACGAGCAGCGCGGATTGATTGCGGCGCAACGCAGCGCCAACGGGTATCGCGACTATCCGCCAGACATGGTGCAATTGGTGCAGTACATCAAGACCGCTCAACGACTGGGCTTTACCCTCGGCGAGATCGGCAACAGCGTCGCTACAATCTGGCAATCGCCCGATCCGGACAGCGCCGTCACGCAACTGCTGCAAGACAAACTCAAACTGATCGAAGCCCGCATGGCCGAACTCGGCGCACTGCGCGAAGAGTTGCAACAACGGCTCGGGCAACAGTGTCCATTGAATCCACGACTCTGAATTTTCAAGGAAGCCACTCATGTCCAAGGCAAAAACCGCGCTCATCATCGGCGCCTCCCGGGGGCTTGGCCTCGGGCTGGTGAAAACCCTGTTGGCCGATGGCTGGCAAGTCACCGCCACCGTGCGCGATCCGCAAAAAGCCGAAGCCTTGCAGGCCCTGGGCAAGGTGCGGATCGAAACGCTCGACATGGACGATCAGCAAGCGGTGTCCGCCCTGAGCCAACAACTCAAGGGCGACGTGTTTGACCTGTTGTTCGTCAATGCCGGGGTCAAGGGACCGGATGTCCAGACGCCGAACGGTGGCGCGACAATGGCCGAAGTCGGTCAGCTGTTTTTCACCAACGCCGTGGCACCGATCAACCTGGCCCAGAGTTTTGTCGAGCAACTGCGACCGGACACCGGCGTGCTGGCGTTCATGAGTTCGGTGCTGGGCAGCGTGACCATGCCCGATGCGCCGGAACTGGCACTGTACAAGGCCAGCAAGGCGGCGTTGAACTCCATGACCAACAGCTTCGTCACTCAGTTGGGCGAAACCAGGCTCACCGTGCTGTCGCTGCACCCGGGCTGGGTGAAAACCGACATGGGTGGTGAAGGCGCGGACATCGACGTGGAAACCAGCACCCGTGGCCTGGTCGATCAGGTGAATGCGTATGTCGGCAAGGGTGGGCATCACTTCATCAATTACCGGGGCGAAACCATTCCCTGGTAATACCGCCGGGTTGCATCTGCCTGTCGGGTCGGGCTTGCCCGCCGGGCCGTTTTGATCGACACTTCGCACCTCGCCTCCCCGGCGAACCTGGATCAGCAGACAGGGCAACACTGAGCTGGCAACCCTGAACCCAACTTTCAGAGGAGCCGGCCAACATGCCTGCGACCCGTACCTGGTTAAAGAATCCCCTCGCCATTTTCACGTCCAATGGTCTCGATGCCCGTGGCGGCCTGGTGCTGCAAGACGGTTTGATCGTCGAAGTACTCGGCGCCGGTCAACAACCGTCCGCACCGTGCAATGAAGTGTTCGATGCCCGCGAACATGTGATCCTGCCGGGCCTGATCAACACCCATCACCACTTCTATCAAACCCTGACCCGCGCCTGGGCGCCGGTGGTCAATCAGCCGCTGTTCCCGTGGCTGAAAACCCTGTACCCGGTCTGGGCACGCCTGACCCCGGAAAAACTCGCTCTCGCCACCAAGGTCGCGCTGGCTGAATTGCTGCTGTCCGGTTGCACCACCGCCGCCGACCATCACTACCTGTTCCCTGAAGGTCTGGAAAACGCGATCGACGTGCAAGTCGAGAGCGTTCGTGAACTGGGCATGCGCGCCATGCTCACCCGCGGATCCATGAGCCTCGGTGAAAAGGACGGTGGCCTGCCGCCGCAACAGACCGTGCAGGAAGGCGAAGTGATCCTCGCCGACAGTCAGCGGTTGATCGCCGAGTACCATGAACGCGGTGACGGCGCGCAAATCCAGATCGCCCTGGCACCCTGCTCGCCGTTCTCGGTGACGCCGGAAATCATGTCGGCCAGTGCCGAGCTGGCGAACAAACTCGACGTGCGCCTGCACACCCACCTGGCAGAAACCCTCGATGAAGAAGATTTCTGCCTGCAACGCTTCGGCCTGCGCACCGTGGACTATCTGGACAGTGTCGGCTGGCTCGGCCCGCGCACCTGGCTGGCCCATGGCATCCATTTCAACCCGGATGAAATCGCCCGCCTCGGCGCCGCCGGCACCGGTATTTGCCATTGCCCGAGTTCGAACATGCGCCTGGCCTCGGGCATCTGTCCGAGCATCGAGTTGACCGATGCTGGTGCCTTGCTTGGTTTGGGTGTGGATGGTTCGGCATCCAACGATGCCTCGAACATGATGCTCGAAGCGCGTCAGGCCCTGTACATCCAGCGCCTGCGCTACGGCGCCGAGAAGATCACCCCGGAGCGCGTGTTGGGCTGGGCGACCAAGGGTTCGGCGAGCCTGCTGGGCCGTACCGATATCGGCGAGTTGGCGGTGGGCAAGCAGGCTGACCTGGCGATGTTCAAGCTCGATGAGCTGCGTTTCTCCGGCAGTCATGATCCGGTGTCGGCGTTGCTGCTGTGTGGTGCTGATCGCGCGGATCGAGTGATGGTCGGCGGCAAGTGGCGGGTGATCGACGGACAGGTCGAGGGGCTGGATCTGAAGGGGTTGATTGCTGATCACAGCCAGGCGGCACGGCAACTGATCGCCGGGACCTGATACAACACCGATTAAAACTGTGGGAGCGGGCTTGCTCGCGAAGGCGTTGTATCAGTCGATATTTATGTGACTGACACACCGCCTTCGCGAGCAAGCCCGCTCCCACATTGGTTTTGTGGATTGGCGCACCAGTGGGTGGCAGCTGTGTAAGGACATGCACTGTTATCGGACTTGAAGGACCTGTCGCGAGCCTGCTCGCGATGGCATCACCGTGGATTCCAATTTTGTTGTCTTGTTGGTCAGCAACTTGCATTGCCCTGTGCAAGCCCGAGAGCCCAGCCAACCTCACAACAAAATGGAGTTTCAATTCATGCACAAACGTCCGTTGAAGAAGCTGCTTTGCGCCGTTGCGGCGGCCATCGGTTTGAGCGCCAGCCTGACCGCCGTAGCTGCCGATCCGCTGAAAGTCGGCTTCGTCTATATCGGTCCGATCGGTGACCACGGCTGGACGTATCAGCATGAACAGGGGCGCAAGGAACTCGCGGAAAAATTCGGCTCGCAGATCACCACCAACTACGTGGAAAACGTCGCCGAAGGCGCCGACGCCGAGCGGGTGATCCGCAACATGGCCAAGGACAAATACGACCTGATCTTCACCACCTCCTTCGGCTACATGAACCCGACGGTGAAAGTTGCCAAACAGTTTCCCAAGGTGACCTTCGAACACGCCACCGGCTACAAGCAGGACAAGAACCTCGGCACTTACCTGGCGCGCACTTACGAGGGCCGCTACGTCGGCGGCTTCCTCGCGGCGAAGATGACCAAGACCAAGAAGGTCGGCTACGTTGCCTCCTTCCCGATTCCGGAAGTGATCCGCGACATTAACGCCATCCAGTTGGCCCTGAACAAATACAATCCCGGTACCGAGATCAAGGTGGTGTGGGTCAACTCATGGTTCGATCCGGGCAAGGAGGCGGACGCCGCCAACGCGTTGATCGATCAGGGCGTGGACGTGGTGTTCCAGCACACCGACAGTCCCGCGCCGATCCAGGCCGCCGAACGTCGCGGCGTGTATGCCGTGGGCTACGCTTCGGACATGGCGCACTTCGGGCCGAAAGCGGTGCTGACCTCCATCGTCAATGACTGGGGACCGCACTACGTTCAAGCAACCCAAAGCGTGCTCGACCATGACTGGAAATCCCGGGACTACTGGGGCGGTTTGAAGGAGGGCACCGTTGAACTACCGATCAGCGACCTGGTACCGGCGACGGTGAAGAGCGAAGCCGAGCAGCTCATTGCCGACATCAAGAGCGGTGCGCTGCGATTGTTCACCGGGCCGATCAAGGATCAGGCCGGGGTCGAGAAAATCCCGGCGGGCGAGAGTGCGACCACGGCGGAACTGGCGTCGATGAATTACTACGTGGAAGGCATGAAGGCCGAGATTCCGAAGTAATTTTTCCGGTCAGGACACGGTACCTGTGGGAGCGGGCTTGCTCGCGAAGGCGTCATCTCAGTCGATACATATGTCGCCTGATACACCGTTTTCGCGAGCAAGCCCGCTCCCACATTGGATCTTCAGCGTTCTTAAGGACTGCGCATGAATCAACTCCCCATCATCGACATCGCCCCGCTCTACAGCGCCGACCAAATCGCCTGGCAAACTGTCGCCGAACAAATCGACCTCGCCTGCCGCGAGTGGGGTTTCTTCTACATCAAGGGCCATCCGATCAGCACTGCGCGTATCGACGAACTACTCGACAGCGCCAAACGCTTCTTCGGCCAACCTACCGCCGAAAAGCTCAAGATCGACATCACCCGGACCCGTCACCATCGCGGTTACGGCGCCATTGCCACCGAGCAATTGGACCCGAGCAAACCCAGCGACCTCAAAGAAACCTTCGACATGGGCCTGCACCTGCCGGCCGAGCACCCTGACGTACTGGTGGAAAAACCCTTGCGCGGCCCCAATCGCCATCCGTCCATACCCGGCTGGGAAGCGCTGATGGAGCAGCACTACGTCGACATGCAAGCCCTCGCGCAAACGCTGTTGCGGGCAATGACCATCGCGCTGGGGATTGAGCGTGATTTCTTCGACGCGCGCTTCAATGAGCCGGTCAGCGTGCTGCGGATGATCCATTACCCGCCGCGCCACACCGCCAGTTCCGAAGAGCAACAAGGTGCCGGCGCGCACACCGACTACGGCTGCATCACCCTGCTCTATCAGGACGCCGCCGGTGGCTTGCAAGTACGCAACGTCAAAGGCGAATGGATCGACGCGCCGCCGATCGAAGGTACGTTCGTGGTCAACCTCGGCGACATGATGGCGCGCTGGAGCAACGACCGTTACCTGTCGACGCCACACCGGGTGATCAGCCCCCAGGGCGTGGATCGTTATTCGATGCCGTTCTTCGCCGAGCCGCACCCGGATACCCGCATCGAATGCCTGCCCGGATGTCAGGACACATTGCACCCGGCGAAATACCCGGCCACCACCTGCGCCGAGTTCCTGCTCTCGCGCTTCGCCGATACCTACGCTTATCGACGGGAACCGGAAGCGTTGTGATCAACCGCCTGGTCAGGTTTTACCAATTGTTGCGGCAACCCTCTGTAGAATGGCGACCATTGCACCTGATGAGAAAAGAATTATGTACGACTGGCTGAACGCCCTGCCCAAGGCAGAATTGCACCTGCACCTGGAAGGCTCGCTGGAGCCGGAGCTGTTGTTCGCCCTGGCCGAGCGCAACAAGATTGCCTTGCCATGGAACGACGTCGAAACCTTGCGCAAGGCGTATGCCTTCAACAACCTGCAGGAGTTCCTCGATCTGTATTACCGGGGTGCCGATGTGCTGCGCACGTCCCAGGACTTCTATGACCTGACCTGGGCGTACCTGCTGCGCTGCAAAGAGCAGAACGTGATTCACACCGAACCGTTCTTCGACCCGCAGACCCACACCGACCGTGGCATCCCGTTCGAAGTGGTGCTCAACGGCATCGCCGCCGCGCTCAAGGATGGTGAACAGCAACTGGGCATCACCAGTGGTTTGATCCTGAGCTTCCTGCGCCATCTGAGCGAAGACGAAGCACAGAAAACCCTCGACCAGGCGCTGCCGTTCCGCGATGCGTTCGTCGCCGTGGGCCTGGACAGCTCCGAGATGGGCCACCCGCCGAGCAAGTTCCAGCGCGTGTTCGACCGTGCCCGCCACGAAGGCTTCCTGACCGTCGCCCACGCCGGCGAAGAAGGCCCGCCCGAGTACATCTGGGAAGCCATCGACCTGCTGAAAATCCAGCGCATCGACCATGGCGTGCGCGCCATCGAAGACGAGCGCCTGATGCAGCGAATCATCGACGAGCAGATCCCCCTGACCGTGTGCCCGTTGTCGAACACCAAGCTTTGCGTGTTCGATCACATGTCGCAGCACAACAT
This sequence comes from Pseudomonas sp. BF-R-30, assembly GCF_019956175.1. NCBI lineage: Bacteria > Pseudomonadati > Pseudomonadota > Gammaproteobacteria > Pseudomonadales > Pseudomonadaceae > Pseudomonas > Pseudomonas sp. BF-R-30. The sequence goes on along the minus strand of NZ_JAHBDE010000048.1, from coordinate 9,168 downwards.
TCTCGACATGCTGGAACGCGGCGTGAAAGTGACCGTGAACTCCGATGACCCGGCGTATTTCGGCGGTTATGTCACCGAGAACTTCCATGCGTTGCACACCCATCTGGGCATGACCCAGGATCAGGCCAAGCGCCTGGCGCAGAACAGTCTCGATGCGCGGTTGGTAAAACCCTAAAGGCAAACGCAAACCTTGCAGGAGCTGGCTTGCCAGCGATAAGGCCCTCACCTCCAGTATTGATGCTGATGAGAGGCCGCCATCGCCGGCAAGCCGGCTCCTACAGAGCCATTTCCAGTTCGGACTCACTGGCAAAGCGATGAATTTCCCGTTGCCCGGAGGCCGTCACCTGCAAGGTTCGGGAATCGTTGGGCAGGCTCAACCACCCCGACTGCATGAACAGCTGCAACAATGCCGCGCCCAGCGAGCCGCCCATGTGCGGGCGCCTTTCGCTCCAGTCGGGGCAGGCGCAGGCAACCCTGCCGTTGTGATGGGCCAGCGCCTGGATGAACACTCCCCGTGCCGCCAACTCTGTCGCGCCCTTGAGCGTGACCGTGACCCGCTGATCAAAGTGTTCGATCCAGCCCGCCTCCAGCAGCCGCTGATACAGATCGGCGGACAGGGTGCCCCCCAAATGATCGTCGCACAGTCGGGCACTCAACAATGGCGACCGCACCACCCGGGGTTTGACCAGAGGTGCATTGCGCTTGAATACGTCCGGAATATCCTGGGGTGCGCTGGCGAAGGTCGCGCTGGCCAGTGCTTCGATTGCCGCTCCGACCTCGGGAGCGGCCAGGCGGAAGAAGCGTTTGCGGCCGCGGTTTTCAACCTTCAGCAGACCTCCGGCGGACAAACGGCCCAAGTGTGCACTGGCCGACGACGATGACAGGCCGGCCAGCAATGCCAACTCTTCGGTTGCTCGCGCCGAACCATCCATCAAGGCCCACATCATTGCGCTGCGCTTTGGGTCAGCCAGCAACGTGGCGATCTGGCTGATGCAAGGTGCATGTTCCATGTATTCACTCCCTGTTGAATCGTTTCGTCTACTGCCCAGAGAAATCTTGACCAGTAATGTGTCGTCGGCCAATCCGTGGAAACTGCCATAAGCCCGGCAACGCCTTGCTCAACCATTTGCGCTACCTGGCCGATGCTGCGAAGGCCAGAAGGATGACCGTGCAGCCGGGCCGACTCGAACGTGGACCCACCATTGGGGATCGACGCTACTTACATGATGAGGGCGCTAGTATATGCGGGTTGGTCGGCGGATCCTTTCCTCCACCCGGCGTAGGTGGTGATCGTTCCTGAGGGAAATTTCTCTTTTTTCGTGCGACTAATGATCGATTCCCGAAAAGCCTGGAAATTGACTGCTCAAAAGGGCGCATCGTCTGGCAAGCATTTCACGCAACAGGTTCACCGGCTTACTCAATTGTGCGCGATGGGCGCACAACAGATTCAACGGTGCGCGCTCACACAGCAGCTCCGACATCAGCACCTTCAAGCGGCCGGCCAGTACATCGGCGGCCACATCGAGCCAGGATTTGTAAGCGATCCCGGCACCTGCCACGGCCCATAGGCGCACGACATCGGCATCGTCGCTGAAACGATCGCCGCTGACGGTCAGGCTGACTTCGCGTTTGCCGTCGTGAAAACTCCAGTGATCGTGGACCCGGCTGCCGAGCATGTACAACAGGCAATTGTGCTGTGCCAGTTGCTCCAGCTGCCGCGGCTCGCCATGCCGGGCCAGATAGCCGGGAGCGGCGCACAACACCCGTCGGTTCTGCGGGGCGATGGGCAGCGCCACCAGGCTGGAGTCCTCCGGTTCACCGTAGCGCAGGGCAATGTCTACCGGCTGGCGAAACAGGTCGGCGATGCGGTCCCCCAGCAGCAAGCGCACGGTGAGTTTCGGATGCTCGCGTTGAAACTCGTCGAGCCAGGGCAGCAGCAGGTTGCGGCCAAAGTCCGATGGCGCCGACAGTTGCAGCACCCCGCTGACCTGATCCTGACCACTGGCCAGCAATCGCCGGCCCTCGTCGAGATTGCTCAGGGCCGCGCGGGCGTATTCAAGAAAGCCCTCGCCTTCGGCGGTCAGGCGCAGGCTGCGGGTAGAGCGGGCCAGTAAACGGGCGCCGAGTTGCTGTTCGATGCGCTTGAGCGCCGCACTGGCCACCGCCGCCGACATGTCCATGCCCCGCGCGGCGGCGGACAGGCTGCCCAAGTCCGCCGCCCGGACAAACAACTGCAAGTCATCGAAACGCAGCATCAAGAACACCGATTATCAAAAAAATATTGAAAGAGACTGCTCTTTTAGCCGGTTTTATCTTCAGGAGAAATAGCCAATCATCTGCCCCATCGAATCCCTTCTTTATTAGTGTTCAGGAGCCGCCCATGAAAGCCATTGCCTACTACGCCTCGTTGCCGATCAGCGACAACAAGGCTCTGCAAGACATCGAGCTGCCAGAGCCGGTTGCCGGCCCCCGCGACTTGCTCGTGGAAGTCAAAGCCATCTCGGTCAACCCGGTGGACACCAAGGTGCGCCAGAACGTCCAGCCCGAAGGCGGCGCGGCCAAAGTGCTGGGTTGGGACGTGGCCGGTGTGGTCAAGGCCGTGGGCAGTGAGGTGACGCTGTTCTCGGTCGGCGACCAGGTGTTTTACGCTGGCTCCATCGCGCGGGCGGGCGGCAACAGCGAGTTGCATGTGGTGGACGAGCGCATCGTCGGCCACATGCCCAAGACCCTCGGATTCGCCGAAGCCGCTGCCCTGCCGCTCACCGCGATCACGGCGTGGGAACTGTTGTTCGAGCGCCTGCAAGTGCGCGAAGGCAAAACCGATGAAGGCCAGAGCCTGTTGATCGTCGGTGCGGCAGGTGGCGTGGGCTCGATTCTTACGCAGCTCGCTCACCAACTGACGGCCCTGAAAGTCATCGGCACCGCTTCGCGTGCGCAGACCCAAAGCTGGGTGAAGGAACTGGGCGCTGACCTGGTGATCGACCATGGCCAGCCACTGAGCGAAGCACTCAAGCGTGCCGGTGTGGACCAGGTTACCCACGTCGCCAGCCTGACCCAGACCGACCAGCATCTGGACCAATTGGTGGAGGCATTGGCGCCCCAAGGCAAACTGGCGTTGATCGATGACCCCAAGTCGCTGGACGTGACCAAGCTCAAGCGCAAGAGCCTGTCACTGCACTGGGAGTTCATGTACACCCGTTCGCTGTTTGAAACCGCGGACATGATCGAACAGCACAACCTGCTCAATCGCGTCGCCTGGCTGATCGATGCCGGGACACTTAAAACCACGATGGGGGAACACTTCGGCACGATCAACGCGGCCAATCTGCGCCGTGCCCACGCCCTACTGGAAAGCGGCAAAGCCAAGGGCAAGATTGTATTGGAAGGGTTCTGAAGCGCTGAAAAAACCGCCCCAGATTTCATCGCTTTCTGCTGTTTTCCGTCTGCGACCGGGACGCTCCGGTCGCGGACAACCGCTGTGGGCGCCCTCGAAAAGCCGTGTTTTTTTTAGTTACAAACCGTCAGTCAGACAGTTGATCCTTGTCACAATGGTGACCGTGTACGGGTCTACAATCGAATCTCCTGCGAGGCATTCTTTTGCGTAACGTCTTTTACGAGAGGTGATCAGCTGTGAAGATCCTGATAAAAGAACTGGCAAAATCCCAGTGGCAAGTCCGTCTTGACCAACATGCTGTGACGTTCCGCAGCGAAGCAGAAGCTCGCGCTTTCACGCGTACCCTTGAAGCCCGCATCCAGGCCCCTCACCCGATTCCCGTCCTCCTCACGCAGCGCGCAGCCGGCTGACTCCGGCCTCAAACCCGGGCTTGCGCCAGCGCCCGGGCATTTTGCAAACGCCGGGTGAGCACCGCCGCGCTCACCACCAGAATTCCACACAGGCTGATGACCATAGCCATCGGCACGGCGCTGCCGTCGTGCAACACGCCCACCAGCGCAGAGGCGCCGGCAGCCACGCTGAATTGCAGGCAACCGAGCAGCGCCGACGCGCTGCCGGCCCATGCGCCCTGCCCGCTCATCGCACAAGCCGCCGCGTTGGGGCTGATGCAACCGAGGCTGGCGATACAGATGAACAATGGAATCAGCAGCGGCCACAATTGTGCCGTGTGTAGAGAGCTGACAGCGAGCAGGGTCAAACCGGCCGCCAGATAACCCCACACCGCGCGCGCCAGCAAAAACATCGGGCCACGTTTGGCCAGTAACCGCGCGTTGACCTGCGCCACCAGAATGAAGCCCGCCGCATTGATGCCGAACAGCCAGCCGAAATGCTCGGCCGCAACGCCGTAGAGCTTGATGAAGATGAAGGGCGAACCGGCGATGTAGGCAAACATCCCGGCGATGGCGATGCCCCCGGTCAAGGCATGGCCAAGAAATATGGGGTCGGCCAGCAACCGACCGTACTGACGCAGCGCACCGGACAGCGGTTGACGCGGTATGTGGGCCGGCAAGCTTTCCGGCAAGCCCGTCGCAACCGCCAGCCCCGCCAGCGCACTGAAACCGGTCAAGGCCAGAAAAATCGACTGCCAGCCTGTCGTGTTGACCAACAACCCACCCAGCAATGGCGCAAGGATGGGAGCAAGTCCCATCACCAGCATCAGTTGCGAAAAGACTTTCGCCGACCCCACCGCATCACACTTGTCGCTAACCACCGCCCGGGAAATCACCATCCCCGCGCAACCGCCCAACGCCTGGATGAAACGCGCGCCGATCAGCCATTCCAGGTTCGGTGCATAGGCGCACGCCACGGAAGCAACGGTGAACAAACCGACACCGATGAGCAACGGAATGCGTCGCCCGAAACGATCCGCCACCGGACCATAGGCCAACTGACCGATGGACAAGCCGAGGAAGTAGGCCGCCAACGTCATCTGGACATGATTTTCGTCCGTGCCGAAAGCCAGGGCCATGGCCGGGAAGGCCGGCAGGTAGAAATCGATCGCCAGCGGACCGAAAGCGCTCAAGGCGCCGAGAATCAGAATGGTACGGAAGTTCATCAGGCATCCAGTGGGGCAGAAGTCGGCAGCCCGACAGTCTAGCCGCGCACGGACGCCTTGAACATTCCGGTAGCTCGCTAACTATCAAATTCAGGCCAGTTTGACGCCGTAACCCTCTTCGCTGATCGCCTCGATCACCTGCTCGGCGGTCAGCGCACTTTCGACACCGACCTCCCTGGCAGCCAGATCGACCCGCACACTGGCTGCCGGGTCTTTGGCCTGGAGCGCCTGGGTGATGGCCTTGACACAGTGACCACAAGACATGCCTTCGACGTTGAACACTTGCATGGGATGACTCCTTTTTCCGAGGGTTGAACCCAGTTTCGAGCTTGCCACCATGGCAAGGTCAAGTTCTGAAGTGAGCTGCCGGGCTGGCAATCGGCGCGACGCTCGGCCAAGCTGCGTCCATCAATGACTCGAACTCAGGAGATTCAGCCATGCGCTGGTCAGTTTTCAGCCTGTTTGGCTTTCTCAGCCTTTTCGCCGCCGTGCCTTCGACCAATGCTGCCAGTCAGGATTATGGCGTGCTGATCATTTCCCGCGAGCGCCTGGAAGTCGCGACCAGTTGCGAAATCGGCGTGTACATTCAGGATCAACTGGCGGCGCGGCTGTTTCAGGAACAGAGCACCTCGTTCAACCTGCCGCCGGGCATCGTCTCGCTGCGCCTGAAACTGCTGCCGGGCCAGATGCCGGGTTGCAATCCGGGCATGCTCGCGCCAGGTTCGCAGGATATCCGGCTCAAGGCTGGCGATGTGCTCAAGTACCGGATCGCGATGACGCAGGAAGGGATGTACCTCAAGCGCGCCGGTCTCGGCTACTGACATCTATACCCCCTGTGGGAGCGAGCTTGCTCGCGATTAGGCCGTTACATTCAACAACTCTGTTGACTGGTACTCCGCCTTCGCGAGCACGTCGGATCGCCGCACCGCCGCTCCCATATTAGATCAGCGGCACGTTTGAGATTGGCGCTTGACCTTGCCAGCATGGCAAGGTTGATCCTGTGGTCATCTACTACAGGGAGTGCGACCAATGTCCGAATCCACCACGTTCGACCTGCCGATTGCCGGCATGACCTGCGCCAGTTGCGCCGGGCGGGTCGAGCGCGCCTTGAGCAAAGTCATAGGCGCCAGTGCCGTCAGCGTCAACCTCGCCACTGAGCAGGCGCGGGTCCAGGCACCCGGCGACAGCTTGCCGGCCTTGATAGATGCCGTGGCCAAGGCCGGCTACAGCGTGCCGCAACAGAGCCTGGAATTGAGCATCGACGGCATGACCTGCGCATCCTGCACCGGTCGCGTCGAGCGTGCGCTGGGCAAGGTGGCCGGAGTGAAAAGCGTCAGCGTCAACCTGGCCAACGAACGCGCCCACCTTGAACTGCTTGGCCAGATCGATCCGCAGACCTTGATCGCCGCTGTGACAAAGGCTGGCTACAGCGCCAGCGTCTGGGAAGCCGAACACCCGCCAACCGACAATCAGCAACAGCGCCTGCACCGCGAACGCCTGGCCTTGATCATCGCCATTGCCCTCGCCTTGCCGCTGGTATTGCCGATGTTGCTACAGCCATTCGGCGTGCACTGGATGCTCCCGGCCTGGGCGCAATTCGCCTTGGCCACTCCGGTGCAATTCATCTTCGGCGCACGGTTTTACGTCGCCGCCTGGAAAGCCGTGCGCGCCGGGGCCGGCAACATGGATTTGCTGGTCGCCCTGGGCACCAGCGCCGGGTATGGCTTGAGCCTGTACGAATGGGCCACCGCCGCCGGGCGCATGCCACATCTGTATTTCGAAGCCTCGGCGGTGGTGATCGCCCTGGTGCTGCTGGGCAAGTACCTGGAAAGCCGCGCCAAGCGCCAGACTGCCAGCGCCATTCGAGCCCTCGAAGCCTTGCGTCCGGAACGTGCGATTCGGGTGACCGATGGTCACGAGCAAGACGTCGCCATCAGCGCCCTGCGCCTCAATGACCTGGTGATGGTCAAACCCGGCGAACGCTTCCCGGTGGATGGCGAAGTGATTGAAGGTCAGAGCCACGCCGACGAAGCCCTGATCAGCGGCGAGAGTCTGCCAGTGCCCAAGCAGCCCGGCGACAAGGTCACCGGCGGCGCGATCAACGGTGAAGGCCGGCTGCTGGTGCGTACCCAGGCCCTCGGTGCGGAAACCGTGCTGGCGCGGATCATCCGGCTGGTGGAAGACGCCCAGGCCGCAAAAGCGCCGATCCAGAAACTGGTGGATAAAGTCAGCCAGGTCTTCGTGCCCACCGTACTGCTGATTGCCCTGGCCACCCTGATCGGCTGGTGGCTGTATGGCGCGCCGATGGAAACCGCGCTGATCAACGCCGTGGCGGTGCTGGTGATCGCCTGCCCATGCGCGTTGGGCCTGGCCACACCGACGGCGATCATGGCCGGCACCGGCGTGGCGGCACGCTACGGAATTCTGATCAAGGACGCCGAAGCACTGGAGCGGGCCCATGAAGTGAGCGCGGTGGTGTTCGACAAGACCGGCACCCTTACCTCCGGCGCCCCGCGCATTGCTCATCTGAGTGCCATCGACGGTAATGAGGCGGGCCTGCTGCAATTGGCCGGCGCCCTGCAACGCGGCAGTGAGCATCCGTTGGCCAAGGCTGTTCTGGATGCCTGTGCCGAGCGTGGACTGAAGGTGGCCGATGTCAGCGACAGCCAGTCCCTGACTGGTCGCGGCATCGCCGGCAACCTCGAAGGGCGTCGCCTGGCGCTGGGCAATCGGCGTCTGCTGGAAGACAGCGGCTTGAGTGCCGGGCCGTTGGCCGACTCGGCGATCGCGTGGGAAAAAGAAGGCCGGACCTTGTCCTGGCTGATCGAACAATCCCCCGAACCCCACGTGCTGGGCCTGTTCGCCTTTGGTGACACCCTCAAGCCCGGCGCGCTGCAAGCGGTGCAACAACTGAGCGCACGAAACATCAGCAGCCATCTGCTGACCGGCGACAATCGTGGCAGCGCCAACGTGGTGGCCCAGGCCTTGGGCATCCACGATGTGTATGCCGAAGTGCTGCCGGCGGACAAAGCCGCCACGGTCGCCGCACTGAAACAGACCGGGGTGGTGGCGATGGTCGGTGACGGCATCAACGACGCCCCGGCACTGGCCGCCGCCGACATCGGCATCGCCATGGGTGGCGGCACCGACGTCGCCATGCACGCGGCCGGCATCACCCTGATGCGCGGCGATCCACGCCTGGTGCCGGCCGCATTGGAGATCAGCCGCAAGACCTACGCCAAGATTCGGCAGAACCTGTTCTGGGCCTTCGTCTATAACCTGATCGGCATTCCGCTGGCCGTGTTTGGCGTGCTCAACCCGGTGTTGGCCGGTGCGGCCATGGCGTTGTCGAGCGTCAGCGTGGTGAGCAATGCGCTACTGTTGAAAACCTGGAAACCCAAGGACCTGGAGGACAACCGATGAACATCGGCCAAGCGGCCCGCCACAGCGGCCTGAGCGCAAAGATGATCCGTTATTACGAGTCCATCGGCCTGCTCAAGGCAGCCCATCGCACCGACAGCGGCTACCGGGTATACGGCGAAGACGACCTGCACACGCTGGCGTTCATCAAGCGCTCGCGGGACCTGGGGTTTTCCCTGGAAGAAGTCGGCAAATTGCTGACCCTCTGGCAAGACCGCCAGCGCGCCAGCGCCGATGTGAAAGCGTTGGCCCGCCAGCACATCGATGAGTTGAACCAGAAGATCCGTGAACTCGGCCAGTTGCGCGACACCTTGCAGGACCTGGTTGAGCACTGTCAGGGCGATCATCGGCCGGATTGCCCGATTCTCAAGAGTCTGGAGTCGGGCTGCTGCACCAGCCCGACTCATGCCTGATCCCTGTGGGAGCGAGCCTGCTCGCGAAAGCGCTCTGCCTGCCACCTTGATGCTGGATGTGCCGACGTCTTCGCGAGCAAGCTCGCTCCCACAGGGTTTCAGTGTCGGTCACATAATTCGGGCTTGGCACAAAATCTGTGGGAGCGGGCTTGCCCGCGAAGGCGGACTGTCAGGCGACATAATTATTGAATCTGCACACAAAATGTATGGTCAGCCCATCTCCTGCAACCCCATGGGCTGTTTTCGGTAAAGCTGGCTTGCGCTAATGTATCCGGGCTCGTAGTGAGCGTTGCGCTAACAACGCTCGGCCCTCGATGAGTAGCCGC